>PMUM01000143.1:50012-67229 GCA_003166855.1 Acidobacteriaceae bacterium | reverse complement strand
TGGCAGCATTGCACAATGTTCGCCGGAGGCCCCGGATCAAGATCGAACACCATCTCCGTCGGACAAGTAATGTCCTTGGCCAGCGCCAGCGACGGATGCAGTTCCAGCGCCGCCAGATTGGCCAGCCACACGAGCGTGGCCAAATCATCCGCCAGCACATAATTGACGGTGCGGCGGTTGCGCCCGCTCCAGATCGGCACCGTCTTCACCCATTCCGGCTTGTGCATGGGCGCGTTCTTCTCGAAGAACGGTTCGCCGTCCACCCCATCGGGATACCGCTTGCGCGTCAACGCGCGCCCCGCAAGATGCGGGATGATCGCCGGCGCGATTCGGGCGTAGTAATCAATGACGTCCTTCTTGGTGAATCCGGCAGCCGGATACAGCACCTTCTCAAGGTTCGAAAGCTTGAGATGCCTGCCCTCGATGTCAACGGCCGAGTCTGTCACGTGCGCGCTCCGCATGCCATTGTGCCTGAAAGCCCGCGCAGTGCAAAATGCGCCGATTCGAGCGTGTCCGTAGCGCCGGCATCCTGCCGNNCGGCTGTCGCGGGGGCGTCCCTCCCGCGCCGCTATAGACGCCCTGCAGCCGTTTGACAACCTCCCTTCCCCCCACGTACTTTCAAACTTCTGCCCTGTTAGTCCGTCCAACACATGTCAGTCGAAGAAGAGGCTCGTCATATTCGTCCCACCGTCGGAGGTCCGATGAAACACCGCACTCTAAGAATCGCCCTTTCCCTGTTTCTTCTCGCGGCCGTTGCTCTCGCCCAGGATGTCGCGTCCTTCGCAAAACGCATCACCGTCAAGACGTTGCCCAACGGCCTGACTCTTATGATCTGCGAGCGCCCGGAGGCTCCCGTCTTCTCCTTCTACACAATGGTCGATGCCGGCTCGGTGCAAGATCCCATGGGCGCCACTGGCCTCGCTCACATGTTCGAGCACATGGCGTTCAAAGGCACCGACAAAATCGGCACCACGGATTACGCCGCCGAAAAGCCCGCTCTGGAAAAGGTCGAGGTTGCCTACGCCTCCTACATAGCCGAGCGGGACAAGACCGTCGGCCGCGATGAAGCAAAGTTAAAGCAACTGGAAAAAGCCTGGAAAGACGCCATCACCGAAGCCGACAAATACGTCGTTCCCAACGCCTTCGGCAAACTGGTCGAACAGAACGGTGGCGAGGACATGAACGCCTCCACCAGCTACGACCTGACCGAGTATCACTACTCTCTGCCCGTCAATCGCCTCGAACTCTGGGCCTACCTTGAATCTGAACGTTTTCTGCACCCCGTGCTGCGCGAGTTTTACAAGGAACGCAACGTGGTCATCGAAGAACGTCGCATGCGCACCGACAGCAGCCCCTTCGGCCGCCTGCTCGAGCAGTTCACCGAAGAGGCGTTCGCCGCCCATCCGTATCACCGGCCCACTGTCGGATGGATGTCCGACCTCAACTCCTTCTCCGCCACCGACGCCCAGAAATTCTTCGACAAGTACTACGTTCCGTCCAACATGGTGGTGGCCGTCGCCGGTGACATCAAGGCCTCCGAGGCTATGCCCATCCTCGAGAAATATTTCAGCCGCCTGCCCACGCGTCCGCAACCCGACGAAATCACAACCACCGAGCCCCCGCAGAACTCGGAACGCAAAGTCGTGCTCAAAGATCGTTCGCAACCGATCTACATTGAGGGCTACCACCGCCCCGACTACCGCAGCAAGGACGATGCCGTCTTTGACGCCATCAGCGATCTCATGTCCGAAGGCCGCACTTCTCGCCTCTACCGTTCTCTGGTGCGCGATAAGAAAATTGCTTCGTTCTCCGAGGGGCTCACCGGATACCCCGGTATCAAGTATCCGCACCTGTTCGCGTTTCTTGCCGTGCCGCTCCCCGGGCACTCGACGCAGGAGATGGCCGACGCCATCCACGCGGAAATCGAAAAGCTGAAGAAAGAAGACATCACCGACGAAGAACTGAAGATGATCAAGACCCGCTCCAAAGCCAATCTGATTCGCGGCCTCGCCGACAACGAAGGCCTGGCCACGCAGATCGCCACCTACCAGACCCGCTACGGCGATTGGCGCGAGTTGTTTAAATCAGTAGACCGCATCGACCAGGTCACGAAGGCCGACATTCGGCGAGTCTCCAACGAAGTATTCGTCGACACCAACCGCACCGTAGGCGTGATCGAAAACTCAGGCGGAGGTGGCGCTCCCGGCGGAGGCGACCAAGGCGGTTCCGATCAGGGAGGTGCGCAATGAAGCGGACACTTGCTCTCACATTGCTGTTCGCCGCCGCGACCTTTGCGGCCGTTCCCCAAGCATCGGCACAGGCCACAAGCTGGCAGCAGGTTCCCATTCCTCCCCTGCCCGCTTTCAAGCCGCAGCAGCCCAAGCGTATTCAACTTTCGAACGGCATGGTGATCTTTTTGCAAGAGGATCATGAACTGCCGCTGATCGACGGCACTGCCCGCATCCGCGGCGGCTCGGTCAACGAGCCTGCCAACAAAGCCGGCCTCATGGATATTTACGGTGAGGTCTGGCGCACCGGCGGCACCAAGACCCAGACCGGTGATCAGCTCGACGACTTCCTCGAAGTCCGCGCGGCCAAGGTGGAAACCGGCAGCAGTTCTGACTCCACCTCGATCAACTTCTCCTGCCTCAAGGGAGACCTCGACGACGTATTCAAGGCCTTCGTCGACGTCCTGCAGAACCCTGAGTTCCGCCCCGAAAAAATCGACATCGCCCAGAAGGAAGAAGGCGACGGCATCTCCCGCCGCAACGACCAGGTCGGCGAAATTGCCCAGCGCGAATCCGTCAAGCTGGCCTATGGCCCCGACAATCCCTACGCCCGCGTGCCCGAGTACGCGACCGTCGCCGCCATCACGGGCCAGGACCTGGTCGACTGGCACCAGAAATATGTGCACCCCAACAACATCATTCTCGGCATCAGCGGAGATTTCGACTCCGCTGCCATGGAAGGCAGGCTGCGCAAGGCTTTCGACGCGTGGCCGAAAGGTCCTGCCGCGCCGAAAAATGACATCAAATACGATCCTGCGAAGCCCGGCTACTATCTCATTCCGAAGGACGACGTAAACCAGAGCACCATCCACATGGTGGCGCTCGGCACCACGCGGGACAATCCCGACTATTACGCCATCAGCGTTTTCAACGAAGCGTTCGGCGGCGGTTTCTCTTCGCGCCTGTTCAACGACATCCGCACCAAGCGCGGCCTGGCCTACAGCGTAGGTGGAGGCATCGGCACCAACTTCGGACATCCCGGCATTCTGCAGGTCGCGATGGGAACCAAGAGCGCCAGCACCATCGAAGCGATTCAAGCTGCCGGTGAGGACATCGACAATCTGACCAAGCAGCCCATCACCGACGACGAGATTCAACGCGCCAAAGACGCCATCCTCAATGCCTTCATCTTCCGTCTCGACTCGCCTGACAAGATTCTTGGCGAGCGCATGACGTACGAGTATTACGGATATCCTCCCGACTGGCTCGACAAATATCAGGCGGAAATCAAGAAGGTCACGTCAGCCGACGCCAACCGGATCGCCGCCAAATATCTGCACAAGGATCAACTCGCAGTGCTGGTCGTTGGCAACACGAAAGAATTCGACAAGCCTCTGTCATCGCTCGGCGCCGTGAAGCAAATCGACATCACGATTCCGCCTCCGCCCGCCGAAAAAGCCGACAAGGACGACTCCACAAAACCCGCCGCCTCGAATCCCGAAGGCAAGGCGCTGGCCGCGAAGGTCGCCGCTGCCATGGGAGGCCTGCCTAAGCTGCAGTCCATCAAAACGATTCACGTGAACATCGACGAGAGTGACGGCGGTGCCCCGCCGAGTCCGGTGGATGTAACCCTCGCGTTCCCCGACCGCATGCACGTCGATGTTCAGACGCCGCAGGGCGCGCTGACCATCGTCGCTACTCCCGATGACGCCTTCATGAGCATGGCGGGTATGGGCACGCGCAGTATGCCTCCCGCGCAGAAAAACGAAATGCTCGCGCAGTTGCATCACGATCTGGTCTATGTCGCCCAGCACGTCGACGATCCTGCATTCACGTTTACCGCCGCGGGCACCGAAAAAATCGGCGACGTCGACGCCGCCATCCTCGACATCGGTGGCGCCATCCCGTGGGTGCGCTGGTACATCGATCCCAAGACCGGATACATTCTCCGCGAGAAATACAAAGCCATGGGACAATCGGGCCCTTTCGATGGTGAGTCGAATCTCTCCGACTGGCGCACCGTCGACGGCCTGACCATGCCCTACAAACACCAGAACAAGCAGAACGATCAGGAAACCAGCAACGCCGAATTCAAAAAGATCGAACTGAATCCCGCAGTTGACCCGAAGCTTTTCGCCAAGCCGGCGGAGGCCCCGGCCGACAAGCAAGATAAGCAGTAGAGTTTTTTCGTTGTAGAGCGCGGGGCTGAACGTGCCGATCACGAGCCGCGTAGCGGCGGAACATCATAGCCCAGGACGTAAGTCCCGGGTCGGCTCGCTAAGTTAAGAACCGAGTCCCAGAGGGACGATACCGCTTCACTCTTCGGCGCCAGAGGCGAGGTCGAAGTCTACGGCTGCTGCCGTAGCAATCCGCATTCTCGGGCAACCCGCTCGGCGGCGGCTAACGTCGCCTCTAAGCCGCCGTCTATACTCGCAGCCGTGATCCCGCTCGCCGGAGGATCCATGCCATCCCGCTCATCCACACGCTTCGTCCTGATTTGCGCGGTAGCTCTATCGCTCACTGTCTCCTCCCTCGCTCAATCCAAATCACAGTCCGCGCAAAAAGATTCCGATCTCGCCGCGCGCATGCAGCGCGTGGAAAACGGCATCGCGCCAATTCCTCTAAGCGCCACAGAACCGACGACGCAACTCAACGTTGAGAAGCTGATGCAACTCTACAAATGCCCCGGCCTCAGCGTAGCGGTCATCGACAATTTCAAAATTGCCTGGGCTAAGGGCTACGGAGTCACCGAGGCCGGCGCCCACACGCCGGTAACAGTTCACACGCTTTTTCAGGCCGGTTCGATCAGCAAGCCCGTAGCCGCAACCGGCGCGCTCTCATTGGTCGAGCACGGAAAGCTTTCCCTTGACGAGAACGTGAACCTGAAGCTCAAGTCGTGGCAAGTGCCTGACAACGAGTTCACCAAGGACCAGAAAGTCACGCTGCGCCGCATCATGAGCCACAGCGCCGGCCTCACGGTGCACGGCTTTCCCGGCTATGAAGTTGGAACGCCCATCCCCACGCTTCTGCAGATATTCAACGGCGAACCACCCGCCAACACCGCGCCTATCCGTGTGGATTTCGTCCCGGGAACCAAAGCTCGCTACTCCGGCGGCGGCGTCACCATTGAGCAGCAACTCGTGATGGACGTAACGGGCGAGCCCTTCCCGCAGTTCATGCACGAAACGGTCCTCGAAAAAATCGGCATGGCCGACAGCACCTACGAACAACCACTTCCTCCCGCTCGCGCCGCGATGACTGCCACCGGCACACGCGCCGATGGCACCCTCATCCCCGGCAAGTGGCACATCTATCCGGAAATGGCCGCGGCGGGCTTGTGGACCACCGCCTCCGACCTCGCGAAGTTCGCCATCGAGATCGCCCTGTCGAAACAGGGCAAAGCCAACCACGTCCTCTCGGAGGCCACGACGCGCGAGATGCTCAAGCCGCAGATCGAGCAGATCGGCTTGGGCTTCTTTCTAGCCAGTCACAAAAATCCAGAGGAATTCGGCCACAACGGCGCCGACGAAGGCTTTCAGGCGCTCCTCATCATATTCGCCGACTCGGGCAAAGGCGTCGCGATCATGGCCAACTCTGACAACGGCATCAGCGTCGCGAATGCCCTGACGCAAAGCATTACCAAAGAATACGGGTGGAACTATACCCCCGACCAAATGTCCGCGGCCGACCTGCTCATGCTCGTAGCGAATACCAAGGGTCCCCAGGGAGTCATCACACGATATGCGGAGCTGAAGAAGGCCGGATCCTCTTCGAGCTATGCGGTCGACGAAAATACGCTCATTGCTCTCGGCTACCGCTTCCTTTTCGCCGGACAGACCGACGCTTCCATTCAGATATTCCAATTGGAAGTGCAGGACTACCCGAAATTCTGGAACGCCTATGACAGCCTCGGCGAAGCCTACCTGAAAGCTGGCCAGAAAGAATTGGCGATTCAGAACTACCAGAAGTCGGTCGAACTGAACCCGCAGAACCAGAGCGGCATCGACGCGCTCAAGAAACTGCGCGAGCAGAAGTAGTTCCCGATAAACAGAGCACGGGCGTTTCGGTGTACATTAGTTCGCCAGGGTGGAACCATGACTCCGAACACCGCCAGTGATCGCGATCTTCTACCTGCATTGCCCTTCGACAGCTGGAAGGACACTCTCGTCACCCTGCACATGTGGACGCAGGTCGTCGGAAAAGTGCGACTGAAGCTCTGCCCGCTGGTAAATCATTTCTGGAACGTGACCTTCTACCTGAGCGCGCGGGGAATGACGACTGGTGCCATGCCGTATTCACGCGGCACGGTCGAGGTGCGCTTCGATTTCATCGACCACAAGCTCATCATCGAAACCAGCGAAGGACGCATGGTCGCTCTCGCGCTCACGCCCCAGAGTGTCGCCGAGTTCTACAAGGCGTTCATGGCCGCCCTTGCCGATCTCGGTGTCACGGTGAAGATCTGGACGATGCCCTGTGAAATTCCTGACCCGACGCCGTTAGAGAAGGACTACCTTCACGCCGCTTACGATCCCGTCGCCGTTCACAAATTCTGGCGCATCACGGCCTGGGTCGACCAAGTCCTCAAGGAATTTCGCGCGGGGTTTTTAGGCAAAGCAAGCCCGGTACATTTTTTCTGGGGAAGTTTCGATCTTGCGGTGACGCGCTTCTCCGGCCGCCGCGCACCCGAAAGACCCGGTGCCGACCCCATCACTCGCGAGGCCTACTCTCACGAAGTAAGCAGCGCAGGGTTCTGGCCCGGCGGCGGTGAGATCAAGGGTCCGGCTTTCTATTCTTACTCTGCGCCTGAGCCAACCGGTTTCGCGGAACGGCAAGTTCGTCCCTCCGCAGCTTTCTACCATCCGCAACTGAAAGAGTTCCTGCTGATGTACGATGACGTGCGCACGACTGCGTCCCCGAAAGCAGTTCTGATGGACTTCCTGCAGAGTACCTACGACGCAGCGGCCGACACGGGAAACTGGGATCGCAAAGCCTTGGAACGCTGACGGCGTCGGTCCGCATGTTGCAAAGCGGACGTTGCAAAGCCGCTACGGAAGCGTCACGTTTGCGACTGGTGCTGGAAGCGAGCTTCCCTCAGCCTGCGCGCGGGCGCTGGAAAGCGTCACGGGCATTCGACCAGACATCGGGATTTCCCCAAACAGCGCCCGGGCTGCGCTGACCTCGGAAACCGTCACATTCGAAAAGGTGCAAATGTAGTTCTGAATCGCGGGAAAATCATCGGTCAGATACGGATTCCCCATCGCCAAAACCGCAGTCTTCTCACCCGCGCGGCCGAGAATCTTCTCGAACAGAGCGCTCGTAGAGTCTGGCAAAGACGCGGGATGCTTCCCGCCGCGCCCCAACTTCCTCGATCTCGCGGCTGACGGAACGATATACGCCGCGACCACGACCGCTCGCGCCTCATCCACGGCTTTCAGCACGCCGACTGTCCTGCTGGGTGCGACCCGCGGATCCACATACACTACTTTCGCATTGGACATACGAGCGCGAATCTCACGCTCCAGAACACGACCATCTTCTGCGCGCACGTTGTCGCACAGAATAACCACGAGCACCGGGCGAGTATCCGGTCCTCCCGCTTGATGGAGAGCGGCGTTCTGAACCGTTGCCCCAGATCGCAGAGGAAGCAGTTTGCGGTTGTCGCGCACCAGCGTAATGGACGCATCAGAGATTCGCTGCCCGGTGGCAACGTTTGCCGGACTGCCCACCAGCTTCGGAATCGCGGCCACGTCCACCAGACGAAGCTTCTGCAGACCCACGGAAGCTTTCGCCTGCAATATTTTCAGTACAGACGCGTCGAGACGCTGCTGGGAAATTTCGCCGGTCCGCACCGCATCGAGAACCGCATGATAACTGGCATCCAGATCAGCCGGCATCGTCAGCACGTCGTTCCCGGCCTTGAAGGCATCCACCGCGGCACGCCCCACGTGTCCTGCATACAGGCGGGTCAGCCCCGCCATGTCCAAACCGTCTGTAACGACGATTCCCTTGAAACCAAGCTCGCCCTTCAGCAGACCCGTGACGATGGCCGGTGACGTCGTAGCCACCAGGTTCGGGTCCGGATCGAGCGCCGGCACCCGAATGTGCGCTGTCATCACAGTGTCGACTCCAGCATCAATCGCCCTGCGAAATGGAGGCAGGTCGACCGTGCGCAGCACCTTCGCACTCTCGTCTACCCGTGCCAGCGCAAGATGCGAGTCTGTTCCGGTATTGCCGTGCCCCGGGAAGTGCTTGGCCGTGGTGAGCATTCCGTTCGCTCGCGCCCCACGAATGTAGGCGGCCACCAGCGTCCCGACCTGCTCCGGATTGGCGCCGAACGCGCGCGTCCCGATGATCGGATTCGCCGGATTGGAATTCACATCGGCGACGGGAAAAAGATTCCATTGCACGCCGATCGCCCGGCTTTCCTGCGCTGTAATGCGGCCGAATTCCTCGGCATAGGCCGCCTTGCCCGCCGCGCCAAATGCCATCGCGTGCGGAAATACCGTTGTCCCGAAAAGACGAGCCGGAAGCACGCCCTGCTCGAAATCTCCGGCAATCAGCAGCGGAAGTTTCGACTCCGTCTGCAGCCGGTTCAGCATGACCACGGTTTCGTAGCGGTGGTCGCTGGGAAGAAGTCGCGCTCCCGGCGGCGCCGATATGGCTACCGATCCGATGTGGTACTTGCGAATGCTGTTGGAGATCCGCTCATACTCAGGGTTCCGACCGCCGGAGAGTCCGACGCGCATACGAACCATGAAGAGCTGGCCCACTTTCTCCTCAAGGGAAAGGCTTGCCAGAGTCTTCTCCGCCCACGCTTCATCGTCGCTCGGCAGATGCAGCGCGGCCGGGTCCCGGTGCTTTTCCCGAGGAACAGTCGAGGATCCAACCAGGCTGACCAGCGCTACAGCCACCAGGATTCGAAGCATCTGCACATCAAGAGCATACTTGGAAAAATGCAGTCACGCGCGTTCTGACTTGAGGTCGATTGCCAATCGAAGGTACATGTTCAGCCGGGGACGAAGGGCGGAGGTTTGTCGAAATTGCGTTTTCGGGCGTGGAACGATTATCCAGGTGCGCGATCCTGGTCAATGCGTGTTAAGGCGATGTTTCAACAGGTAGGGGCGCTGGCGCATTCTCTATCAGGCGATGATTGGGGAGCGTACAGCATCCCGTCGGAGACCGGCCTGCTCATCCCATCTGATTCCTGCCCTAAAGACTTCGCAACTGAACTTCAACGACACGCTCAAGGGCGAAGGCCCAGATGCGATGGGTACCCTATGCCGCACTCGTCCGCGCTGGACGACGTCGACCACATGCAAGACACTGGGAGGCACAGGCGAAAATAGCGGGATTCTCAACTACGGTCTAAGAAGGTACAGGCCAAGGCTATAATCAGCAACTCCGCTTTAGAACACCGCCACGTCCTGGCACCCAAAGGAGAATCTTGCATGGGTTCGACCGCATCACCCGCTCAGTCTTTGTCTCAAGCGACGGACTTGGATGTCAGACGGCGGCGCGGGCTGGAGTTGTTCTGTCTGTCGTTTGTGGCGCTCTTTCTCGAATTGATGGTGATTCGCTGGGAGCCTGCGGTCGTACGACTGATCGCTTATTACGCCAATCTGATGTTGATCAGTTCCTTCCTCGGTCTGGGTGTAGGAGCGATCGTTGGGAAGGCAAGAAAGTCGCTCTTTGGATGGCTGCCAGCGTTGCTGTTGATCAACGTGATATGGCTATTGGTTGCCCATTTCGTCACGCTGCCAACGACTGTCTCGGAGAGCCGATTCTACACACCTTCCCCTCAACTCGTGCGTTATGTAAGCCTGGTGGGCATTTTCGTCAGCAACGCAATCGTGTTCGTACCGCTCGGGCAGCGGATCGGATCGCTCTTTGAAGCTCTATCCCCGCTACTGGCTTACTCCTGGGACTTGGGCGGCAGCCTTGCGGGGACGCTGTGTTTCGGACTCTTCTCGCTGAAGTATTTTTCGCCGACGCTGGGAATGGGTTTCGTGATTTTCGCGATTATTTTGCTTCTTCCGCGAGGACAGTGGCTTCGCGCGATCCCGCTGCTGGCTCTCTCGATGGCTGGAGTGTATTTTTCGGTGACTCCCCGTGCAATCTGGTCACCGTACTATTGCATCATCGTGACCGAACAGGGAGACAAGCAGAAGGCTCCCGTGCGCGAGCCGCCTCCGGGGCTGCGCACCATGCAGGATCCACCCATCTACGATGTGCGGGTGAATCACTATTTTCTTCAGTACCACGGGACCTTTGACCCGAGCCGGTATTCTCCGCAGAAAAGAGCCAAGATTCTCACCGAGCGAATGCAATACGACCTGCCCTATGCGCTGGCTCCGGTCCATCGCCGTATACTTATGCTAGGAGCGGGAGGAGGCACAGATTCAGAGATTGCGGTGCTGAACGGCGCGGAACAAGTGGATGCGGTGGAAATCGACCCGATGTTAGTGAAGCTATCTAATCGATTCAATGCTTCGGGAATTTACGAGAATCCGAAGGTCCACGTCCACGTCGACGATGCCCGGGCTTTTCTGCGACGGTCCAGCGGCGGATACGACATGGTGGTCTTCGGCTTTCTAGACTCACAAACGCTGTTTAGCTCGATGTCGAATATTCGCTTGGACGGTTACATCTACACCGTGCAAAGCATGCAGTCGGCCTTCCGGTTGCTGAACGACAATGGAGTACTGTCCCTTTCCTTCATGGCCGGCCACGAGTGGCTCGCCCGCAAGTTGGTGCGAATGGTTGAACTGGCGACGGGCCAGATGCCTGCTGTCTATGAAAGTCAGGGACAGGTAGTGATCTGCGCCTTCCGTGGTCATCACGCGGACCCACCGCCGAATTTGGCCGGTTCACACGTACAGTCTTCCCCGCAGGCGACGACCTGTCCGATGCCATTGCCCCCACAGACGACTGGCCCTTTCTTTATCTCTCTCGCAAAACCATCCCATCGGACTACCTGATCGTCATTGGAATTCTCCTGGCGATCACTATACCGACGGTGTTCATGCTGCGTGGCCGAGGGTTCGGCATGAGCGACGGCCACTTTCTGTTTCTGGGCCTGGGTTTCCTGCTGCTGGAGACGAAGAGCATTTCGGACTGTTCTCTCTACTTTGGCACCACCTGGTTTGTAACCATGGTTGTTGTGGCGGGTGTTCTTCTGATGGTTTTGGCTGCAAACCTGGTGGCCATGCGCATGAACCGCTTTCGGACGTGGCTTTACGCACCACTGATCGCAACTCTACTGCTGCTCTACTTGGTGAAGCGCGACTCGGTCCTGGCGTTAAGTTTCGACGAGCGATTGCTGTGGTCTGTTCTCGTGGTGCCCCTACCGATCTTTTTTGCCGGCCTCATCTTCTCCACGACCTTCCGCCAAGCTTCAATCCCCTCTTCCTTGTTCGGCGCAAACCTGATCGGAGCCATGATCGGCGGATTCTGTGAATACCTCAGCATGATCATGGGCAACCAAAACCTGATGTTTCTCATTATTGCAGCGTACCTGTTCAGTCTCGGTCTCCAAATGCGGTTGGTCAAGGGAGGCAGGGTGTGATGCTCATTTAGATATCGCCCCCCGCCCCGCGCCTCAACACCGCGGGGCGCCGCATCCCAGTCCCTGCGGCGCCCCGCTCGCCCCGCGTCGTCTTGCAACTCTTCCTTTCAGGCTCCTTACTCGTTCGTTATTTATGGAGGACGGACTTTTTCTCCTACCTCCTCTCCCCGCACACTATTGACATCTCCATCCGATCGGAATATTGTAGGCGAACAAAAGGCGAATCATCATGTCTTCCCTGCCCTTGCTCCCTCTGCCCGACAAGCCCCGCCTGATCGGCATCGCGCGCCTCGCATCCGAAGGCGAGTCCCTACGCGAAGGGCACAATGTCGAATACTTCACTCTTCCCGCCAAGTCGTTGCTCAACCGCTGCGTCAGCAACCGTCAGATGCCCTTCACCTGGACCATCAATCCTTACCGCGGCTGCGAATTCGGATGCCGCTACTGCTACGCCCGCTACACCCACGAATTCATGGAAATGCGCGATGGCATGGAGTTCGAGCAGAAGATCTATGTGAAGCAGCACGCCGCGGGACTGCTTCGGCACGACCTGCATCGCGTTAAGCCCGACGAACCCATCGCGCTCGGCACCGCCACCGATCCCTACCAGCCCGCAGAACGCCGCTACGAAATCACGCGTGGAATTCTGGAAGAGTTTGCCCGCCATCGCGGCTTCGAACTGGGCATTGTCACCAAGTCGAATCTGATCGTCCGCGACCTCGAGTTGCTCAAAGAAGTAGCGAAAACGAATCGTCTCTCCGTTCACATCACAGTCACAACTCTCGATGTGGAACTGGCGCGAATTCTCGAGCCTCGCGCCCCGCGTCCCGATCTCCGCATCGACGCCGTGCGCGAGCTGAGCCAGGCAGGACTGCGCGTCGGCGTGAGTTGCTCGCCGGTCGTCCCGGGAATCACGGATTCACCGAAAGATTTGGAAAGTGTGATCCGCGCCGCCGCCGGAGTCGGAGCCGACTACGTTTTCGCGAATCCGCTATTTCTGAAGCCGTGCTCCGCGGCTGTGTTCCTTCCCTTCCTCGCGCAGAACTTCCCGCATCTCGCCGAGAACTACCGCCAGCGCTATCAGGACCGCGCCTTCCTTCCGCCCGCCTATGCCAAGCGCTTGTCGCACCTCGTCACCCACCTGCGTGAGAAATACAAAATGACGCGTACCCACCGCCGTGACCGGCCAGCCTTCGCCACCAAGTGGCCGGTGCAGGCCTTCGACGAGCAGTTGAACCTGTTCTGAAGATTGAGTCATTGGGAGATTGAGTCATTGAGTGATCGGGCGAGTGGTTGATTGAAAACCCGCGGCGATCCGAACATTCCGAATTTCCCAATCGCTCAATCTCCCAATCACCCGATGACCCAATTCTCCAATCCTCTATAATTTGAAATTCCCATGGTCACCGCCTCTCCGCCCGCCCCGCAGCCCGGCCAGCCCAACACTTTCGGCATGCGGCTGCACCGTTTCTGGCGGCGCGTCACCGACGGTCTCGAGGTCAGCCAGCTCTGGTCGCAGTTCGAATCCGAGGCCCGCACCAGCTATCGCCTGTATTCCAGAGACGTAGAAGCCAAAACGCCCGATGGCCTGACCCACGGCGGACGCAACCTGCACATCGTCAAGGAATTCTTCTGGGCAGTCTTCGAGAAGCTGTCGCCCGCGCGCCGCGTGTTGCTCCTGCTGGCGCTGATTCTGCTCGTGGTCCCTCATGCTGCCATCGAATACACCGGGCACGCAGGCAACGTTGAGGCCGTCGAGTTCGACAATCACTTCTGGGCGGCGCTGCTCCTGCTCTTGTTGCTCATGCTCGAAATCGCCGATCGCGTCGTGATGAAACGCGACCTGCAGATCGCGCGTGAGATTCAGACCTGGCTGTTGCCCGGCGTTCCTCCGCAGATCCCCGGCTTGGCTATCGCCTACGCTACGCGCCCCGCCAACACCGTCGCCGGAGACTACTATGACGTCTTCCCGCGCCCCGGACGCACCAATGAAGACAACCGCGTGGTCCTCGCTGTGGCCGATGTGGCGGGCAAGAGCATCCCGGCCGCCATGCTGATGGCCACGTTCCAAGCCAGTCTCAAGACTCTTTCCTCCGCGCAGGTCGCCTTGCCCGAACTCGCGTCGAACATGAATCGCTATGCTTGCTCAAACAGCCAGGGCGGATTGCGTTTTACCACTGCGTTCCTGGCGGAATACGATCCCATCCGCCGCACGCTCGACTACATCAACGCCGGCCACAACAACCCCATCCTGCGCCGCGCCAGCGGACAAATCGAGCGTCTCGACGTCGGCGGCCTCCCCTTCGGCATTCTCCCCGACACAAAATATGACTCGGCCTCGATCACGCTCGCGCCGGAAGACTGGCTGATCATCTTTACGGATGGATTAGTGGAAGCCGAAAACGCCCGCCAGGAAGACTACGGCGAGGCCCGCCTGCTGACCGCGATTGAAGCTGGCAAATCGGTCGAGCCCCAGGAAATGCTCAAGCGCCTCATGGCCGAAGTCGACCTCTTCGTCGGGAATACCCCGCAGCACGACGACGTCACCTGCATGCTGCTGAAATCCGAAAGCTTCTAGAGCCGATTTTGGCAGAAACGGATTGCATCAGCGCATTCGGATCTCCGCAAGTCATTGAGACTTCGTGTAAGTCGTTGAGGCTTGGTGTAAGTGGTTGATTATTCGTAGGACTGCCCTCCAGGGCGCCAGGACGCGCGATCTTGCCGCGGACAACCTTTCCTCCAGCGCGGCAGCGATCGTGGACGAGAGGGCCGTTTCCGGCCCGGGAAAGAGCATTTCTAAGCAGCGTCTCGAGCGAGGAATCCTACGCGGAGAACAAGACGTCTTCGTTGTACGTACATAGTTGTACAACTTTCCTGAGAATCACTCTCGCATCAGCTCTCCATACATCCGGTGGAAGGCATGCACGCCTTTTTCCTGCTTCACACTGTACCGCCCGCGCGAATAACTCCGTGACCGCAGATTCTTCTGCACGATCTCGCAGATGCCGACATCTTCCATCTGAATCTGATCGCTGAACTCCACCGAGGCTTTTGCCGCCGGAGCGCCGTGATCCTTCTCCGGCAAGTACCATTCGAAGATCGCCAGCGAACGCTCCGCGTCGACCGGCAACACGATGTTCAACGAGACGTTGTCGGGATAGCAGTTCAGCATCCAGTTGGGAAAGATCCAGAAGTAGTCCGCCCCTAGATCCGGTGTCAGATCTTCCCGCGCATCCTGGTAGCGGCGCGGGGTGGCATCGCCGGGCTGCGCTCCCCGGATCGGGCTGAACTGGCGCACGTGCCGCGCATACGGCTCGACCACATACCCGTTGTAATCCAGTTCTCGATTCAGTCCCGGATGAACGCTCGGCAAATGGTATCCCTCAAGGTAGTTGTCCACATATGTCTTCCAATTGCATTTCATGTCATAGGTGCGGCGCTCGAACAATTTCATCTGCGCGAAAGGAAACTTCTCCGCCAGCAGCGGCAACTCGCCCAGGCTCTCGCGCAGAGGCCGCGCCTCCGGATCGAGGTTCACGAACACCAGGTTGAACCATTCCTCGGTGCGGACCGGCTTGAGCGCAAAATCTTCCGGACAAAAGCTTTCCACGCCTTCGATTTCGGTCGCGCTGATGAGCGCGCCGTCGAGACCGTAGGTCCATCCGTGATATCCGCAGCGAAACAGCTTGCGGGAACCACATCCTTCCGCGGGCGGACCGGCGCGGTGCCGGCACACGTTGTAAAAACCGCGCAGCGTTCCGTCGATGTCGCGCACGAACAACAAGGGTTCGCCGATGAGGCTGCTCGTGAAATAGTCGCCGGGATTCGCGACCTGGTGGGTGTGACCAACGACCTGCCACGTTCGCGCGAAGATTTTTTCTTTTTCGGCAAGGAAAATGCTCGCGTCGGTATAGAGATGCGCAGGCAGAGTCCAGGCTCGCGCGATCTCGGAGTCGATTTGAAACTTCACTTTGGAATCGTCCATGGGTGATTCACAAACGTCGCGGGAACATTCTACGCAGCCGCCGAGCGCAAACCGCGGCATTGTAGTGGAACGACGGAACGCGGGCCAAGCTGAAGTAGCGAAATGCGTTCCATTATGGAACGAGTGCAAGTTCCAGACTGACACGAATTGTCAGGGCAATCGCCGAATTTTGCCAGCGTTTACCAGATGTGGCAGGTCGTAACAGTACCGCATCAGGGCCCTTCCACTGAAAACAAAGCTCTTCCCGGAGCCCGCCACAGAACGAAGGTAACTAACGGCTTTGGCGAAGCAAGTGCAAATATTCGGTACGACTGCGTCATCCGTGACCAGCAGTTGGGTAACGACAAGACAGTTCAAAAACGAGAGGACAAAATAGAGATGCGGAAACAAAAAGGTTTCTCACTGATCGAGCTGCTGATCGTGGTGGCCATCATCCTGATCATTGCGGCTATCGCAATTCCGAACTTGCTGCGCGCCCGCATGGCGGCTAATGAGTCGTCTGCTGTCGCGTCCATTCGTACCATCACCACTGGTGAAGTCACCTACCAGACGGCTTATCCCACGGTCGGCTATGCTCCGGCACTGACCAACCTGGGCGGCGCGTTGGGCGCGGCTTGCACACCCAGCTCGACCACAGCTTGCTTGATTGACTCTGTGCTTTCCAACAACGGCAACCCGGCGGGCGGTGGCAAGAGCGGCTACTCGTTCACCACGGGCGCCGGCACGGTTGTGGGTGGCGTCAACTCCGGATACACAGTGGTCGCGATTCCGCTCTCAATCAACCAGACTGGTATCCGCGGCTTCTGCGCTGAGGAAGATGCAGTGGTTCGCGTCGACCCAGCCGGCGTTTGCTCCGCCACTGAAGCGGGCGTCCTGGCCTTCAACCCGCTCAACCAGTAACGTTCAGTACCGGCGAGTACCCAGGGGAGGGTACGCCAATCGGGGGCAGCGAGCACACGCTCGCTGCCCTTTGTTTTTTTGTCCTCGTGCCGGACGATCCTGCGCTACAACCATCGCGAATGCGCTCGACCTTTCCAGCATCGCGCCAATGTCCCAGCGACCGGATTCAGGCCTACGGGCGCGGGCAACTCTTCTTGCCGATCTTCTCTTGCCGATCTTCCATCTTTCTTGAAATATCGAGTCGTCGCGACAGCTTGCAGGTCGCAGTGCCGAACTCGAAGTGACAAAAACCGTCAGCCGCGACGCCCTACTTTGGCACAACGCGTTTTGTGGAGTAGCCCGAGGAAGACGGATGCTTATCCTGCAATTGAAAACAAAGAACTTCATACCAACGCGCCGCAATCAGAAGCGCGTCAGACCTTTGGCGACGCAAGTGCAACATCTTGCTCGACTAGGTCATTCGGACTTAGAAAGAGCTCTAAAAAATTAAAAGCTTGGGGGAAAATAGAGATGCGGAAACAAAAGGGTTTCTCACTGAT
>PMUM01000143.1:0-49988 GCA_003166855.1 Acidobacteriaceae bacterium | reverse complement strand
GCGGCTTGCACACCCAGCTCGACCACAGCTTGCTTGATTGACTCCGTGCTCTCCAACAACGGCAACCCGGCGGGCGGTGGCAAGAGCGGCTACTCGTTCACCACGGGCGCTGGCACGGTTGTGGGTGGCGTCAACGTAGGCTACACGGCCAAGGCCATTCCGCTTTCGGTCAACCAGACCGGCATCCGCGGCTTCTGCGCTGAGGAAGATGCAGTGATTCGCGTCGACCCAGCGGGCGTTTGCTCCGGCACCGAAGCGGGTGTCCTGGCCTTCAACCCGCTCAACCAGTAAGTTTCAGTCTGGCGAGTACCTGGGGGAGGGTACAAGCCAAGAAGGGCAGCGAGCACACGCTCGCTGCCCTTTGTTTTTTTGATGCAGACATGGAAGTGGCTCTGGGATGGCTGCAGATCTTCCCAAATCCAGGCGAAAACGCAAGCGGGGACTTCGGCCCCATTCTGTACGCGGACTGACACGAATTGTCACTCTGGCGCGGCATTTGCCACTAATCCAGCCGGGGAAGGATTAGAATCGAGTTGAGCTTCTGACCGCTGGTGCGAACAACGCCTTGCTGCGGCGCAGTGCGAACCAAAGTCACCGGAGATGACGGCCTGGCAAGTGCAACATGAATCGCGTACGAATCATCGAGACTAGAAAATTCAAAACAAAGAGCTTGGGAGAAAATAGAGATGCGGAAACAAAAGGGTTTTTCACTGATCGAACTGCTGATCGTAGTGGCCATCATCCTGATCATCGCAGCGATCGCGATCCCGAACTTACTCCGCGCCCGTATGGCGGCCAATGAGTCGTCTGCTGTCGCTTCGCTTCGCACCATCACTACTGGAGAAATAACCTACCAGAGTGCGTATCCAACGGTCGGCTATGCTCCGGCTCTGACGAACCTGGGCGGCGCGTTGGGTGCGGCTTGCGTTCCCAGCTCAACTACAGCTTGCTTGATTGATTCCGTGCTCTCCAACAACGGCAACCCGGCGGGTGGCGGCAAGAGCGGCTACTCGTTCACCACCGGTGCGGGCACAATCGCGGGCGGCGTCAACGTAGGCTATGCGGCCAAAGCGGTTCCGCTTTCGATCAACCAGACCGGCATTCGCGGCTTCTGCGCGGAGGAAGATGCAGTGATTCGCGTCGACCCAGCGGGCGTTTGCTCCGCCACCGAAGCCGGCATCCAAACCTTCAATCCGCTGAACCAGTAACGCAGGTTTTAGCTTCAGCGAGGTCGTATTGCAAACCGGTGGCAGCGAACACCAGTTCGCTGCCCTTGTAGTTTTCTGGCCGCCTGGCAAACCATCGAGGCAGCCCCTTCTGCGGGATCTGTCCACCGGCTTTCCACTTTCGAGAGCATTACTCTTTCGAGAGCATTACTAAAGATTCCGGGCAGGCTGACGGCATTGGTAGTGAGATTGCAAATATTTCACTGTCTGCCCCCGAAGTTGAGTTGATCCACATGGGGAAGGGAGTTTTATGCGTTCAACAAAGGGATTCTCACTGATCGAGTTACTGATCGTAGTGGCGATCATCCTGGTGATTGCCGCCATTGCGATCCCCAGTCTGCTCCAAGCACGAATGTCGGCGAACGAAGCCTCGGCAGTCGGCTCGCTGGCCGCCATCAAGAGCGCGGAGATCGCCTACGACACGGCCTATCCGACCGTCGGCTTTTCTCCCGACATCACGTCGCTGGGCGGCGCGACCCCCTGCGCTCCGTCCTCGACGAGCGCGTGTCTGGTCGACAGCCAGTTGTCCGGGTCTACCCCTGGCAGTGGCGGCAAGAGCGGCTACGTCTTTCTGGCAACGGGCATCATGACCGCGGGCGCCCTCAACAACTCGGCGTTTGTCGCCGCGGCCGCACCCGTGCTGGCTCATTCCACCGGTAACCACGATTACTGCTCCACGAACGATGGCGTTTTGCGCTCACAGATGGCGAATCCCGGCGATGTTCCGGTCAACGCCTTGGCCGCGTGTCTGGCTTTCCCGGTGGCGCAGTAAACGGCTGAATCTCATGTCAAGGTGAGACTCAGCTTCCCAGGGGGAGTCTTCACTTCCGCGGAATCGCCTCTGCTCTGTGCTCGCGCCTGCGCCTCAGTGACCCTCGTAACCGGTGGAGCGATCTTCTCGCGCCTGGTCTTGCTTATAATCTTTTCGGATACTTCTCGGGAATTCCCTGGGCGACATGGCCGCAATTGAAATCCTCGGGCTGGAAAAGACCTACATGGTGGGCTTTTGGCGCAAGCGTCCCAAACGGGCCTTGCAGCCGCTGCATCTCACCGTGGAAGAGGGAGAGATTTTTGGCTTCCTCGGTCCGAACGGCGCGGGCAAAACGACAACCTTGAAAATGCTGATGGGGCTGGTGTTCCCCACATCCGGGACGGCTCGCATTCTGGGCCACGAATGGACCGATCCCGAGATCAAAGCGCAGATCGGCTTTCTGCCGGAGCAGCCGTACTTTTACGATTACCTGACCGCCCACGAATTGCTCGACTACTACGGACAACTCTCCGGAGTTCCTGCGAAAGACCGCAAGCGTCGCGTGGAGGAAGTCCTGCAGCGGGTGGGTCTCACCGACATTAAGGGCGTGCAGTTGCGCAAGTTTTCCAAAGGTATGCTGCAGCGGGCAGGGATCGCGCAGGCGATTCTGCACAATCCCAAGCTGGTGTTCTTCGACGAACCGATGTCAGGACTGGATCCTCTGGGCCGGCGCGAGGTACGCGACCTGATGGAGCAGCTCAAGCAGGAAGGCAAGACGGTATTTTTCTCGACGCACATTCTCTCGGACGCCGAAGCGCTGTGCGACCGAGTTGCCATCATTCACAAAGGCGAATTGCGCGGTGTAGGAGCGGTGGAAGACTTGACGTCGACGGTCCAGGGCAAGGTGGAAGTCATCTGGCAAGGCACGCAGATTCCGGCGTCGATGAAGGCCCTGGGCGCGGAATGCCACGTCACCGGGGACACGGTTCGCGCCGTGCTCTCGGAGAATCAGCAGGACGCGGCCATCGACGCACTGCGCCGCGAACGTATTCGCCTGATTGCGATCACTCCGCTGCGCACTTCGCTGGAAGCCTACTTCGTCGAGAAGCTGCAGCAGCCCCAAACTCTTGCGGGGAAGACGGTGGGGACCGCCGTATGAGCGCGCGCATTCTTCACATTGCCCGCAACACGTTCCGCGAAGCGGTCCGTGACCGCGTACTTTACAACCTGATCGCGTTCGCCCTGCTGCTTTCGGGCGCAGCTATTTTCGTGGGCCAGATCTCCATCGACATCGAGCGCCTGGTGGTCATCAACCTCGGGCTTACCGCGGTGTCGCTGTTCGGCATTGTCATTGCCATCTTCATCGGCATTGGACTGGTCTCGAAAGAAATCGAAAAGCGCACGCTGTACACCGTTCTGTCGCGGCCGGTGCGGCGTTGGGAGTTTATTGTCGGCAAGTTTTTCGGGCTGGCGGGAACGCTTGTGGTGAACGCGTTTTTGATGGCGATTGGAGTATTCGGCGCGCTGCTCTACGTTGCGCATAAGTTCTCCAGGCCGGATGCTCTGATCCTGATCGCACTCTATTTCATCATCCTCGAATTTCTGATCATCTGTTCGCTGGCCCTGCTGTTTTCATCGTTCTCTTCCCCGCTGCTGTCGGCAGTCTTCGCGTTCTCTCTCTTCGTGATTGGAAGCTTCGCCGACGACCTTCGCGGATTCGCCGGACTGGCGCACGGGGTAACACGCTGGTTCACAACAGCAGCGGCCTACATGGTGCCCAATTTCTCGGCACTCAACGTAATCAGCGCGGTGGCGCACCAGCAGCCGGTGAGTTCGCAGCTCATCCTGCACAACACGCTCTACGCGTTGTTCTATACGGCCATGGCGTTGAGTGGAGCGGTGCTGATCTTTGAGCGCAGGAACCTGAAATGAGTGTGGGAAGGTTGAGGTCATTCAGGCTTATGTGGGGACAGCCGCCCTCGGCTGTCCGGCCGGGCTTGGCCCGGCTAGGTGTTGATTTTTCGAAATCGGGAGAACGACCGTCGAGCTTCGCTCGACCGGACAGCCGAAGGCGGCTGTCCCCACATGATCCTCGCCTCCGCAACGTAGGAGGAACTCGATGAACGCCCGGCAGCGCACTACCGTGATCGCCGCCGCATGCCTGGCAATCTCGGCGGTCGCCTGTGTTCTTCTGCTGCGGCACCTCGACAAGATCCGCCCGCAAGCCACTCTCGAGGACGCCCTCTACATCAGTTCCCCGAAGATGGTAAAGCGCGCCAGCCTGGGATTTGATGGCCTGATGGCCTGCATCTATTGGACGCGCACGGTGCAGTATTTCGGGCACCGTCATTTCGACCGCTCGCACACTTACAACGAACTGGCTCCGCTGCTGGAGATCACGACCACTCTGGACCCGCATCTGATTTCCGCGTACCAGTTCGGCGCCAGCTTCCTCGCTCCCAAGCCGCCGAACGGAGCGGGCGAACCGGGGCGCGCCATCCAGTTGATGGAGTTTGGCATCGAGCACAATCCCGACAACTGGCAGCTTTACTACAATCTCGGATTCGTCTACTACACCGAACTGAAGGATTATCGGAACGCAGCGGCTGTTTTTGAGCGCGGCTCAAACGTTCCCAATGCGCATCCTTACATGAAGATCCTGGCGGCACAGATGGCCGCGCACGCCGGCGATTTCGCCACCGCCCGCATGTTGTGGAGCGCCACCTACGAAAACGCGTACGAAGCCAACATCCGCCAGAATGCGGTCGAACACCTGCGCGCGATCCGGGTGGACGAAGACGTCACCAACCTGGAAGCCATCGTCACGCAGTTCGGACAAAGGACCGGGCGCCTGCCCAGCAGCATGTCGGAACTTGTGGCGGACCAACACTGGCGCGGCGTCCCCGTCGATCCTGACGGCAATGCTTACAAGCTCACTGCGGAAGGCCGCATCGAGGTGCAGAACCCGGACGATTTTCCGTTCATCACCAAGGGCACGCCTCCGGGATACAAACCTGGGCCGCCGAAATTCCACACCAAGAGCTAGCACCGAGCGCGGTTCCCCGTATCATGTCTAAGCATCCGTCATTCTGCTGCCATGGATTCCCCTGCCCAAATCAGTGTGCTGCAAACCGCGTGGCAGTGGTGGACCTATGCCGCCCGCTATGAAGGAGCGCTCGCCGCAACGCGCCGTCTTGGAGGCGTGCTGTGGGAGTTCGCCCGCGACTCGACGCCGGATCGTCTGCGAGCGCGTTTTGGCGACGCCGAGTACGACTGGGACTACCACGTCAACACGACGAGCGGCGCAGTCGGATGGCGCGACCGGCTGCTGGGCATGTTCCATTCCGCCTACCAGCCGACGGAACCAGTTGCATTTCACGAAATGCTCGACGCTCTTCAACAGTCGCTTCAGCAAACGCCGGGGCCCGACCACACAACTCTCGGCACTGCTCTGAACTTCCGCGATTTCACTTTTATCGACCTCGGATCGGGCAAGGGACGCACACTTCTAATGGCTTCGGACCACCCCTTCCGCCGGATCCTCGGCGTGGAACTGCTACCTTCACTGCACGAGATCGCGCAGCAGAATTTGCGCCAGTATAAGAGCGAGTCGCAGAGGTGCTTCGTGCTCGAATCGATCTGCGGGGACGCAACTGCCTTCCATCTTCCCGCCGATCCGCTGGTGATTTTTCTCTTCAATCCCTTCCCGGAATCAGGAATGCGGCAAGTGGTTGCCAACCTTGATCAGTCCTTGCGCGAGCATCCCAGGCCGGTGTACGTCCTTTATCACAACCCGCTGCTGGAACACACGCTAAGCGAAAGCCAAAAACTGAGGAAGATCGCGGGCACGCCACAGTACTCGATTTTCACCAACCTCTAGGTGCGCCTCGGTAAAGCATCTGCCCGCGGTGAATGACAAGTGCTGCGGCACGGCTTACAATCGTGGCAGGAGTCCCCCCGCAGGAGCCTGCCCCGTGTTTCCCTCCCGAGTTTGCGCGAGGGTGCTGACACTTGGGCGGGTACCCGGTGAAAAATTATCGAGATGCGAGTTCGTTGGCTTCGCTTTGCGATGGTGTGGTGTCTGATGACTGCAGTCCTTGCGGTGGCTGCTTTCGCCGCTGATGTGAAGACCATGGCTGCCGCCGTCGACGCCCACTACAACCATCTGCGCTCGCTCGAGGCGGACTTTACCGAGGTGTATCGCGGGTCAGGGATGGAGCGGACCGAGACCGGGACCTTGTGGCTGAAAAAACCTGGCAAGATGCGGTGGGAGTACCGTTCTCCCAGGGAGAAGCTGTTTGTCAGCGACGGGAAAGATGCGTGGTTTTATGTCCCGGCGGACCGGCAGGCGCGGAAGACGGCGGCCAAGAAGCTGGAGGATGTTCGATCCCCTCTGGCGTTCTTGTTGGGTAAGACCAAGCTGGAGAAAGAGTTGCAGGGATTGTCTCTGGCTCCGGATGTAGAGCCGCTGGCGGCGGGGAACATGGTATTGCGTGGGGTGCCGCAGGCTTTGGCGGATCGGGTGAGCGAGATTCTTCTGGAGGTCACACCGGACCACCAGATTGCGCGGATCGTCATCCAGGAAGTGGATGGGGCAGCGACGGAATACCGCTTTGGCGGGATGAAGGAAGACGTGGCGATTGGGGATGGGCGGTTTGAGTTTAAGCCTCCGGCGGGGACCGAGACGGTGGAGGGGGGGCTGGAGCCCTAAGGGTCCAGCACAACCAGCCAAGCTTCGCTTGGCGGACAGCCTAGGGCGGCTGTCCCCACATGAGCCGGGGGTTACTTGCGGTACTGGCGAGAGGGCGTTTCAGGGGGGTTGGCGGCTTAGAATAGTTGTGAGAATGTTAGACTGAGCGATAAGGCGTATCTCCGGAAAAACGGTAGAAAAGTCGGCAAATGGCGGAATTTGTAATAAAAATCGCGGACGATCGCGGGCGGGTCCAGCAGCACATCGAGCAGGGCTACTCGGAAGCCGAGGTGCGCGACCGCTTCTCGCAGCAGGGCTACCTCGTCTACTGGGTCAAGCCCCAGGGAATGCTGACGTCCGGCGTTTCGATGCGGCGGCGGCGGAAGCTGAAACAGAGCACGTTTCTGGTGTTCAACCAGCAGTTTCTGACGCTGATCCGGGCCGGGCTGCCCATCCTGAACTCGCTGGAACTACTGATCAAGCGGCAGAAAGACGCGCAACTGAAACAGATTCTGGAGAACGTGCGGGAGCGGGTCAAAGGTGGAGAGTTGCTCTCCGACTCGTTCGCTGCGCAGGGGATCGTGCCCAAGATTTACACCACGACGCTGATGGCGGGTGAGAAGAGCGGCAACATCGACGAGGTGCTGACGCGCTACATCGGCTTCCAGCGGCTGGCGATGACGTTTCGCAAGAAGCTGTTTGTGTCGCTGATTTATCCGACGCTGCTGGTCACCGTGGTGCTGATCATGGTGACGTTTCTGTTCACATACGTTGTGCCCAAGTTTGGGGAACTATTCGAGAGTCTGGATCAGAAGCTGCCGGCGATCACGCTTTTCATGCTGGCAGTTGGGCAGAACGCACAAAGGTACGCTCCGTATGTGTTGGTCGGGCTGGCGGTCTTCGGATTCGTGTTTTGGCGCTGGAAGGATACCGATCGCGGCGCGGACCGCATTGACCGCGTGATTTTGAGCATTCCGCTGCTGGGGGATATCCGGCTGAAACATCAGGTGGCAAGCTTTTCGCGGATGCTGGCGACCCTGCTGCAAGGCGGCTTGCCGCTGGTGCCGGCGATGGAAACGGCAGGCGCTTCGATGACCAGCCGGCGCATCTTAAAGGGTGTGATGCGGGCGGGCGTCCGGGTGCGCGAGGGACAGGGACTGGCGGGCAGCCTGGAGGAGCAGAAGATTTTTCCGGAGCTGGCGGTGGAAATGATTGAAGTGGGCGAATCCACCGGAGCGCTGCCGTCCATGCTGAACTCCGTGGCGGAATTTTATGAGGAAGATGTGCAAACGGCGCTGGGCGCGTCGATGGCGCTGATTGAGCCGATCATTCTGATGATCATGGCGGTTTTTGTAGGCGGCGTGCTGATCTCGCTGTATTTGCCGATTTTCAGCATGGGCGTGCATTAAGCGGCAAAACAGATTTTCGCAAAATCCCCACTTCTCGCAAAGACGCGAGAAATGGGGCACCCGGGGGCATCCGGATGACGGGTGAAGGGACGAGGACTTTGGGTCGCGGACGCAGGTAAAAAATGGCAACAGCCGATAAAAAATCATTGTTCGTGAACGGTGGGAACGGCGGGCCGATCAGCCCGACGGGCAATCCCATCACCGACCTGGAGCGCGCGCAGGATGTGGCGCGGCGCTACCGCTGCGAATTCATCGACCTCTCGGGCTTCGAACTCCATCACGAACTGTTCAAGAAGATCCCAGTCGAACTGATGTTCCGCTACAACTTTGTGCCGCTGGAAGAGACGGCCGACGGCAAGCTCGCCATCGCGATCGCCGATCCCAGCCAGCTGATGATGATCGACGAGATCAGCCTGCTGTTGAAGCAGCGCATCATCACCAAGGTTTCGACGCTCAAACAAATTTCGGACATTCTCAAGAAGACCGAGCAATCGCAGCGCGTGCTGGAAAGTGCGAGTGAAGGCTTCCAGATCGTCCGCGAGGACGAGAACACGGGCGTGGAAGAGACGCTCACCATCGACAAGCTGACGGCGACGGGCGATACCAGCCCGATCATCCGGCTGGTCGATACCACGATTTTCACCGCGCTGCAGCGGCGCGCTTCCGATATTCACATTGAGACTCGCGACGACTCGGTGGTTATTAAGTTCCGCATCGACGGCGTGCTGACGCAGGCCATGCCGCCCATCGGCAAAGAGCACCACTCGACGGTGATTTCGCGTATCAAGGTCATGAGCGAGCTCGATATTTCCGAGCGGCGCGTGCCCCAGGACGGCCGCTTCCGCGTGAAATACAACGGGCGCGCCATCGACTTCCGCGTATCGATCATGCCGTCGATTCACGGCGAAGACGCTGTGCTCCGCGTGCTCGACAAAGAGTCGATGAGCGAGAAGTTCCGCACGCTGACGCTGGATGTAGTTGGGTTTGACGAGGACGACCTGCGCCGCTTCCGCCGCTACATCAAGGAACCCTACGGCATGGTGCTGGTGACGGGGCCAACGGGCAGCGGCAAGACGACCACCCTTTACGCCGCGGTCAATGAAATCAAGACCGACGAAGACAAGATCATCACGATTGAAGATCCGGTCGAGTATCAGTTGCGCGGTATTACACAGATTCCGGTGAACGAGAAAAAGGGATTGACGTTTGCGCGCGGACTACGCTCGATTCTGCGTCACGATCCGGACAAGATCATGGTGGGCGAAATCCGCGACGCGGAAACGGCGCAGATTGCAATTCAGTCGGCGCTGACCGGACATCTTGTATTCACCACCGTTCACGCCAACAACGTGGTCGACGTGATCGGGCGCTTCCTGAATATGGGCGTCGAGCCTTACAACTTTGTTTCGGCCTTGAACTGCATTCTGGCACAACGGCTGGTGCGGTTGATTTGCGAGTCGTGCCGCACAGAAGTGCATTATGCCCCCGACATTCTCGAAGCCAGCGGACTGGATCCGGCGCAGTGGGGGAGTGTTCCCCTGTATGAAGGGCCGGGCTGCATTGAGTGCGCGGGCACGGGATTCCGCGGCCGAACCGCGATTCACGAACTGCTGGATTTGAGCGACCGCATCCGCGAGATGATTCTGGCCAAGAAGCCGACGTCGGAGATCCGGCGCGCCGCGCGCGATGAGGGCATGCGCTTCCTGCGTGAGTCGGCCCTGGACAAAGTCCGACTGGGCATGACCACGCTGAAAGAGATCAACAAAGTTACGTTCATCGAGGCGATGAGGTAGGAGTCAGGTTTCAGGTTTCAAGTTTCAAGGTTACAAGGTTTCAGAGTTGCTCAGTCGGTAGGAGACTTTGAAACCCCGAAACCCTGAAACATTGAAACCTTTCTCCAGTGCCCTCTCAGCTATTGCATTTGTGCATGATTCGGGTTCTGATTTATAGAGTAGTTTCTGTCAGGGGCGTTCTCGGGAAATGAGTTCAAATTCCAACATACCTAAGCCGAAACTGGCCTGCGAAATCGCGGTGGACCGCGTGCTCGCCGGGCGCTTTTCCGACCAGGGAAACGGCCTGGAAGCATCGGCTGCGCGCGAACTGGCGCCGGGCAGCGTGATCCCCGACCTGGTGGAGAACAATCTGCGGCAGCGCGGCGCGGTGCGCGAAGGAATTGAAGCGGCGCTGGGCGGCGTGGCGCAACGCTCCAAAGACGTGATTGCGATCGTGCCGGACGCCGCCGTGCGCGTGATGCTCGTGGAGTTCGATACTCTGCCCTCCGATCACGAAGAGGCTCTGGGCGTGGTGCGGTTCCGGTTGAAAAAGTCCTTGCCGTTTGACGTGGACAAAGCGAAAGTTTCCTATCACGCGCAGAAGGTCAACAACGAGGTACGAGTGGTGGCGGCCGTGGCCATGGCCAGCGTGATCGACGATTACGAGGCTGCGTTCCGCGAGGCGGGATTCAATCCGGGCGTGGTGCTGCCTTCTACGCTGGCGGCGATCGGTGCTGCCGACGCGAAGAAGCCGACGCTGGTCATCAAGGTGGACGCGCACACGACCAGCATTGCGATCCTGAATGAAGATCAGTTGCAACTGTTCCGCACGCTGGAAAATACGCGGGGGGTAACGATCACGGGAGAGCAACTGGCGGAGGAAGTGTATCCGTCGGTGGTGTTTTTCCAGGACACTTACCACCTGAATATAGAGAAGATTTTTGTGGCGGGACTGCCGGAAGCGGGCGGCGCGGCGCCGGCACTGCGCGCGCAGACCGGAGCCGAGGTGCAGGAACTCGTGTCTTCGGCGCAACTGGGCGCGAGCATGGGAGGGTCCGTGCCGCGCTGGAGAATGGCCGGAGTGGTGGGAGCACTGATCTCTTAACCGCAGCAGCCAGTTGTCGGTTGCCAGTTGCCAGCGAAAACCTACTGGCGGCTGGCAACTGACAACTGGTTTACATTATGCGTCTCGATATCAATCTCGCGAGCCAGCCGTACGAAGATGCGCGGCAGTTTTGGATGCGCTGGGGCACCGCTGTGGGCGCAGTTGCGCTTCTGACGCTGGTGCTGTTAGCGCTCGACGTTACGGGATGGGTCAATGCACGTCGCGACCGCGCTGCGATCGCCGAGAAGAAAGCGATGATTGGCGATCGTGACCGGATACGGGCCGAAGCGGAGAGAATCCTGAACCTGCCGGAAAACCGCACCACCCGTGACGAGTCGCAGTTCTTGAACCAGTTGATCGAGCGCAAGGCGTTTTCGTGGACGCGGGTGCTGGAAAATCTGGAGAAGGTGATGCCGCCGCACGTACACCTGGAATCGATCAGCCCGCAACTGGATGAGGACAACCAACTCGGGTTGAAGATGACGGTGGCGGGCGATTCACGGGATCGGGCTCTCGAACTGGCGCGCCGCATGGAAGACTCGCGGCGCTTCGCGCAAACCCGGGTCGAAGCCGGACACGCCGAACAGTCACAGACTGGCGACACCGAACGCTTCGACATTGTTGCGATTTACATTCCTGAACCGATCGTCCTCGCTGCTGCCCCTGCGGCACCCAAGACGGAGACAAAATCGAAGGCAGAAGTAACGCCGAAAGCCGCAGTCAAGCCGAAGAGCGCCGCGCCGGCAGGAGGTAAACACTAAATGCCAGACCTGCGGCGAACCCGGAAGAATCTGAAGATGGCCATCGCCATCATGGCCGGAGTCGATCTGCTGGCAGCGATTGTTTACTTTTCGCCGCTGGTGGGCTCGGCCGAAACGCGCCGCCAGGAATTGAACACGCTGCAGACGGAATTGATTACGAAAACGCGGCAGGTCGCGCCGCTGAAGGATCTTCCGCAGAAGGTAGTGCTCGCCGGTCACCAGATCACCGACTTTTACAAGAAGCGCTTCCCTTCCCAGCAATCGCAGATTCCCACGCAACTTGGCAAACTCGGCGCGGCCAATGGCGTGGTGCTGGAT
Source organism: Acidobacteriaceae bacterium (assembly GCA_003166855.1). Classification (GTDB taxonomy): domain Bacteria; phylum Acidobacteriota; class Terriglobia; order Terriglobales; family Acidobacteriaceae; genus Sulfotelmatobacter. The sequence goes on along the minus strand of PMUM01000143.1, from coordinate 37,956 downwards.
CAGGAAAAATACAAGGTGCACGACGCGGAAGTTGGCGGACTGCAGCCGGTGGAGATCGAAGCGGACTTCGCGGGTAGCTACACTTCTCTGGCAAAGTTCATCAACGCGCTGGAACGGGACGAGATGTTTTTTATCATTGACGGTGTGACCCTGGGCGGCCAACAGCAGGGCCCGGTCAAGTTGAGCATGAAGCTGGAAACGTATTTGAAGGCAGGATCGTAAGTGCAACTGGGATTGGACAACAAGAAGCAGACGATGTGGGCGGCGGTGCTCGGCGTCATCGCGGTTCTGGCGATGGCGTACGAGATCATCCCGATGCTGTCAGATTCGTCGACGCCGGCATCGAGCGCGCAGGCCGCGGCGCCCATCGCTCCGCGTGTGACAGTACGTCCGGGAGGAAAGCCCGGGAAGAAACCGCGCGTGGAGAATCTGGATCCGACGCTGCGGCTGGATTTACTGGCCTCCACCGAGCAGACGGTGTACGAAGGCCGCGGAAGAAACATTTTTGTGTCGCAGGCGGAAGATGTGGTCATTCCTAAGCCGGGCGCACCCGGAGTGACGGACGCGCAGAAGGCACCAACACCATGGTCTCCTCCGGTACAAGCAGCGCCTCCGCCCATCCCGCTGAAGTTTTATGGCTTCGCGAGCAGACCCGGCGAGCCGAAGAAGATATTTCTGAAGTCGATGACGGGCGAGGATGTTTTCGTGGCGGGTGAAGGTGAAATCGTGGACCGGCGATACAAAGTGATTCACATTACGCCGACCTCGGTTTCCATTCAGGACATGGTGTATAGCGGTCCGCCGCAGAATATTCCGCTCACACAAGGGTAAAGTTTCAAGGTTTCAAAGGTTTCAAAGGTTTCAAATGTTTCAATGTTTCAAGGTCAAACCATCAGCGAACTAGCTTTGAAACCTTGAAACTCTGAAACCTTGAAACCTGTGCACGTTGAAACCTGTGCTCTTATGAAGTTGAACTCACAAATTCGACGAAATCCTGCCGAGCACGGCTACATCATGCTAACGCTGCTGCTGGCGATGGCGTTGATGGTCATCTTCGCGGGAGTGATCGTCCCATCCATCACCTTCGAAATCAAGCGCGACCGCGAAGAGGAGATGATTCATCGCGGAGTGCAATATTCGCGGGCGATCCGCGCGTACTACAAGAAATTCGGGCGCTATCCGACGAAGATTGAAGATCTCGAGAGTGCGAACAACATGCGGTTTCTGCGCAAACGATATAAGGATCCGCTGAACTGCAGGAGCGGCAAGTGCGCGGATTTCAAACTGCTGCACTTCGGCGAAGTCCAGATGTCGATGAGCGGATTCGGCGGCGGGACGATTCCCGGGGCGAATCCCATCGGTGCGAATGCGGGAGGATTGAACGGCGGCCCGGGAGGTCAGCCTTCTGCCTTCGGCGCGACCCCTTCGTTTGGGGCGAGCCCCAATTCGCCGCTCGGTCAGAATCAGCCAACGGCCGGTACACCGCCAGCAGATCCGTCTCAGCCGGGATCGCAGACGTCTCCGGACGCAACTGGCGCGAATCCGACAGGACCGGGCAGCAGCAGTCCAGGCAGCAACCAGTTGGGCTCAGGACAGATCATCGGCGGGCCCATCGTCGGAGTCGCCAGCAACAGTCCCATCAAGGACTCGACCTACCGCGAATTCAATCACAAGAAAAAATATAAAGATTGGGTCTTTGTTTACGATCCGGCGCAGGATCAGGGGCGGTTGATCAGGACCCCTTACCAACCCATGCTGCAGGGATTCGGCCAGGCGCCCAACGTCAACGGGCAGAATGGCAGCAGCAGTCAGCCTGGCAGTGGCTTTGGCAACAGCAGCGGCTTGGGCCCGTCTTCCTCGGGATTCGGGAATAGTCCGACCACGCCGTCGAGTGGAGGGTTCGGACAGCCGAATCCGCCTAGCAATCCTCCGCAGCAGCAGCAACAGTAAGGGCGCAACAGACCCGCCGTGCTGCGCACGGCGGACAGCCGAAGGCGGCTGTCTCCACATACCCTGTCTCCACATCATTCATGCACGACTGCAAAATTGAAACGGCCTCATCTCTGCGATGAGGCCGGTTTGATTTCTGACGAACTGCCGTGCTTCGCATTGCGGACGGACGAATGCGTCCGTCGCTACGTGTTACACGCTGAACGAGCTGCCGCAGCCGCAGGTGCTCTTCACGTTCGGGTTCTCGAACTTGAAGCCTGCGCCTTCGAGGCTCTCGACGTAGTCGACGATGCATCCGTTCAGATACATGACTGACGTCGCGTCGACGAACACCTTCAGGCCGTCCATTTCGAAAGTCTTGTCCATCATTCCGGCGCCGTTTTCAAACTGCATGGAATAGGAGAAGCCGGAGCATCCGCCACCTACGACTCCAATGCGCAAGCCGGCGGGAACGGGGTTCTGCTGGCCCATGATCTCTTTCACCTTGGTGACAGCATTGGCGGTTAGAGTGACAGGGGCAGCCTTCTTGGTCACTTCAGGGACAGTTGTGGTGGCCATTCGTATCTCCTTGGCTTTAAAGCTGTTTGATTATAGCAAATGTGGTTTCCGACACAAGCATTCATGTTGGAACGGTATAGGAAAACCACCTGTCTGTTGGATGCGGCCAGGGGGTGGGAAGTCGCATTGTTCCCATTCCTGTAACAGACTCCGAACAAAGGGATTAATTCACAGCCAGGGCTTGCCAACGGGTCTATAATCATTCGCGTTAGGGCCTTTCCCGGGACTGGACGCGAGGTTCTGCGCACCCTGCATCAGTTAAGTGGAAAGCCGCTGCACCTGGTTTTGGAATCTGCCGAGGTGGCTTATGACGCTGACTGTCGTGACGGTTGTATTCGGAGTGTTCGCCGTTGGTCTGATCATCCTCCTGATCTATAAGAGCACACTCACCATGCACGAGGATGACCAACTGTTTCTCGATGACCACAATTCCCACATGCAGGAAGAGCAGACGGAACTATTGACCAAGGTCAACCGGCTCGTGCTGCCGGTCCGGGTTTTCAGCATCGGGTCTGGAGTCTTTCTGCTGGTGCTGGTTGCGATGTTGATCTACCAAAAGCTGAACGAGGTGCAGTAAGCGTCATTGGCGGGGTCACGGCGCGTTTCGTGGCCTCGCGGGTTGTAGTGCCAAGTCGGCTGTAAAGCCGCCGCGCTGTCGCGCGTATTTCCCGGTGCTTTCGAGGGCGCCGGAGGAGATGCCAGTCCCTTTTCTGCGCGGCTCTTGGCGGTATAAGTCAGTGTCGAGGCGCAAATTTTCCGGAAATGGCGAGTAGCATCGTCCGCGTTGTGATGGTTATTTCCCTCCGTGAAGAAAATCGAATCGCGACTCGCAAGACAGATCTATCTCAGCGATCTAATAAGGCTTGGAAACGGGCTCTCGGTCAGATAACTTAGTAAGTCCAGCAGCAACGGGCAACTTTTACGGTGTAACCAGATTCCTACGGCGGGAGGACTCCACTCATGCACTCAACTCCTGCGGAAGTAATTTCCGAACCTGAGTCTCCAATCGATCCGGGAACACGACCGGAACAACCCAGGGACGACGAATCGCGCCCGCGAAAGTTGCGCGGTTGGTTGATCGGGATCGCAGTCGCCACCGTCGTTCTGTTGCCCATCATTCTTGCTCTGGTAACCCGTACTCGCCCCACGGGAGCGGGCAACCAGTCCGTGCAATCGGCCCCAATTGCTCCAGGTCAAGTCCTGCGGCTGAAGGGAACCACGGAAGCAGTGCAGGCGCGTGCCATCCTCGCGCCCCTGCTGGCGGGGCAATCGGTGCCCACCCTTACGATCATCCACCTCACCGCTGCGGGTACGCGCGTCAAGCAGGGCGATCTGCTGGTGGAGTTTGACCGGCAGGCGCAGATGCGCGATTTCGTCGACAAGCAGGCCGACTACGCGAAACTGGTGGATCAGGTCGCGGAGGAGCAGGCGAAGGAGAACTCCGCACGAGCGAAAGACGAGACTGAGTTGAAGACGGCAGAAGACAATCTCCGCAAGGCAGAATTCGAAATGCAAAAAACGGAGATTGTGTCGCGCATCGATGCGGAAAAGAATCAGGAGAATCTCGACGAAGCCAAGGCGACCTACGACCAGTTGCGTCAGACGTTCGACCTGAAGCGCAAGGCGGCGAAGGCGGCAATTCGCATTCTGGAGATTCAACGCGACCGCACGCAGCAGACCATGCTGCACGCGCACGCGAACGCGGACCTGATGCAGATTCGCTCGCCGCTTGATGGGGTCGTCGTGCTGAACACGATCTGGAAACAAGGCACCATGGGCGAGGTGCAAGAGGGCGACCAGATACGTCCGGGCGTGCCGTTCATGCAGGTGGTGAATCCTGCGGCGATGCAGGTGCGGGTAATGGCCAACCAGCAAGATTTCCCCAGCCTGCAGGTTGGGCAGACGGCGAAAGTCCGGCTGGATGCTTACCCGGATCTGGTGTTCCCCGCCAAGCTGGAACAACTGGCGCCTATCGGGGAAGGAGGGGATTTTTCCAGCAAGCTGCGATCGTTCGTAGTGGTTGTGTCCATCACGGGAAATGATCCTAAGTTGATGCCCGATCTCTCTGCCGCGGTGGATGTGGACATCACGAAACAAAGTGCCGGATCGAACACGACCCAAGGGAGCGGTTCGTAATGATAAAGCGCTTCCGCCAGCTTTCGATGCAACGCAAGGCGATGGCTATCGCGATTCTGGTGCTGGCTGGCAGCGGAGTTCTGCTGGGCGCGGTCCGACTGGGAAAGCGCGCTCCCGCCGTTCCCACAATCGAGGTCAAGCGCGGGGAGTTTCTCGACTCACTGCAGTTTCGCGGTGAGGTGAAGGCGCTGAAATCGGTAACCATCAGCGCGCCATCGGATGCAGGCGATCTGCAGATTATCAAAGTCTCCGCGGAAGGCACTACAGTAAAGCCGGGCGACGTGGTCGTTGAGTTCGATAAAACGAAAACGGAGCAAGACCTCGCGCAGTACCGGTCAAGCCTGAAGTCGGCGGAGGCGGGAATCGATCAGGCGCGCGCGCAGGCGCGACTGACGGAAGAAGAAGACACGACCACGGTTCTGAAAGCGCGCTATGCGGTGGAGTCAGCCAAACTCGAGGCCAGTAAGCAGGAGATCGTTTCTAAGATCGAAGGAGAGGAAGCGAAGCTGAAGCTGGCGGACGCCGAGCAGGCGCTGCGCGAAGCGGAGACGAAACAGAAATCGGACAAGGCTCTCAACAAGGCGACCATCGAGAGTACCGAACAGGCAAGCAAGAAGGCCCAATTTGACGTGCAACGCGCGGAGCGGGCTTTGTCGCAGATGAGCGTCCACGCGCCATCTGCAGGCACGATCAGCCTGCTGGACCACTGGACCGGCTCCAGCGACGCTCCCTACCGGCCGGGAGATCGCGCATGGCCGGGAGCAGCTATTGCAAACTTGCCGGACGCGACGACGCTCCGCGTTTCCGCCCGAGTGGATGAAACCGAACGCGGCCGACTCGCTCCGAAACAGTCCGTAACGGTGCAGTTGAACGCCATTCCAGACCGGCAGTTCACGGGGCACATCGAGCAGATCGGAGCCCTTGCCAGTATGGATTTTTCCGGTGGCTGGCCTCCCACTCGTAACTTTGTTCTCGAGATCGCTCTCGATCAGACGGACTCGCGCTTCAAGCCTGGCATCTCCGGGCAGGTCACTGTCATCGTGGACCGGGTGCCCGACGCCATCACGATCCCGGCCCAGGCGATGTTTCAGAAATCGGGACAAAATGTAGCTTACGTGTGGCGTGGAACGGAGTTCGAGGAACGCGTCATCGACGTCTCCAGGCGAAGTGGTGACAAAATCATGGTTGCGAAAGGCGTCAGCGCCGGAGAACAAGTGGCGCTGAGGGATCCTACGGCGAAGGAGTAGACCCAGTCGCGATGAAAAGCAGGCGTGCCATCACGTGGGCGGTCGCAGCGGTCGTCCTTTGCGCCGTCGTTGGTGTGCTGGCGGCGGTGCGCCGGGCATCGCCGACTACTACGACGAACGATGTGCCGACTGGAAGCGTGAAGCGCGGCGATCTCGACATGAAGGTGTATCTCACCGGGGAACTGCACGCGAGTCGTTCGAAGATGCTGCTTGCGCCTCCCATTGGCGGAGGCTCACTGCAGATCACGCATTTGCTCCATACTGGTGCGCCCGTCAGGAAGGGCGAACTGGTAATGGAGTTCGATCCCACCGAGCAGCATTTCAAGTTGGATCAGAACAGTTCCGAGTTGCTGCAAGCCGAACAGGAGATCACCAAGGCGAAGGCCGACGCAGCAGTAGTCGCGGCGCAGGACAAAGTCGCCCTGCTCAAAGCACGTTTCGACGTAAGGCGCGCCGAACTGGACGTGCAGAAGAACGAACTGGTCAGCACCATCGACGCGCGGAAAAATGATCTGGCTCTGGAACAGGCCAAACGAGTACTCGCCGAACTGCAGCAGGACGTCAAATCTCGCAGCGTATCGAATCAGGCCACCATCTTGCTGGCGGAAGAAAAGCGGAACAAGGCAAAGCTGGCAATGGACCAGGCACAAGGAAACATCGACAAGATGCGGGTTACCGCTCCCATGGACGGCCTGGTGGCGCTGGAAAAGAACGAGGGGGCGATGGGTGGATTTTGTTGCTTCCCGGGCCAGACGTTCCCGGAGTATCGCGAAGGCGACCAGGTGCAGCCCGGCAGAACCGTGGGGCAGGTGGTGGATCCGAAAGAAATGGAACTGAGCGCAAAAGTGGGAGAACTCGAACGCAACAATGTCAAAGAAGGACAGTCGGTGGACATCCAGTTCGACGCATTCCCCGGCAACACGTTCCACGGCACAGTAAAGACGGTGGGCGGCAACAACACGCGCAGATTCTGGGAAGACGACACCAGCACCAAGTTCGAAGTGACCATCACACTCGCCGCCACGGACCCGCGCATGCGTCCGGGACTGACGGCGCACCTTTTCATTCATGGCGATCCGCGCAAGGACGTGCTGTACGTGCCTCGGCAGGCGTTGTTCCTGAAAGAAGACAAGCGCGTCCTATTTGTGCGAAACGGCAGCAACTTTGAACCGCATGAAGTGAAGATTCAGGCCGAGAACGAAAGCCGCGCTGCCATCGAAGGTATCGGCGCCGCCACGGAGATCGCCTTGATCGATCCCACGGCACCAAGGAAAGCGACGACTCCAGGCGCAGCCTCGCCTGCCGGCGGCGGAGGCACTCCGTAGTGGCCACCATCGCCTCCACTCCCGACGCACGCATCATTCGCGGCTATCAGCAGTGGCTCCCGGACATGCAACTGGGACTGCAGAACCTGCTGCTGCACCGGTTGCGCTCATTGCTGACCATGCTGGGGATGATATTTGGTGTCGCGGCCGTGGTCTCGATGCTTTCCATCGGTGCGGGCGCACGCCAAAAAGTGATGGCCCTGATCGAGCAGATGGGCGTTCACAACTTGATCGTCGAAGCGAAAGAGACCACTGATGATCAGGCTCATCAGAAGATTCGCAAACTGTCGCAGGGGCTGTCGTTTCAGGATTATCGGGTGATTCGCGACGATGTGAACGACATTGTCGCGGCGACGCCGCGAAAGCGGATGATTCTCTCCAAGACCATTCCGAAAGCACAGCAGGATCCGCCGACTGTCTACGGAGTCAATCCGAACTACTTGCAGATCGCAGGGCTGCACGTGCTGGAGGGCCGGTTCTTCAATGAGGACGAAGAAACGCGTGGCGCGCCAGTCGTCGTGCTGGGCGCGGCAGCCCGCTCGAGCCTGTTCGGTTCCGCGGATCCGGTCGGTCAGTATGTGAAGGCCAACGAGACCTGGTTCCGCGTGATTGGCGTGGCCTCGCCGCAACTGAGTTCACAAGCTGAAGTGGCGGGCGTGCCTTCGCAGGACCTCAACAACATTATGTACGTTCCCCTGAACTCGGCCCTTCTTCGACTCGAGGATAACTACAGCAGCGTGCGCGATGAGATTGACGGCATCTACCTGAACATCCGCGACAACGCCGACATGGCCTCGGTGGCGCAGGTGGTGCGGGCGATTCTCGATTCGTCGCATCATTCCGCGGGCGATTTCAGCGTCATTGTCCCGGCCGAACTGCTCGCCGAGCAGAAGCGGACAGAAAGATTATTCAATGCGGTCATGGTGGCGATCGCATCCATTTCCCTGCTGGTGGGCGGGATCGGCATTATGAACATCATGCTGGCCAGCATTCTGGAACGGACGCGCGAGATTGGCGTCCGGCGCGCCGTAGGCGCTCGGCAGTCGGACATCATCCGCCAGTTCGTGGTGGAAGCCATGCTCATTTCCTTTGTGGGCGGAAGCTTCGGCATTCTGTTTGGCTTCGTGATGTCGCGCCTCATCGCGTTGCTGGCAGGCTGGTCGACGATCGTGACGCTGAGTTCCATTCTGCTCGCGTTCATCGTCTCGATTACCGTGGGTCTCGTTTTCGGAATTTATCCTGCAGTCAAAGCCGCACGTCTGGATCCGGTCGAAGCGATTCGCTGGGAGTAGGCGGCGCGGCCGTCATCTTCACGGCACCAGTCAACACACCTTGGAGGAATTGAGGAATGAAATATTCTCGTCTGGGCCTTTTCGTTGGTCTCCTGCCGTTCATTCTGTTCATCCCGCCAAGCTGGGCGCAACAGCGCGAGGGATACCGCGACTTTGCCACGCCGCAAGTCCGCTCCGACAAACTGGGAGCGCCGGAGCACCTGCGGGACTATGTTGCCGACGGAAAGCTCCGGCTCAGTTTGCGGGACGCGGTTGTTCTCACGCTGGAGAACAACAGCTTCGTGAGGATTCAGGAAACACAGGTGGACTTTTCGAAATTCGCGCTGCTGGGGGCGCACTCGCCTTTCGACCCGGTGCTGACGACTTCCTACAACATCAACAGCACAATGATTCCCACTTCCAGCCAACTGCAGGGCACCGGACAAGCACCCACTTTTAGTTCGACCACGCAATTTGCACAGTTCACGTACGCGCAGACGTTTGAGACCGGCACGAACGTTCAGGCGTATCTGAACAGCAACAACAATTTCACCAACAACTCGTTCAATACTTTCAATCCGTCGATCAATTCGATTCTGAGTTTTCAGTTTACGCAGCCCCTGCTACGGAACGGATGGTTGTTTGCCAATCGAGCGCCGCTGATCATCGCGCGGCGCAATCTTGAGCAGTCGAAGGCCAACTTTGCGGCTGAAGTGAACAACAACGTCCTGCAGGCCCTGGCACAGTACTGGTCGGTGGTCGAGGCGCGCGGAAACCTTGAGGTTGCGAAGAGTTCGATGGATGCAGCCGAGGTCACTTACAAGCGGGACAAGCGAGCATTGGAACTGGGCGCGTTGCCTCCCTTGGACATCTACCGGTCGGAGTCGCAGGTGGCGTCGCGGCGCGTGCAGGTCATTCAAAGCGAATACGCACTCAAACAAGCGGAAGATCAACTGCGCATGACGGTCGGCGCGGATCAGGATCCGAACATTCAGGCGCTCGATCTTGAGCTCACCGAGAAGCCGGAACCAGAGGGCGAACTGCGCACCATTGACACCGCTGCTGCGTTGCAGCAAGCTTTGACGAAGCGCCCCGAGATTGACGCAGTCCGTGCCGCTCTGGCCAAGGACGAAACCAGCATTCGCCTGGCGCACAATCATTTAATGCCCGAACTCGACTTGAGCGCCCAGTACGCCAGCAATGGAGTGGGAGGCACACAGTTTATGGCGGCTGGGCAGAAGGTTACGAGTTCGTCGGTGAATCAGCTTTTTGGTTTCAATTACCCAACCTATTACGCGCAACTATCGTTGAGTCTTCCGCTGAAGAATCGTGCGGCCAAGGCCGAGATGGGGAGCGCATTGGTGTCGCGGCGCAGCGACCTTTACAACGACCGCCAACTCCGCGAGCAGGTCACGCTCGACGTCAGCAACGCCGTCCATCAACTCGAGCAGGCAAAACTCAGCATCGCCGCCGGCAAAGAAGCGTTGGACCTGGCCAAGAAGACGATGGCCGCGGAGCAACGCAAGTATGACTTGGGTTCGGAAACGATCTTCTTCGTGCTGGAAGCGCAGACCGAGCTCGCCAGCGCCCAACTGGGCCTGTTGCAGGCGGAAGTGAACTACCAGCTCGCAGTGGCCGGCCTCGATCGTGCTACGGGAGAATTGCTGGAACCCTACCATGTGCAGATCGCGGAGCTGACCCACTAGACACCGGGCCGACGTTTCTGCTGCGAGGCGGTGCATCTTCCCCGCTGCTGGCAAAGGCAGTAAACTATTATCCCGCAGTGCGAAAGTGGCGGAATTGGCAGACGCACCAGACTTAGGATCTGGCGGGTAAAACCGTGGGGGTTCGAGTCCCCCCTTTCGCACCAATGATTCACAACCAGTTCTGGGAATCGCCGCTTTCGGTCGTGGCCAGTTTCGTGCCTTTGGCATTTCAGGGCAGTCTCTTCCATTGGAATCATGACGACGTCACCCTTTCCACTGCCCGAAGAATTCAACGCGGCGTCGTACTTCGTCGACCGGCATATCGCCGAGGGGCGTGGCAACAAGGTCGCAATCGAATGTGAGGATCGGCGTGTCACCTACCTCCAGCTTTTCGAGTCGGTCAACCGGGTTGGAAATGCGCTCAAGAATTCAGGAGTCAGGACCGAGGAACGAGTCTTCCTGCTTTTGCTGGATACTCCGGAATTTGCCGCGAGCTTTTTCGGGGCCATCAAGATAGGAGCGGTGCCCGTCCCCGTCAACACTCTGTTGAAGCCATCCGACTACGAATTTCTGCTCAATAACTCGCGAGCGCGGGTTGCGATCGTCACCGATTCCCTTTTGCCTCTGCTGCAGGCAATTCCAGTTGAGAAACTCGCTTACGTTAAGAAGATTGTTGTCGTCGGACGCGAGGAAAGACCGGACCCGCTCTCATTTGATTCCTGGACTCGCGACAGCTCCGCCAGTCTCGATGCGGCGCGCACCAGCAAGGATGATGCCGCCTTTTGGCTTTATTCTTCAGGCAGCACCGGGCGGCCGAAAGCTTGTGTGCATCTGCAGCACGACATGGTCGTGTCTGCGGAGCACTATGCGAAGGCAATTCTGAATGCCACCGAGCACGATCGCTTCTTCAGCGTGGCCAAGCTTTTCTTTGCTTACGGACTGGGTAACGGGCTCTATTTCTCATTGGCAGTGGGAGCGACCAGCATCCTGCTGCCCGGTCCTCCACGGCCCCATAGCGTTTTCGACGTGGTGGAACGATTTCGTCCAACGCTGTTTTTCTCTGTGCCTTCGAACTATGCGAAGCTGCTGGCTCACTCGCCAGAAACGGGGCGCGACCCAAATTTCTCTTCGGTTCGCCATGCGATTTCGGCGGGGGAATGCCTGCCAGCCGCGATCTTTCACCGCTTCAAGGAACGCTTTGGCGTGGAGATTCTCGATGCCATCGGATCGACGGAAGCGCTGCATATGTTCATCGCGAACCGGCCGGGTGCGGTCAAACCGGGTTCGAGCGGCACCATCATTCCCGGATTTGATGCGCGCGTCGTCGACGAGAGCAATCAGCCTGTACCTACCGGCGAGATGGGCGACTTAATTATCAAGACCGACGCAGCCTGCGCGTGCTATTGGAACCAGCACGAAAAGACCAAAGACACGATCAGCGGGCATTGGATGTGCACGGGCGACCGCTACTATCAGGATGCCGACGGATATTTCTGGTACGCAGGGCGCTCCGATGACATGTTGAAAGTCAGCGGCACATGGGTCAGTCCAGTGGAAATCGAGAACCAACTGCTCGAACATCCGGACGTACAAGAAGCGGCGGTCGTTGGGCGGAAAGATGAAGACGGGCTCGTGAAAACGGTGGCTTGCGTCGTGCTGCGGGATAGCAAACCCGGAAGCCCCGAAGTCGCGAAGGAACTGCAACGGTTCGTTCTGGAGCGCCTGCCCGATTTCAAGCGGCCGCACCAAATCGAGTTCTTTCCGGAATTGCCAAAAACGGCGACCGGCAAACTGCAACGCTACAAACTTCGTTAGCACTTTCGGAGGACCATGCACGATCAGGCGTTACTGCAACAGGCTCTCGAAGAGGCAAGGACAGGGTTGCTTGAAGGAGGGTTGCCGATCGGGTCGGTCCTGGCTGACAAGCACGGGCAGATCGTCGCTCGCGGACATAACTTGCGGGTTCAGAGCGGCGACCCCACGGCGCATGCCGAGACAGTATGCCTACGCAACGCTGGCCGGCGTCGCGACTGGGCGGAGTTGACGCTGGTGAGCACGCTCAGTCCCTGCATCATGTGCACCGGCACCGCATTGCTGTTCCGGATTTCGCGCGTCATCATTGGTGAAAATCGAAACTTCCAGGGCGCCGAGGATCTTTTCCTGCAGCACGGTGCGAGCGTCATCGTGCTGGACGACGCGGAATGCGTTCGCATGATGCGCGATTTCATCAGCGCACATGCAGATTTGTGGAACGAGGATATTGGGAAGTGAGGTCGTGCGATACGCGCGCCCTTAGCGCACCGCAGGAAGATGCCTGTCAGGTTTCGGTGGAGGCGCCGTCTCACTCGCGGGTAGAGCGTTCTTCAAATCCCACCGGCACAATGGGCATCGAGTCGCCACCGAGTACACAATGTGGCCGAACGCCTTGCATTCGCTGTTAGGACAAGCTCTCATACCAACCTCCAAGCCTCGGCCGAGATGACGGTCGATCTTTCCGCTCAAATCATCAGCCCGGAACCTCACACTAGCACGACGCCCGGCCTCGAACGAGCGTCTTTTCGGTTGCCGCAAATTGATTTTTCTTCTAGCTCCGCGCGACGATACCTACGTTGAGGCTCACACCCGTTGTTGTACAATCCCACCCCAATCACACATGGTCGGCAAAGGAGCAGTTCAATTGACGGAGCCAACACGGCCGGAGTCGCCCCCAAGCGCAGACTACGGGTTGCGGCGCGGCATCCTTTCTCCCATGGAGACTCTGGCGCAGTCGGTGTCTACCATGGCGCCGACGACCACGCCGGCCGCAACGATTCCTCTGGTGTGCGCGCTCGCGGGGAACGGAACCTGGCTCGCGTATGCGCTCGCAACGGTCGCAATATTTCTGGTCGGACTGTGCATCGCGCGCTACGCCCGTCATTCTGCTTCTCCGGGGTCGCTCTACACGTACGCATCGATGACCTTGCCGCCCTGGCTGTCCGCCACCGTTGCCTGGAGCCTCTTGCTGGCCTATGTAGCCACGGGATCGAGCGTGATTGGCGGCTTTTATCACTATGCGAACCTCTTGCTGCACGATGCCACGGGGCATGTTTTCTCTGCCGTATTGTTGTCGCTTTTGGTCACGGGAGTTTCCATCTGGATTGCGTATCGCGACGTAAAGATTTCCGCGCGGCTCATGTTGTGGATTGAAGCTGCGTCGGTGTCGGTGATCGTGATCGTCGTCGTGCTCGTGCTGTTTCATTACGGCTGGCACCTGGACGCAGATGAACTCCATTTGCATGGGATGACCGGGAGCGGACTCCGCCTCGGCCTGGTGCTGGCGCTGTTTAGCTTTGTGGGCTTTGAGAGCGCGACCACGCTGGGCGCCGAGGCCCGCAACCCGCTGAAAACAATTCCCCGCGCGGTGATTCAGAGTGCTGTTCTGGCGGGAGCATTCTTCACCATTTGCGCGTATGCCGCAGTGCTGGGCTTCCATATGGTAGGTCAGGATCTGGGCACCACTCCGGATCAAATGCACGTGCTCGCCCGGGTTGGCGGCGTGCCGGTGCTGGGGATACTGATCGACGTCGGGGCGCTGGTAAGCATGTTTGCCGGCACTCTCGCCTGCATTACGGCCGCTGCTCGCGTGCTTTTGCGGATGGCGCACGACGGGCTCGCGCATGAATCGTTGGGTTCGACACACGCCCACAACCACACCCCGAGTCGTGCCGTCGTCATCACCGGCGTTGCGGCGATGCTGCCAGTGGCAGTGCTGGCATACCGCGGAGCCAGCGGGTTGGATGTGTACGGCTGGCTGGGATCTCTGGCGACTTACGGCTTCATCGTGGCGTACGCCCTGGTGTGCGTTGCCCTGCCACGCTACTTGCATCAGCATGGCAGCTTCACTGCCGGCGCCCAGATCGTTCCCTGGCTGGCGGCGACGGCCATGCTGCTGGCCCTAATCGGCAATCTCTACCCCGTGCCCGAAGGGCCCTACGGCAAGCTCCCTTACATCTATCTCGCTTATTTGATCGCAGGGCTCGGATGGTTCATGATTCGCTCTCGCAGCAGGAAGGTAGCCTTGTCGGAGCGTGTCGAACTGTCTGAGCCATAAAAATTACTGATTCCGGTCAAAAGAATTTTCATTGAGCCTGTGTCTTTCCCTTTCGCCGGAGTTCGCGTACATTTGGCGGCATAGTTTTCCAGCCTGGGCAGTGCAGAGCAAGTGCGGAGCAAACCAGCTCAACGACAAAGTCGTACAAGTAAAACCGTAGTTCGCGGCAGTTGGCGGCTGCTTTGGATTTGTGTTTCTACCCCTGACGAGGTTCACAATCATGGCGAAGCATACGAAACTGGGCATTCTCTTGTTGGCTGTGTTCTTGCAATTGTCCCTGTCCTCGTTGGCGCAGCAGACCCTGGGCGGCATTACGGGCACGGTCAGCGACAGGAGCGGCAGCGTGCTGCCCGACACCACGGTCACCATCGTCGGGGACCAGACCAAGCTGACCCGCACGCTGAAAACGAATGGAAATGGCGCCTACGACTTCGTCAACCTTCCCATTGGCACGTACACCGTCACCGTCAGCCACGACGGGTTTCAAGCTGAAAGGCTGCCGTCGATTCTCGTGCAGGCGAATCGAACCGCGACGTTAAACGTCTCGTTGAAAGTCGGCCAGGTAGGGACGACGATTGATGTCGAGGCAGCGCCCATCATGAACGCCGTCGACACCACGAACGGCTATGTGCTCGAAGCGCAGCAGATTCAGGCTGTCCCATTACCGACCGGCAGTTTCACCGGGCTGGCGATTCTCTCTCCCGGGGTGAATGCGGAACTGGCCGGTGGAACGGGCGTCAACAGCGGATTAGGCAACCAGCCGATCTGGGCCAACGGCCAGCGCGACACGAGCAACACTTTCCTGCTGAACGGCGTCGACGCCAGCAACTTATTTAACGGCAAGAGCACCAGCCAGGTAGCGTCGGCACGCATTGTCAACAATACCGGTGTGGCCAACGCCGCCAGCACCAGCGCGGCACCGATTCAGAGCACGGCGTCGGTTTACCTTGCCGTCGGACAGGCGCTGCCTACTCCCGCACCTGAGACGGTGCAGGAACTTCGCGTGAACACTTCGATGTACGACGCGCAACAGGGCTCCACCAGCGGCGCGCACATCGACATGAGCACCGCGACTGGAACAAACACGATTCATGGTGAGGCCTACGTGCATCGTGGAACGGATTGGCTCAACGCGGCGCCGTTCTTCGATAAGCAAGATCCGAACATTCCGGCCAACGATAAGATTCCCCAGTTGCATCGCTGGATCGCAGGCGGCAAGCTCGGTGGTGCTCTGATCAAGGACAAGCTGTTCGGCTATGTAGCCTACCAGCACCTTCACGATTCCGATCAGGAGATCGGGTTGTCCCGGTTGCTGGTCCCCTCTGAGCTTACTGACTCTAACCGCACGCCCCAGGGCCTAGCTCAGATTTCAAATGACATCTGGGGAACGAGCCTCACCGGAAATGGCGATGTCAACCCCGTTGCGGTTGCGCTGTTACAGTACAAATTGCCCAACGGGCAGTACATGATCCCGTCGGCCAACGGCGTGATACCGACCCCAAGTTTCCCGGAGAACGCGATCAGCCCGGGCACAGCTTATTTCTTTTCTGACCAGGCGGTTGCAAATCTGGACTGGACCAAAAGCGCCAAGGACACGTTGTCGGCCAAGTACTATTACCAGCACGATCCGAGTATCGCCCCGTACGCTTACTCGAGTGTCGCAGGATTCTCTCAGCATTTGGACGCCGGAAGTCAGGTCGCTTCTCTTACCAATTCACAGTCAATCACTCCCGGGTTCAGCATCACCGAAGTGATTGGTATTCTGCGCGAAAAGGTCTACAGCACGATCGCACAGCCGTTCACGCCGCAGCAACTGAACATCAATACCTTCGGCTCTACTTTCTTTCCCGGAATCACAATCGTCGATCCACTGGGATTGGGAAACCCGATTGCCAATCCCGGAGGCGTCACCAACCTTCAGTTTCTGACAATCGGCCAGGGTGCCGCGTCGCAGGGCGCGTTTACCGGAGTCTTCCAGAATCGCATCATGCCCTCAGCAAATGCCATCTGGATGCACGGCCGCCACTCATTCACGTTCGGAGGCAGCTACTCCTACACGCAACTCAACACTCGTGACCGAAGGACGAATCAGGGAATCATTTCGACGGCGGATTTTTCCCAGTTCCTTCAGGGATTCGTCAACACCAATGACGACTTCACGACCACCAAGTTCCTGCAGGGCAATGCCAACCGCTATTACCGCGCGGGACAGGCAGGGGCTTACATACAAGACAAATTTCAACTGCGACCGAATCTGAGCCTCACTGCCGGCCTGCGCTTCGACTGGGATGGAGGCCTCACCGAGAAGTACGGACGTGTCTTTAACTTCGATCCCTCGCGTTACGCTTACGATGACGCCACCGATACCATCACGTCCAACGGCTTCATCATTGCCGGCAACAACAAGCTGTTTCCGACGAAGGGTGTTAGCGATACGACTCTGACCGGGCGGCAGTGGGGATTTGCGCCGCGTGTCGGACTTGCTTGGAGCCCGAAGAAATTCAACGATAAGGTCGTGGTCCGCGCCGGATTTGGCATGTACTACGATCGCGGTGAACTCTACTCCTATCTGTCTCCCGGCTTCGCTGAAGGTGTCATCAACGGCGGACCGTTTGGAGTCAATCAGACTCCGCCCTATGTGACCGCGCAGGCTTGCACTCCCGACTCTTACTATCTGGGATACATTCCCACCTGCCCCGCAAACGGCTATTCGCTTTCCAGTCCGTGGGGCCCGACTCTGGGCCCGGCTCCCAGCGGGAATCCCGCAGATATCACCCAGTACCTGCCCAACCAGGCGGCGATCATGAACGGCGCGCAGATGTTCTCTTTTGCCACCTACAATCGTGCCAACAAGCTGCCCTACACTCTCAATCAGACTCTCGATATTCAATGGCAGCCGCGGAACGATTTGATGTTCGAAGTCGGATACGTCGGAAACCTCGGACGTCATGGAGTTGTCCCCATCCCCTTCAATCAGCCGGGGATTGCCACACCGACTAACCCGATCCATCCCAACTCGCAGAATCCGCAGTACTACACCTACGGCTATACGTTGGTCGACTCCAGCTTCAATTTCCAAAATTTGCCAAACGGTCAGCCGTATCTCGCCACTTACGAGGGGGGCAATGTCGATATGCGCGTGCCCTACATCGGCTACTCGGCGGAGTCAGAGACGTACAAAGCGGCTGGAGTTTCCGCCTACAATGCACTGCAGACACACATCGAGAAGCGCCTGAGCCACGGCCTGCAAGTGGGCTTCTCTTACACGTACTCTCACGCCCTGGATGAGCAAAGCGGCATGGGCCTGTTTTTCAACGGGAACAATCCGCTGAATCTACGCTCAGCGTACGGGTCGTCCGACTTTGATCGCACCCATGTCTTCAATGTCAGCTATCGCTATGAGCTGCCAAAGTTCTTTAGCGCATCTTCTTTGAAGGGAATGTTTGCGAACGGATGGGCGGTCCAAGGCACGGTTGTTGCTCAGAGCGGGCAGCCGTACAGCATCATCGATTACACCGGCGCGGTCGGCAGCATTTTCTACAGCGTCTATGACGGTATTACGAACCCCATCGTTCCGCTCGCGCCCGGCTGCACGCCCAAGAATGCAGTGACGGGCGCATCTGGGGCTTTTGGCACTCCGGCTCTCAAGTCATCGTGCTTCACCCTGCCGCTGCTCCAACCGGGCGATCTCGGCGGAGCCATTCCTGCCGGTGACCTTTACGAGACCAACTTCACGAACGGACAGCGCAACATCTTCCGGCAATCGTGGCAGAAGGACGCCGATATTTCATTCGTGAAGGTCACGCAGTTCGGGGAGCGGTACTCGTTAAAGTACAGCTTCGACATCTTTAACCTGACCAATACAGCCAGCTTCGACATTCCCATCGATGACGTTTCTCAGAACGAGTTCTACAACCAGTTTCCGGTCATCGGAACGCCGCCAAGCAGCTTCTACAACGCGCCGTCCGGGCTGGGAGTGGTGAACAAAACGATTAGCATGCCGCGGCAGATCCAGATGACGCTGAGCCTCACTTTTTGAAAGACGGTTTCTTCAGAAGGCTCGCTTAAACGAGACCAAGACCGGCCGCGGCCGTGTCGACAATGGTCTTGCCAATGGTCAATGAGGCTGTGGCCGCCGGCGAGGGCACGTTGAGCACGTGGAGCACTTTGCCGGACGGCACGAATTGGAAATCGTCGACCAAGGCTCCGTTGGGCTTGAGCGCCTGAGCGCGCACGCCCGAGCCGCCGGGAACCAAGTCCTTCTCGCCTACCTCTGGGAGCAAGCGCTGCAACGCGCGAACGAAGGCCGGCTTCGATAGCGACCGGCGCCACTCTCCCAAAGCGTTGCGCCAGTGCCGCCCCGCCATGCGCCAAAAGCCAGGAAACGTCGCCGCCGACACCAAGTCGCGTAGGTTGATGTCGGTGTGACGGTAACCTTCCCGTGCCAGCGCAAAGACGGCGTTCGGGCCGGCATCCACTCTGCCGGTAATGCGGCGGGTGAAATGCACGCCGAGAAATGGAAAGCGTGGATCGGGTACGGGATAGATCAACGCCTTCACCAGTGCGGCGCGCTCGGGCACAAGGTCGTAATATTCACCGCGAAATGGAACGATCATCACGCCGGGTTCGTCGCCTGCCATCCGGCTGATGCGGTCGCTGAATAGTCCGGCGCAGTTGATGAGTGAAGCGGTGGAGAACGCTCCCCGCGAAGTTTCCACCACGATTTCGTTCGGCATGCGGCGGATGCCCGTGGCCGCCGCGGACAGTAGAACGGTGCCACCGGCTGCCGAAATCAATTCTGCATATTTCTCGCACACCTTGGCGTAGTCGGTAATTCCTGTGGAGGGTACGACCAGCGCTCGCAGTCCCGTAGCATGAGGCTCGATTTCGCGCAACTCCTCGGGACCGATCATGCGCAGGCCAGTCAGGCCATTGGCTTCCCCGCGCTGGCGCAATTCTTCCAGCCGTGGGAGTTCGTCCGCGTGGGTTGCGACGATGACTTTGCCGCAGACATTGTGGGCGATGCCGTGCTCGCGGCAGAACTCGACCATGGCCGCGGCTCCCGTGACGCACAGGCGGGCCTTCAAGGAGCCGGGCTTGTAGTAAACGCCGGAGTGAATCACCCCGCTGTTGTGTCCGCTCTGGTGGCGGGCGACGCGGTCTTCTTTCTCGAGCAGGAGCAGCCGAAGATGCGGAAAGCGGCGCGTGATTTCGAGCGCGACTCCGAGCCCAACCACACCACCACCGATGATGATTACGTTGTAATGAGAATCGGTCATTGAAGACGCGACTGCACGGTCGCGCAGGCGTTCTTGGTCGCAGGGACCAACCGCGCGACGCTTTAGTCTACGACAAGCGTCACTTGCACGCTCTGCCCGGCATCGGAAGCGGTGCCTGGAGAGGTTCCCGTGACGGTGATCAGATAGGTGACAGGTTGGTTTCCTTTGGGAGGAGGGGTACCTCCACCGCTGCTGACCCCCCCGCAAGAAATAAGAAGCGCCGCAAGTAGCAGCATTGCGGTCGAGCCGAAGACGCGATGCATCGGCGGCCCGGTCTTGCGCCCCGCGGCGCCCCAAGCGATCACGATTCCCGGCAGGAACAAGCACAGCGCGTAGAAGACCGAGGCGCGGCCGGTGCGTGACTGCAGCCGAGCCTTACTTCCTACGATTGAAATATTCATCACGACATCGACCGCGGAGTTTCCGGGAGTGAACGCGGGAGGCGGGTTGAAGATGCATTGCGCCCCAGCAGGCATTCCGGCAGAACAGGCAAGCGTCACCGCCCCGGTGAACGATGCGCCCACGGGCTGAACAGTCAGGTTATAAGCGCCGCTGGTCTGCCCCGCCGTCACCGTCTGACTCGGGGTCGAAGAGGTGAGCCGGAAATCCTGCGCCAGGGTGACAGCCACGGTGAAGGAATGGCTGGGCGCGCCTGTGGTGTCCTGGGTCGTGATGTTGATGTTGTAAGTTCCCGGACTTGCAGTGCTGGGAGTGTTGACGGTCGCCGTGAGGGTCGCCGTGCCTCCGCTGGTCACGCTCACCGGATTCGCGGGAGATAGCGAGCACATCGCTCCCGCGAGAGCACTCGCGTCGCAGGTTGCGTTGATCTTCCCGCTATACGAATGGGACGAGGTCAGCGTGAGGCTGGCAGTGCCCTGGCCGCCCGGCGCCAGAGATAGCGTCTGCGTCCCTGAGATCGAATAGTCACCAACATTGAATGAAACCGCCAGAGCATGCACAACCGAGCCAGAGGTTCCGGTAATCGATAGCGAATAGCTTCCGGCAGCAAAACTCGTGCCGTTGATGGTGAGCGTTGCCGTCGCCGGAAACGAACTCACCGAGGTGGGGCTGATGCTGCAACTGCCGCCCCCGTACGTCGTCGGACAACTCAGAGTGACAGTGCCGCTGAATCCGTCCTGCGAAGCAATCGAGATCGCCCCCGTAGTGCCGGTGCTGCCTGCGTTCACCTCGGGGAATGAGATGGGCTCGGTCAAAACGAAATCTGCATTGGAGGTGACGTTCAGGCTGAATGATGTCGTCAGCATTGAGGGGGCCCCGGTCGTCGTGGCCTGAATCGTCACGGGATAACTTCCAGGCGCGGTTCCTGCGGGCACCGATACGCTAGCCGTCATATTCACCGGCGCAGTTGAAGTGGGATTGACTGTGGTTCCGGGCGTCAGCGCGCAGGTCGCGCTGGCAATACCAGAACTGCACGAAACCGTGACGCTCTGATTGAACGATCCTGCAGCCGTAATCTGGAAACTTACCGGAGACGACGTGGTTCCTCGGGCCACGGTCACGTTTGCCGGGGATGGAGTCGTCATCCCGAAGCTGACGACGTGCTCCGTGACTGGAACCGTGTGAGTGATGTGCTTTGTGTCAGAGCCAACCCCCTGCACGTTGAAGCTGTAGTCACCGGCCGTGCCGCCCACCGTAACGGCAAACGGAGTCTTGTTTCCTGGAGTCAGCGTCGATGGAGACACTGAACAGGTGCTGGGCGGGGCCGTCGAGCCGGCGGCACAACTCAGTGCTACCGAACTCGTGTACCCGTTCAGCGCGCTGGCCGTACCGTTGAACGCGGTTGTCTGTCCCACGAAAACGGTCTGCGGCGAATTGGAGACAGACATCTGGAAGTCCGGTGTGATGACCAGATTGAATTGCCAGATGCCGCGCCCGTAGGTGGAAGCCCGCAGCAATTGCTGGCCGCCACCCGTGAAGACTCCCAGAGCCGTGACTGCCACGTTGGGCAGGAAGCCGTTCTGATCCGTGATGGGCGCGGGCCCAAGCTCCGTCCAACTGGCCGCGGATGTGGAACTGCCGAAGACGCCCACGTCGGTCCCGACGTACACCTGAGACAATCCGGGATAGACAACGACTGCGTTTACTGGCGAGTCCGGCAGATTGGCGGTGAAGTCCGTCCAGGACGCGCCGGCGTTGGTGGTCTTCCAGACATGTCCCGTGCCTCCGGTGAAGCCCATGACAGTCACATACGCAGTCTTGCCGGTGACATCGGACGGGTCGATCGCCACCCCTGAGATCGGGAACTGGTTCGGATTGATGTTGCCCTGAGGGCCGTTGTTGGTGACATCAGCGAAAGCCCCGGCTCCAGTCGAAGCATTCGTAGTGACCCAGACGTGACCGCCCGTCGGTGTGTAGAGAGGGCCGTCAATCGGGCCTAAGCCGCTCGTGGTGGCGTAAATGACGACGCAACCATTGCTGTCGGTTGTGCCCCCCGCGGCCAGTGCGCGCACCTGGTTGACTTCGCTTCCCGTGCAAGTTCCTGAGCCTAAGCTATCGAAGTTCGGACTGAGCGCCGTGAAAGCGCCGCCCGTGCGCGGCCCTCGCCACACGCGGCAGGTGCCGATCAGCATCGGTGTCGCGGTCTTCGGATCGAAGATGTACGGAAAGTAAAACGCGCCATCGTCGCCCCCGACCGTGCTGCTCGTGGCCACGAAGCTGAAGGCGCTGTCATTGCAGTTCGGGCCACTCGTGCACAGTTGCACGCCCAGCCCGCCCGGAGGAACGTCAGGATTGGACGCATACCAGTTGGAGGTCGCGCCCGGATCGATCAGGTTGTAGCCGCCATCGCCACCGAGCACGTTCACCCAACTTGGATTCGTCGTTGCCTGAGTGGTTGCGGGTGAACCGTTATCCTGCGCCCCGCTAAGCATCGTGTTCATGTCTGTGGGATGCTGCGAGAAGCTGACCAACTGCGTCATCGATCCCAGATTCTGGTTGAGGTCGTCGAACTGATTTGTTCCCGAGCACGCGCCGGTGTTGAGCCCTGAAAATCCGTTGAGTGCACGGTAAATGCCGCCGTCGTTAGCAAAATACATCAAGGCATTTCCGGAGTCGCTACCCGACGCGGGAATCGCGTAGGCCAACGCGTGTTGGTCGGGATGCACGTGGGCAGGCGCGCCAATCGGGTTGCATCCGTAGACGTGGGTGAGGTTCATGAATCCGGTGGCCGCGCACGTAGGATTCTGCGTAGTGATGCCGCACTTGTAGAGATTGATCGCGCCGGCGTACAGGTCGGTTGCCGCCCCGTTCGGAACCGCCAGCAGTTCCAGATTGTAGGCGCCCTGTTGCACACCGCAGCCTTCGAAATCACCGCAGTTCGCGATGACAGTATCGGAGATCGACGTCCATGATGCGCCCCCGTTCACGCTTTGCCAGATTCCGCCGTCGACGGGGCTGCCCGTCGAGGAAAGGGAAATGAACCAGGCATACATCTCGTTGCGAATTGGGACCACCGTGATCTCTGCGCGATAGATCGGGCAGGTATAACTATTCGAGGTCGATTGGGCTGGACATGCCGCTGTGCTCAACAGCGCTCTACCCGGCTGGACTGCGAGCCGCGTCCAATTCGCGCCATCGGGGGAAGAATAGAATCCGTGATAGCGCACCGCGGCGAAGAACTGCCCAGCGGCAGCGTTGTAAACGACCGACGTGGCTGACGTGGCATCGGTAGCACCGCCGGGATCGACCAGCGCGTTGTAAGTCCAAGTCTGCCCGGCATCGAGCGAGGTGTAGAGACCGCGCGTGGTGCCGGCGGTGACTGATCCGTCGACCAAGCCCTCGGAGGACGTGGCCATCGCCGCAACCAGTGTGTTCGTTTGTGCCGTGCTGAATGCCATGCGCGTCCCGCCCAGGCCACTGAACGACAGTGCGCCGCCGTTGGCCGTGGGAATCAGGCTCCACGTGCTGCCGGCGTTGGTGGAGCGGAGAATGCCCAGCCCGAAATAGGAGTCGCCGGAACTGTTCGCCTCCCCGGTGGCAGCAAGAATCACCGTCTTTGCCGGGTCTGTGTTGCCTGGCTGGATGGCGATAGCTCCGATCGAAAGCGTGGCCTGATCGTCGGTCACGGGAGTCCACATCACGCTGTTGGCTGTGTTGTTGGCAGCATTAGTCGACTTCCAGATTCCGCTCTGCGCTCCGCCGATATAGACAGTGTTGCCCGTGGGATCCGCGGGATCGATCGCGATGGCCGTCGCGCGTCCCGCCACCTGGTGATAGTCCTGCGTGCCGTTGCCGGTCGCATCCGACGCCAGCGGCATGGGGCCTAGCGGTATCCATGAGCCTGTCGAGAGCGAGGTCTGCCCTGTCACCCCGAATGCCGCAGCACGTCGCGCGCGCAGCTGCAGCTTCGACTGATAGGCCCGTCGACGAAATTCTGCGGACGGCTCCCCGCGGATCACGCGTCCACGGAAGAACCACTCGTTGCGCTCTTTGACATGGTCGGCATCGGGGTCTGATACGGGATTGTCGGCCGCTCGTTGCTTCGCGCCTTGTGCTTGTACGACCGAAACATCCGCGAGGCAAATCAGCAGGAGGAGCGGCACCAGAAAAGAAGAGAGACAACGGCAGGTTGGCATGATGAAACTCACCTGCCAGTATCGAAAGCGCAGTCGGGCGAAGCAACGCAAAAGCAGCGTGGACGACCCGCCTCGGCCCACTTTGGGAAAAGCCGTCTCCGCCGCTCGCGCACCACAGAGATGGACTGGGCCTGTACAATCTGCTTTCCGTGGGTTGGCTCGGGTAGAAACCCGCAAGACTAGAAAGGACAGTCTACATACATGAGGTCTGTCTCTCGCGCCTTGATCGCGGCGGCTCTGCTTCTAGCCACAACGGCGGGATGGGCACAAGAAAAATCGAGTGGTCACGAACTCGTAGTGGCCGCGGCTGCGGACCTAAGCGCGGCGCTGAAAGAGGTCAGCGACGGTTACGAGAAGAAGACCGGCGTAAAGGTGAAGCTCTCGTTCGGGGCCTCCGGAGCCCTCACCCAGCAGATTCAGAATGGCGCTCCGTTTGACTTGTTTTTCTCGGCAGATATGGATTATCCCCACCAACTGATCGCCGCAGGCGACGCGGAAGGAGCCAGCTTGTTTCAGTACGCGGTGGGAAGGCTCGTGCTGTGGGTTCCGGCGGATTCTCCGCTCGACCTACAACGCCTGGGCATGAATGCTGTGCTGGATCCTTCGGTCAAGAAGATTGCCATTGCCAATCCGCAGCATGCACCCTACGGCCGGGCTGCGGTGGCCGCCTTGAAGCATGCCGGGGTGTACGATCGCGTTGCGGATCGCTTGGTCCAGGGAGAGAACGTCGCGCAAGCAGCGCAGTTCGTGGAGTCAGGCAACGCGCAGGCAGGATTCGTCGCGCTCGCGCATGCCTTAGCGGCGGGAATGGCTAGCAAAGGAAGTTATTGGGAAGTTCCGGCAGAGTTTTATCCTCCGCTGGCGCAGGGAGCGGTTGTGCTCTCGCACTCTCAGCATAAGAAAGAAGCAGCGCAGTTTCTGGAGTACATCAAAACGAAAGAAACGGCAGAGGTGCTGCGGAAGTACGGCTTCACGCTACGGTAACGAGCAAACGTAGCGCCGGCATCTTGCCGGCTGTCGCGGGGGCGTCCCGCCCGCGCATGCCAGCACCGGAAAGCAAGACAAGCGGTTTCCAGGAAAACACGAAACGATGGCAATCGACTGGCAGGCATTCTGGCTGACGTTGCAACTGGCGATCGCGGTATCGGCCATCTTGCTGGTCCTCGGTCTGCCCATCGCCTACTGGATCGCGTTCTCGCGCCGGCGCTGGAAGTTTCTGGTGGAAGCGGTCGTGGCCCTGCCTATCGTTCTTCCCCCGACCGTGCTGGGATTCTACGTGCTGGTCGCGCTCGGCCCGCGCAGCCCGCTGGGACGTTGGTGGATCGCGCTCACCGGCCACACCCTCGCCTTCACCTTCAGCGGCTTGGTGATCGGTTCGATCCTTTATAGTCTGCCGTTTGCGGTGCAACCGTTTGCCGCGTCCTTCGCGGGCGTCGATCGCAAACTGATCGCGGCGTCGGCGACGCTGGGTGCCTCCCCGCTGCGGACTTTCTTTCGCGTGATCGCGCCGCTCTCTGTCCCTGGACTGATTACAGGCACAGCTCTGAGCTTTGCTCACACCATGGGAGAATTCGGCGTGGTGCTCATGGTCGGCGGAAACATTCCCGGCGTCACGCGCACCGTCTCGATTGATATCTTCGACCGCGTGCAGGCCTCCGACTATGCCGCCGCCAACGAGACTGCGCTGTTGTTGCTCGCGTTCAGCTTCGCCGTACTGGCCGTGGTGTATGGCACGAACCGCAAGGCGTGGGTCATTGGACCGATAAGATAAACGGCGATTTAACTCCCCACCTGCACTGTCATCCTGAGCGGAGTGGGTGCGTCGCGAAGCGAAGCACCCACGCAGTCGAAGGATCCCTACGCGATGTGCGACGACGGAGGCTTGTCGAGGAGTTCTATTGAAGCTCGCGACTTTGCCAATACAAGCGAAGCTCCCTAGAATGAACTGCGATGAACGAACCGCACGCAACTACGTCCGTTGAAATCATGACTCCTTCATCACGGCCTGCGCCAGCAGAACGGAGCGAATCAGATGGCCCGCGCCTCCAGGTCTCCCTGCGCACGCGACTGCCATCGGAAGGACACGAGTTCTCCCTAGACGTTGAGTTTCAGGCCGCGCCGGGGATCACGATACTCTTCGGCCCGTCCGGAGCGGGCAAGACGCTGACCTTGAAGGCCCTGGCCGGGCTGCTGCGCCCCGACTCGGGACGCATCGCTATCGGCGACCACGCCTTATTTGACGCCGCTCAGAGCACTGATCTCCCTGTGGCCAAACGGCGCGTCGGATATGTATTTCAGAGCCTCGCACTGTTCCCGCATCTCACGGTAGAGCAGAATGTCCAATACGGCCTCGCGCAGCTTCCGCAGGAAAAGCGTGCAGCACAGGCATCTGCAATCCTTCAGGCATTTCGGATTTCGCATCTCGCGTCGCGCTACCCGCGCGAAACTTCTGGTGGGGAAAGCCAGCGCGCAGCGTTAGCGCGAACTCTGGTGACCGATCCCACCGTGCTGCTGCTCGACGAACCGCTGGCCGCGCTCGACGCCGCAACCAAAGGGAAAATCATCGACGACCTGCGCGAGTGGAACGACGCTCACCGCATTCCCATTCTGTACGTCACGCACAGCCGCGAGGAAGTCTTTGCTCTTGGTGATCGCGTGGTCGTCCTCGACTCCGGACGCATCGTTGCCCAAGGTACGCCGCACGAAGTCATCACGGCAGCGCTGCAGGAAACGGTCGCGCAGTTGGTGGGCTTTGAAAATATCTTCGAGGCTGTAGTGGAGTCGGTACATCCAGAGCGCGGCACGATGATGTGCAGAATCATGTCCTGCCGTATCGCGGGAGACACGGGCCCGCTGGTGCTCGAAACTCCGCTCGTACGCGGGGGGGTGGGAGCGGCATTGCGTGTCGGAATCCGCGCGGGCGACATTCTGCTGGCAACAGCGCCGCCGGTCGGACTAAGCGCGCGCAACGTGATTCCTGGGCGCATCGCGTCACTCGAGCAGCGCGACGTAATCGTGACCGCGCGAGTGAAATGCAGAGTTGAGATGGAAGTGCACCTCACGCTGGCCGCGCGCGATTCCCTGCAACTCGCGCCAGGACGCGAGGTATGGCTGGTGATCAAGACGCACTCGTGTCACTTGATGCAGAGTTGAGATGTTCTCGCGCGATAATTACGGCCACCATCCATACGGGTTATTGCTGATGTATGGTGGGCGAGTCTTCGCCTCTCTGCGGACATGCGCAGCCGCGGCGATGCCTGCAGCCAGGCCCACCAAGGTTGCAATAAAGGTCACCAAGCCGGGCGCAAGACGGAGCAGCGATATTAGCGACAGGACGGCCCCGCAAGTACCCGCGACGACCATGAAAGTACCGAGGAACGCCATTTGAGTTCGATAAAAGCGTGCGCCGCGCGTATCCGGCCCAACGAAATGTCCTTTGGGCACCAGTCGTTCGGGATAAAGCTGAACCCACCTACCGCCTAGAGAGCGAAGATGGCCGCCATCAATATTGCGATAAGCTGCATGCCCAATCATTCTATCGAGTAGGAAAACCACTTCCAAATGTCACCATGCTCGGCATGGTTGATTACTTCAGTACATAGAAATCCGAGTATTCCTAGCGTTAACAATTTCACTCTGTTCCATCTCGATCACCGCCACCCACTGCCCCTTGCGCTCTTCTGAAAACACGACCCTCCCGCCGATAATCTGCGCTGCGGCTGCTGGCGGCAAATCGCGGTGGTATCCGAAGAACCGGCGCTTGAGGTCGATCCAAACTTTCCAGCGATCCAGCAACGGACGTGCGGGTTCATATTTGGTCGAGAAGACGAGCGCAACCTCAAAGTGCGAGCGGAAGTCGGCGGCTGAGAGCACTTCGTCCAGCGAGAAGTCTTCAATCCGCACGACCTGAACCGGGCGCGTAACGTAACCCAGCCAGGGGCGCGCCAGCTCGTCCGAAGCCGGCCAGGCAGTAAGCGCGTGCGCCATGGGATAGCGGGCCTCGAGAAAGCGCTCGCCGTCTTGGTGCAGAACGATGTAGTCGCGATACGCGAGATTGTCTTCCGGCGAGAATCCGTAAGGCGGATTCCAGAACCATGCAGCCACAAAAGCGATCGCAACTACCGCGACAGCCACGGGCCAATGACGCAATCGCCGGCGCAGAGTCGAGACTCCAACGATAATCACGAGCGGCACCGCCGGCAGCATGTAGCGCGCCAGCACCGCGCCGCCGATCAAAGCCATCGCCACCACGTACACTTTCACCACTACCAGAAAAATCATCTGCACCGGGATCGCGATGCGCGAACGCTCGACCTCGCCGTCTTTCACTGGAGGCCACATCATTAGCAGCAGCATCCCCAACGTTAGTAGCCACAAATGCATGTAACCGAACGCCTGCCAGAGCCGCAGCACCAGAGCCAGCAGGAATCGCACCGGGTTCAGAGTGGACGCGACGTTGTAGCGGAAGAATTCCGGGTTGCCGAAAACATATCCAGTGCGGGCAAAGTGATAGGCGTACCACAGCACCAGCGGCAGCAAAGGAAACAAGAGCGCCAAGATCCGTTTCGACGAGCGGCCGCCCGGTTCAGAGCCCGAGTCCAACCATAGGCCCTGCAGCAATCCCCACTTCGGCGCAACGGACCGCAAAACTTCCCAGCAGGCCAACCCAACCGGAGCGAGAATCGCAGTCTCCTTCGCCAGAACCGCCAGCGAGAACCAGATTGCCGTCGAGACCGGACGATCCTCCAGATAAGCACACAGGCCCCAGAAGATCAGCCCCGCTGCCGCCAGATCCACCTGGGCCAGAGAACTCTGCGCAAAGAAAACTGGATATACCGCTGTGCATAACGTGGAGGCGATCGCTACCTCGGTATTCGCCACGCGCTCGGCCAGCCGAAATACTCCCAGCAGCGAGAATGCGGCGACCAACAGCATCGCCGATCGCGTCACAACCGGCGCGAAGCCCACGCATTTCCACCACAGGGCGATCCAGGCCATCACCAGCGGGGGATGCGCGTTCGATACAGTCGTGTGCGGAATCAGACTACCGCTCAGCAGCAGGTCGCGCGCGGCGGGAACGTAGTATCCCGCTTCGTCCCAGAAGTAAGGAAGCTGCAGGAGGGGCAGGTGCAGCAGAAAAATCCCCACAAAGATGCCCGCGAACACCAAGGCTGGATGCAGGCGAGGAGATCGTATAGGAGAGGTCATTCTATCGATGGAAGCGTCGCACTGTCGGGATTTCTGTAGAGACGTTGCTCGCAACGTCTCTCTCGGCCACCGTCAGTAATGCTGGCGGCAGAGACGTAGCAAGCTACGTCTCTACGATCGGGTCGCCAGTCGCTCAGTGCACTGGCCCTTGAGCCCCCATGCGCGGGTCAAGCTTGATATCGCCAAAGGCACTCTCGTACCCGGCAACGTTTTGCTGCAGGAGTCCGAGCAGCGCCTTGGCCTGCTGCGGGCTCAGATAGATACCCTGGAAATTCTTGATCTCCACATGGGTCTCGGTCTGTTGTTGCAGTGTGCCGAAAACCAGGAAAAAGTCCCAGATATTGACCCGCATCTGCACGCTGTTGGCATAGTTTTCGCGGTAGTCGGGGCCGTTCGTCAGCTTCACGTTGGGTTGCGTCGGATTACTCATAGCCGGAAGTGTAAATGAGTTTGCGACCGGGAAGGAATCGACGGGATGCTCGGATCTGAGGGCCAGGAGGCCCTAAGCACGATGCACCTGACAAAAACTGTCAACCGGTGATGGTTTGCGGCTCGTCACCGCACGAGTAGTCCCGTGCAAGACACCGACTTTGGTTTGGCTTTCCACTGAAAACAAAGGGTTTATGGCCGCGCCTCTCATTACTTTAGGAAGTACCTTGTGGCGGCCAAAGTGCGATAGAGTTTATGTTCATCTGCGAAAGCGGAGATTGCGGGCTACCTATGACCCAAAATATCGATCACGGGATGATGGAAGAAGTCGTCCTCCCCGAACATCTCATTCCCCTGGGATCTGTACTGGGCCAGGGAGTCAGCGCGCTGGACCTGTGCATGGTCCTGGCCAGGATTTTTCAAGTGCAGTACAACGAAGTCGCGCTCTTGCGGCTTGAGGGCGGCCTGCTGCGCTTCGTGTTCCCAGAATACTTGCGGACCACGGGGGCGATTCCGTTGTCCAGCAAGGCGGTGGCGGCCCACACGGCGTTGAGCAAAAAAGCCGAGATTTTCAACAACTTCGCGCGCGTCAAGCACGCCAGCATCTTCGAAACTATCAAGGCCGACGGGGACAATTCCGACGAACCCGCCGCGCCGTCGCCCATTCAGAAGCTCATGTCCGTGCCAATCATGGACAGGGATTCAGCGGTGGTGGGCGTGATTCAGATTTCCCGCAAAGGACTCGATCCGAAGTTTGCGAAAGATTTCAGCCGCGAAGATCTGCACGATCTGGAATTGGCGGCGGGACTGCTCGCCACGGCGCCTGCGTTGCTAGCAAACTAAGCTCTCAGACAAGTCATTGGGGGCGACGTGGTCTGTCGCCCCCCAGAATTTTTTTCGTCTTCATTTCTATTTCTTCAACGGAACCCGCAGGTCCGTTCCGGTCATCTCTTTCGGTTCGTCGACACTCAGCATTCCGAGAATAGTCGGAGAAATATCCCGCAGCGATCCATTCGGCTTCAGCGTGAACTGATTGGCGTTTTCCGAAACGAGGATGAACGGTACCGGGTTGGTCGTATGCGCGGTGTGCGGTCCTCCCGTCACGGGATCGATCATCATCTCCGCGTTACCGTGATCGGCGGTGATCAGCATCGCTCCGCCTTTGGCACGAACGGCGCTCTCGATGCGCGCCAGGCAAGCGTCGACGGTTTCGACCGCCTTGATCGTGGGCTCAATCTTGCCGGAGTGGCCCACCATGTCGGCATTGGCAAAATTCACGATCATCACATCGAACGTCCCGTCCTCGGTGGCCTTCACCACCGCGTCGGCAATGCCTGCAGCACTCATCTCCGGCTTCAGGTCGTAAGTCGCGACCTTGGGTGATTGCACCATCACGCGCTCCTCGCCGGGGAACGGAGTCTCCACGCCACCATTGAAGAAGTACGTAACATGCGCGTACTTTTCTGTCTCCGCGACGCGCAGGTTGCGCATGTTCATTCCGCCCATCACGTTGGCCAGAATGTTCGCCATCGACTCGGCCGGAATCACCACCGGCAGACTGAAATTCTTGTCGTACTGTGTCATGCAGACGTAGTGCAGATTCTTCGGCACACGGTCGCGCGGAATCGTCGCATCCAGATCGGCCGCGCCCGGCAGATCGCTGCCGCCCTTGTCGTTCAGCCCGCTGTTGCGCGCAAGTGTGCGCGTGATCTGGCGGACGCGGTCAGCGCGGAAGTTGAAGCAGATGCAAGCGTCTTCGTCCCGAATGGTGGCCAGCGCCTGCCCGCGGCTGTCGGTGCAGACGAAAGGAATCACGAATTCGTCGGTCACTCCCTTGTTGTAGGAATCCTTCATCCCCTGCACGGGATCGGCGCACTTACCACCTTCCGCGTCCGCGAAAACCATCGCGTTATACGCCTTGGCAATGCGCTCCCAGCGCCGGTCGCGGTCCATGGCGTAGTAGCGTCCGTTGACCGTGGCGATCTTGCCGCAGTTGTACTCGCGCATCTTCTGCTGCAGTTGCTCGAGATATCCCGCGCCGTTGGTAGGTAGAGTGTCGCGTCCGTCCATAAAAGCGTGTACGAAGACGCGGTCCAACCCATTCTGCTTCGCCATCTTCAGCAGGGCGTACAGATGCGCCTGCTGCGAGTGCACCCCTCCATCGGAAACCAGCCCGAACAGATGCAATCTGCGTTCGCCCGTGCGGGCATGCTTCATCGCATCGAGCAGCACCGGATGCGAGAAGAATTCTCCGTTCTGGATCATCAGATCGATGCGCGTGATGTCCATGTGCACGATGCGCCCAGCGCCCATGTTGAGGTGCCCGACTTCGCTGTTGCCCATCTGCCCCTCGGGCAATCCCACGAACGGCCCGCTGGTGTGGATGAGTGTGTTGGGATACTCCCGCAGCAGCCGGTCATACGTGGGCTTGCGTGCGAGAGCAATGGCGTTGGCTTTGGTTTCGGCTCGATAACCCCAGCCGTCGAGAATGGTAAGAATGAGCGGTTTAGGACGAAGTGTGATGCTCATTTGGCGGTCTTGGCGTCCTTAGCGTCGGCGGAGGCCTCTTTCGCCATCTTCTCAGCGTCGTCCATTACGGTGGCCATCATCTTCTCCATGCGCGGCTGAACAGCTTGCATGGCCTCCGCCGTCATTTGAGGTTGCTCGCGGAGCATCTTCTGCCCCGTAGGGGTTTGGTAAAAGCCAGCCATTGCCGCCACATCTGTCTTCGTTAAATGGCGCTGGTAGACCGGGACGATGTCGTCGATCATTCCATCGATGTCAAAACCTTTCATCGTCTGGTCCATCATGGCATTAAGACGATCCAATTCCTTTTGACTGGTGTCAGGAATCTTCTTCTTCAAAGTATCCTGCGCCATCTGCTTTGACTGCTTCGCCATGAGGTCCATTATGTTACGCATCTGCTCACGAATGTGCATCGTCGTGAACAGCTTCTGGATGTCTTCCTTTGTTGCAGGTGTTTCGTCGGGTGACGTCTGCTGCGCCCACGCCGGGCCGAGGGCAACCATCAGCAACAGAGCTAGTTCGACAATACGCTTCATGAGAATGCTTCCCTTCTGTGATTCGCGAGTTATCCCTTGTAGTTCAGCGCCCCCAGCCCCAAGAACCGCGACGTTCCGGCCAACTCTTCCTCGATTCGCAGCAGTTGGTTGTACTTCGCGATGCGGTCCGTGCGCGACGCCGATCCAGTCTTGATCTGTCCCGCACCGGTAGCGACGGCCAAGTCGGCGATGAACGTATCTTCGGTTTCGCCAGAACGGTGCGAAATCACCGACGTATACCCATTCCGCCGCCCTAGGTCGATAGCATCCAGAGTCTCGCTGACCGTCCCAATCTGATTCAATTTGATCAGAATGGAATTTGCGATTCCTTTCTCAATCCCCTCGCCGAAAATCTTAATATTCGTCACGAAAATATCGTCGCCCACCAGCTGAATCTTTCCGCCAAGTTCCTTGGTCAGTTTCTGCCAGCCGTCCCAGTCTTCTTCCGACAAGCCATCTTCCAGCGACACAATCGCGGGATAATCTTTGATCCACTTCGCCCAGAACGCGACCATCTCGTCGGAACTCTTGGCCGTCTTGTCGGACTTCTTGAACACATACTTTCCGTCCTGGAAAAACTCGCTGGCCGCCGGATCGAGAGCGATCGCGATCTCTTCTCCCGGCTTGTAGCCAGCCTTCGAGATCGCTTCCAGCACGACTTCGATGGCTTCCACATTCGACTTCACCGACGGAGCAAATCCGCCTTCATCGCCCACGGCCGTGTTGTATCCGCGCTTCTTCAGCACGCCCTTCAGCGTATGGAAAACTTCCACGCCCCAGCGCAGCGCCTCATGAAACGTCGGCGCTCCCACGGGCATCACCATGAATTCCTGGAAATCAACGTTGTTGTCGGCGTGCGCTCCGCCGTTCAGGATGTTCATCATCGGCGTGGGCAGCGTGTTCGCCCCGGCTCCGCCCAGATAGCGATACAGCGGGATATCCAGAGTCTTTGCCGACGCGCGTGCCGCCGCCATCGAAACGGCCAGGAGCGCATTCGCGCCCAGCCGCCCTTTGTTCTCGGTCCCATCCAGTTCGATCATCCGGGCGTCGAGCCCGCGCTGGTCGAAGGCATCCCAGTTCGCCAGAGCATCGGCGATCTCGCCGTTCACGTTCTCCACCGCCTTGAGGACGCCTTTGCCCTGGAAGCGGCTCGTGTCGCCGTCGCGCAACTCGACCGCTTCGTGTTCGCCGGTCGACGCGCCACTAGGGACAATCGCCCGGCCCATCGAACCGTCGGCCAGAAAAACTTCCGCTTCCACCGTAGGATTGCCACGGGAATCCAGAACTTCTCGCGCATGAATGGCTGCAATATTTGACATAAGTATTTTCTCTTTCCTCAAAGGTTATGATTTCAGTACCGCTTCCCGGATCACAGACCCCGGTTCGGATAGTCGCTGTTCCCGGCGATCAGGCGTTCGAAGAGGTGGCCGCGCCTGCGTAGGTCTCACCAGAGCTGTGTTGCGGAACCAACGATTATATCGGATGGACAAGTCCGCAGTGTGACGCGGGACACGCGGTTTTCTGCACAATTTCCTCCTTCGGGACCGTCCCTTCGGCCACTCCCGCTACGCCCTTATCTCCTATGGTTCCCCTGTCCAGTCAGCGTGTTGTCGCAGGCATCTGCAGAGACTAGAGTCAGGAGATACAATATTGCTCGGGAATTTGAGGAGGCACGATGAAGAAATGGATCGCTCTACCTTGCATGCTGCTGCTCGCCGTCTTAATGGCGGCGCAGACCAGTTCCCCCGTACCCGCAGGGACCACCCTGATGGTTCGGCTCGACACGACCCTGGCTACCTTCAGCAACCGCGTCGGCGATCCCTTCCAGGCCAAAATCACCCAGGCAGTCGTCGTCAACGGCAGTACCTTGATTCCCGTCGGAGCGACCGTCGAAGGCCGCGTCACCAAGGTGAATGAGCCGCGGCGCATCTCCGGCAAGCCGAGCATCGGAATTCTTCCCGAAGCCGTGATTCTTCCCACGGGAGAGCGCTACTACCTGGACGCGACTCTCGTCGACACCAACATCAAGGGCACCGACGTGAGCGCTGAAGGCCAGTTCAAGGGAACCGGCCACGACCGCCGCGACACTCTCGAGGTTGGCGGCGGCACCGCAGGCGGCATGCTCGTGGGCGGTTTGATCGGCGGCGGCCCGGGCATCTTGATTGGCGGCGCCGTGGGCGCCAGCGCAACCACGGTGCATTGGCTGGTCAAGCACCGTTCCGCAACTCTGCCAGCAGGCACCGAACTCACGCTGGAATTGAATCGCCCGATGGCGATGGGCCCTGCGGCGACACCGGCTCCTGCTCCCGCTGCGGCGCCTGCCCCCTCCACCGGCGGTAGCAAGTAGCAGTTCTCCACACCTGTTTGGGACGCCGGACGGCGCGAGCTTCCGGCGTTTTCTCTTTAATGGTGTGTTATGCCAGAATCATCTTGTGAAGACCAGGATCGACATTCCGGACAAAATGCGGTCAAGACTGAAGAAAAAATCTGATCAGGCAGGCATTACTGTCGACGATCCGATAGCCTGCTCGATCAACGCAACGCTCACCGACGGAGCGAAATCTCAAACGAAGCGCAGACCGCCCGTTATCGAATCGGAGAAGCCGGGATCGATGCGCCTTGATAATGCCAAAATCTTCGAACTCATCGATTTCCCGTAGGCGAGGCATCGGACTCTACCTCACGCCCCGAAAATCAACTCCCCCTCGCTCAGCACCTGCAGTTCGATCCACCCTTCCAGCGGCAACGAATCCACCGGCAGGCGGTTCTGCCACAGGCTGAAGCGCAGCCGAAGCTCGTTGGTGGCGCCAACGGCGACCGCTCCAGCCTTGCGTTCTGCCGCGCGATCCACCGGGCCAGCGCTCGGAGTCGCCAGGAGCCACACCAGAGGCAGCTTGAATTCAAAGTTCCGCAGCAGCGCCAGCTTCACGTGCTCATCGGGCTGGGACGACGATGCCTTCACCCGCTCCTCCGAGCCATTCTCGATCTTCCAGGCTTTCAGCTTCCTCTCGTGCACCGAGGCTTCGACCCGCAGCGTACGCCGTGCACGCGGCTCGCCGCTGGCCCACGATTCCAAGTTCACCACCAGATCAAAATCTTCCTCCGGAACATTGCCGGTGAAGTCGAGTCGTCCATAAACATGCGTGGCATCGATGCCGGCGTACACCGCATCCAGCAGAAACTGTTTGCCGTGCATCGCGCCCGCGCGGTGATCGGCGGTATAAATAGCCGCGCCCATCCACTCGAAATAGCGCACCTTGTCGCCCGCCACTCGCGGATGAATGTAGGCCGTCTGCGGCACAAATGACGGACGCACCTCCGCCCCGCTGATCGGCTGCGCCAGAGAGTCCGGCGGAACCGCGCCCAGCGCCTGATACACGTTCGACAGGTGCTTGCGGTAGAGTTCGTCGAAATCGCGATCNNAGTTCCAGTCGCTGCCTTCGGCAATCAGTATCTCTTCAAATGCCAGCTTGCGTTGCGCCTCGGTGGCGCGCGCCGCATTCTGCGCATAAAACTCGCGCGCATGGTGCAGGTAGTCCCACGCTCGGTTGTCCTCTGGCGCGCCAATCCACACGTTGAAGTTCGCGCCGATCCACGAACCCGGCACCAACGATGTCAGCTTGTTGAAATCTTTGTGCCGCGCGATCGCCTCGGAGATCGTGACCGCCTCAACACCCGGATCGCTCTGCAACCCATCGTAGAAGCGCCGCAGAAATTCGCGCCCCGACTTCGGGTAGTACTCCCAGGCATTCTCACCGTCGAGAATGATCGACACCACGGCATCGCGCCCCTTGGCCAGCACGGGCTTGGCCGCTTCCTTAATGTTGCCGATCAAATGCCGCGCCGCGTCTGCCGGAGGCATGCCCGAATACACGAACCCAATGAGATCCGAAATCGTGTGGTCGCGAAACACCATGTGCATTGCCGCCGAACCGTTCTCGTAGCGATGGATGTTGTAGAGCTTATCTGCCAAATGCGAGGGCAAGCGCCCGTTGCCGTCGCGGGCGAAGAACAATCCTGTGCTTCGCCCCAGGACGCCTTCGTCAGTGGCCATCCACTGCACGCCGACGCTATGCGCGATGGCCAGCACCTCTTCCGAAACGCTGCCCTCTGACGGCCAGATGCCTTTGGGACGCAGCCCGAAAACTTTCTCGTGCAGATCAAGGCCGCGCGTCAGCTGTTCGCGCGCGTCCTCCGGATGGCGAAATCGATTTTGCGGCAGCGGCAATCCCGGAGACGACACCGCCCCCGCACTGGTATCGCACACCAGCGGCAGAATCGGGTGATAAAAGGGCGTGGCCGAGAGCTCAATCGATCCCTTCTTCGCCGCCGCGGCATGCGCCGGAAGCACGCGGCCCAGCACTTCCCTCTCCTGTGCGATCACAAACTTCTGATCGTCGAGCGAGAAACTGTGCCCCTTCGCCACTAGTGCAGCCACGCCCTTCTCTTCGAGAAAGAACTCGTCGAACCAGGCAAGCTGTGACAAAACCTGCAGGTCGGTGAAATCCTGCGCCTGAAAATTCCGCTCCGCGCGTTCCGGATGGTCGCCGTGCTCACGGAACCGCTCCCACAATTCCCGATACCGCGGATAGCGTCCAATCACATTCTGCGGATTCGCCTGAAACAGATACTGCAGCGCAAAGCGCCGCTCCTCGAGAGTCAGATCCTTCGCCGGCTTGGCCGCCACCCTGAGAAACGGATCCTGCGCCGTCCCGTCCACGTAGTCCTGAATCTGCACCATGAGCGACGGCACCAGGTTGAAGTTCTGATGAACGTTGGGGAACTCGTCCAGCAGCTTCACCATGCCGTAGTAGTCCTTGAGCGCGTGCAGCCTCGTCCAGGGCAGACGATATTCTCCCGTGACCAGATCCTTGTAGAACGGCTGGTGTTGATGCCAGAGAAGGATGACGCGTAAGGCAGGCATGGCTGGAAGAGTCAGTCTAGCACGGGGATTTCCGGCTGCTCCGCACGAATGGCGGTAGTGCACGCGAACAATGCGCCGACGATTTGGGGACAGCCGCCATCGGCTGTCCGGCGGAGCTAAACTCCGCAGCCCTAACAGCCGAGCTTGCGCTCGTCCGGACAGCCGATGGCGGCTGT
>PMUM01000121.1 GCA_003166855.1 Acidobacteriaceae bacterium | reverse complement strand
GGCCGTGTCGTTGATCCGGGGGACGCTGTAGGTTTCGGTCGCGGTAGTCATAGTCATCTCCTTGGTGAATTCAAGTAGCTCAAGATTCGAAGTCTGCCCGCTCCGGCTTTCCAGACTCGGTAAAAAGCGGATGAAAATGAAACCCACCCGCTTCACCGGGTGGGCTGGGAAGAATCTCGCTGATCCCTTACCCACGCGCCGGCGCCGGGCGACAACAACCCAGAGCACAGGCAGTGGAGAGGGGAAACATATTTCTTAGGATAAAAGCGCCGACTTCCAGTGTCAAACGGCTGCAGCGCCGAACCTCATGTCCACACATCTTTTATGCATCGCCCTGGAATCGCCCGCATCCGTTCTCTGGGTACCATTTCACCTGTCTCAGGGGATGTTCGTGAATAAGTCGCGGCGATTGGCCATGGCGCAATGGGACGTATTTTCTTCCAAGGCACTGGAGGGAAACTCCCTCGCCGTATTCTTTGACGCTCGCGGAGTGAGCGATGCCGAGATGCAGTTAATCGCGAAGGAAATGAATCTCTCGGAGACGACTTTCATCTGTCCGCGCGATGCCGAGATCGAGCGTCAGCGTGGCGTGCGCGTGCGAATCTCACCGTGCAGGAAGAGTTGCCATTTGCGGGACATCCCACCCTGGGGACAGCTTTTGCCTTGCGCGGGAATTCCGGATCGAAGGAAATTGCTCTCGAGCTGAATGTGGGAAAGGTTCCGGTTCGATTTGAGGAGACCGCGGGCCAGCCGGTGTTCGGCGAGATGACCCAGATCGATCCAGTCTTTGGGATACAGCATAACCGCGAAGCAGTTGCTCGTGCGATTGGANNGCGCGTGGACGATTTCGATGCGTCGCTTCCGATCGAGACCGTGTCTACGGGAATTCCCTACACTATGATTCCGCTGAAGTCTCTTCCCATGATTCAGAAATTGCGGGTTGACCTCAGTCGCGCCGACGACTACCTGGCGAAGACCGGGGGGAAATTCTTCTACTTTGTTACGCGTGAAACCGTCGATCCGGCGGCCCGTTTGCACGCTCGCATGCTGTTCTACAACGGCGAAGATCCGGCCACTGGCTCCGCAGCCGGCTGCACAGCGGCGTGGGCGGTGGCGCATGGAGTGGCCAAGCCTGATGAGCGAGTCCTCATCGAGCAGGGCATTGAGATGCAACGGCCGAGCCGGATCTTTGTGCGCGCTTCTCAGGACAGGAACCGCAATAACCGGATAGTTAACGTGCGCGTCGGAGGCAACGCAATCGAAGTTATGCGCGCCGAAGTCTTCCTCTAGCTTACCTTGCGCAAGCTGCGGAAAACACTACAGCGCACTCACTCGGAGAAAAATCAATAGCCAAAAAGTCCCATTGGCATCCACGCTACTTTACAGTGAGCGCTCTTCCCGTTAGCATTCATCTCGCTCTGACATTCTTCATATTGAGAAAAGCCTCTGTTGGTTTTGTGGCCCGCCGGTGCGGCGTCGCGCGACAGATTGCGGAAGGCTGATGAAACCTAAGCGCACGATTCTGTGTGTAGACGACAACGAACAGTCTCTTTCCCATCGCAAAATCATGCTCGAAACCCGCGGCTACCGCGTGGCGAGTTTTTCCCGCGGGGAGGAAGCGCTGGCGCGCTTCACGCAAGGCGGCGTCGACCTGGTGATCGCCGACATGGCGATGCCTGGCCTGGACGGTCCGCAACTCATTGCCAAGATCAAGGACTTATCTCCTCATACCCCGGCTATCCTCATCTCGAGCAAAGTCCGCATCTACGATCACGACTCGCAAGCTGACGTTTTTCTCACCAAGGGGATGTACGCGCCCGTCGATCTGCTGGAACGCGTCCGTCTTCTGCTGGTGCGCAAGCGCGGGCCCAAGCGCATGCAACAGCAGCCGCGCTCTCCGCAAATCGCGCGCCAGATCGGTGCCGCCTAGAGTCTGCTTCCCGTACAGTTTGATAACTGACACACCGGGTGCCCCCATTCGGCGCGAGCCTTCGTGTAAGATTCTTAACAGGCATGGCCGAAGCATTCATCGAAGCAAAGAACCTGCGCAAGACCTATCACGTGGGCAAAATTGAGGTCGAGGCGCTGCGCGGCATTTCCTTCAGCGTGCAGAAGGGCGAGTTCGTCAGCGTGGTGGGCCCCTCGGGCAGCGGAAAGTCGACCCTCTTCTATTTACTAGGTGGACTGACGCGCGCCGACGGCGGCAGCGTGGTGCTCGACGGTGAAGATCTGGCCACACTCTCCGACGCGGCACGAACCCGAATGCGCAAGCGCAAGATTGGCTTCGTATTCCAAAAGTTCAACTTGCTGCCGACTCTCGACGCCCGCTCCAACATTGGGATCGCCCGGGAGATTTCTGGCAACGGCGACGGAGATCCCGCGCACTTTAACCGTATCACCGATCTTCTCGGCCTGACCAAGCGTCTGGGACATCGTCCTTCCGAGCTTTCCGGCGGCGAGCAGCAACGCGTAGCTCTGGCGCGCGCTCTCATCAACAAGCCTGCGGTCGTGCTGGCCGACGAACCAACGGGCAACCTCGATTCCAAGAACTCTGAAATCGTTCTCAGCATGTTGCGCAAGTCCAATCAGGAGCTTGGGCAGACCGTGCTGATGATTACTCACAATCCCGCGGCAGCGGAGTATGGCGACCGCATCATCCACATGCGCGACGGCCAGATCGTACGGCCGGAAGACGATCCGCAGTGGGCGCTGCATTCAAAGTAGCGCTGGCGTCTCGCCGGCGTGCGGAACCATGCCCCGAACGATTGCAGCGGTCGCGGACCCCCAGGCTGCCGCGCGTACTCCCGCCCGCGGTGGTATCCTAAGAAATCCTATCCCGCGACGAGGGCCGTAACCGTTCATGTCCAATCCAGATACTCCACAAACCCAACCTGCCATCGAGAGCACCGAGTCGTTCGGTGACATCCTCTCTCAGTACACGAAGAGCCATTCCCGCAAGACCGAAGGCAGCAAGCAATTGCAAGCCACGGTAATCGCCGTCAACGCCGAGTCGGTGTTCTTCGACATCGGATACAAGTCCGAAGGAATCCTGCCGCTGGCGGCCCTGCAGGGCGAAACGCTGAAGCCCGGAGACAAGTGCCTGGTCACGGTCAAGGGCCGCGATCTGGACGGCTACTACGAGCTTTCGCGCTTCAAAGTCGAGCGGCCCATGGATTGGTCTGCTTTGGAAAAAGCTTTTGCCG
This sequence comes from Acidobacteriaceae bacterium, assembly GCA_003166855.1. GTDB lineage: Bacteria > Acidobacteriota > Terriglobia > Terriglobales > Acidobacteriaceae > Sulfotelmatobacter. The sequence continues at coordinate 11,190 of PMUM01000121.1, read as the reverse complement.
ACAAGACCACCGTGTTGGGCACGGTGACCGGCGTGATCAAAGGTGGCTTCAGCGTCGACGTGGGCGTGCGTGCCTTCATGCCCGCCTCACGCAGCGGAGTTCGCGAAGCTGCTGAAATGGAGAAGCTGGTCGGGCAGGAGATCCGCTGCCGCATCATCAAACTCGACGTCACCGATGAAGACGTCGTAGTCGACCGCCGTGCGGTCGCGGAAGAAGAGGAACGCTCCGCCAAAGACAAGTTCTATTCGCAAATCAAGGAAGGCGAAACGGTGAACGGCACCGTGCGCAGCCTTACCGATTATGGCGCCTTCGTCGACCTCGGCGGAGTGGACGCGCTGCTCCATGTGAGCGACATCGCCTGGGGCCGCGTAAACAAGCCCGCCGACGTACTCTCCGTGGGCCAAGCGGTCGAAGTGAAAGTGCTCAAGGTCGGAGCTGAATCCGAGAAGAAGCGCATCTCCGTTGGCCTCAAGCAACTTCAACCGCATCCCTGGGACGCAGTAGCCGCAAAATTCACAGCCGGGGATCGCGTGCACGGCACCGTCACCCGCCTGATGGAGTTCGGCGCTTTCGTGGAACTCGAGCCCGGTATCGAGGGCCTGATTCATATTTCCGAGATGTCGTGGTCGAAGGGCAAGATCCGCAAAGCCAGCGATGTCGTCAAGGAAGGCGAGACCGTCGAGGTAGTGATCCTGCAAGTCAATGCCGGCGAGCGCCGCCTCTCGCTAGGACTCAAGCAGGCGTTAGGTGATCCCTGGGCCGACATCTCGCAGCGCTTTCAGGTCGGCTCGGCGGTCGAAGGACCGGTCACCAACCTCACCAAGTTCGGCGCCTTCGTGCAATTGTCGGAAGGAATCGAAGGCATGGTTCATGTGAGCGACATCAGCGCGGAAAAACGCATCAACCAGCCGCAGGACGTGCTGCGAGTCGGACAAGTCGTGAAGGCGCAGGTGCTCGCCATCGATCTTGAAAAGCGCCAGATGCGGTTGGGCATGAAGCAACTCGTTCCCACTGGCTTGGACGAATACATCGCCGAGCACAACGAAGGCGACGTGGTCACCGGCCGTCTGATGGACGAGTCCGCCGGTCAAGCAAAAGTAGAGTTGGGCGAAGGCATCCATGCCACCTGCAAAGTCACTGCTGCAGCACCCGCGAAAACTGATGCGCCAAGGGAATCGAAGGCGGATCTCTCCTCGCTGAGTTCGATGCTGCAGGCGCGCTGGAAGAGCGGCTCTGGCGGGCCTCCTAAAGCAGAGCCCGTCCGGGCAGGGCAGGTTCGCAGCTTTCGCATCGTGAGTCTCGATCGGGCCGGGAAGAAAATTGGGTTGGAGTTCGCTTAGCCGGAGCGCCGCGGAGGGTTACCATGTTGCGGATCGTGCTGCTGTTGGCGGTTGTGCTGGTCCTCATCGTACTTGTTCCTCGCCTGCTGTCTCATTCGGCGGCGCCCTCCGAGGGCAGCAGCGCTCCTGAGTTTACGCTGCCGTCGCAGGACGGCTCGTCCGTCAGCCTCAAGGACTACCGCGGAAAATGGGTCATCCTTTATTTCTACCCCAAGGACCAGACTCCGGGCTGCTCCCGCGAAGCCCACAACTTCCAGGCGGACCAGCCGAAATACGCCGAGCGGAACGCGGTCGTGCTGGGAGTGAGCCTCGACAGTGTGGACTCGCACAAGAAGTTCTGCACCAAGGAAGGTCTGAACTTCAAACTGCTGGCCGATACCGACCACAAAGTCACCGACTCCTATGGCTCACTGACTAATCTTGGTGTGGTTAAATTCGCCGCGAGGCACACTTTCCTGATTGATCCCAGCGGCAAGATCGTGAAAGCCTACTCCAGCGTCGATCCCCTCAAGCACAGCGCTGAGGTTCTCACGGAACTGGATGTGCTACAGAAATCCGAAGCATGGAAGCACCTCGCTGTCAAAACTAAAACTGATTCGGTACCAGCAGGAAACCTGAATCGCTGAATCTGCGTCTCTTCCTCCGACAAATCGAGTCCACGAAGTAAACTAGCAAGATGGCGACTGCAGCCCGGAACAGCGTACCCAAGAGCAACGTGTCTGGCCCAGCCGCGTATCGCTATCCCCCCGGCCTCGAGAGGAATCTCCTCTGGTTTGCCCTCCGCAAGTTGCGCCCCGCGAATCCGATCCTGCTCTTTCAGCACCTGGCCGAGGAATACGGCGACATCGTCCACTACAAGATCGGATGGCACCACATCGTCTTTCTGAATCACCCCGACTACATCCGGGAAATCCTGGTCGTCCAGAACGATAACTTCATTAAAGAACGCACAGTTCAGCGCACCAAGATGCTCTTGGGCGAGGGCATGATCACCGCCGAAGGCGCCCAGCATCGCACCCAGCGGCAGGTCGCACAGCCCGCGTTCCATCGCCAGCGCATTCCAGAATACGCCAGCACGATGGTTCAGGAAGCGGTCCGCGTGCGTGAGCGCTGGCGCTCCGGTGAGCAGCGCGACATTGCCATCGACATGATGCACCTCACGCTCAATGTCGTCGCGCAAACACTGTTTGCCACTGATCTCGGCCGGGAATCGGGCGACGAAGTGAACGAACTGGCCAGCGCTATCAACCGCATCATGGGCCTCTACAATTTTCTAGTGATGTTGCCGGCCGCCGAATGGCTGGTCCACGTGCGGCCACCCGGCCTCGCCGCATTCGTCAGGGCGCGCAAGCGTATCGATGCAGTCGTCTACCGCATGATCGCGGCGCACCGGCAGCGCGGTCCGCACGGCGGCAGCCTGCTCGATATGATGCTGGCCGCTTCGCCGGATCAAACGCCCGCTTCCGAGCAGTCCCTCCGCGACCAGGTCATCACTATTTTCCTGGCTGGCTATGAAACTGTAGCCAACGCGCTCTCGTGGACGTGGTATCTGCTCTCGCAGAATCCGGAGTGCGAACGCCGCTTTCACGATGAAATTGACCGCGAGTTACAAGGTCGTCTGCCCACGTTCGACGATGTTTCCCGCCTGCGTTATGTGGAAATGGTGCTGGCAGAGTCCATGCGGCTCTACCCGCCGGCATGGGCTATGGGCCGCTACGCGCGCGCCGACTTTCAACTCGGCGATTTTTCGCTGCCTGCCAGGACAACAGTTCTGATGAGCCAGTACATCACCCATCGCGACCCGCGTTTTTTCCCCGACCCCCTGCGCTTCGATCCCGAACGCTTCACGCCCGAAGCCAGGTCGCGGCGCACGAAGCTCACGTATTTTCCATTTGGTGCAGGAGTCCGGCAATGCATCGGCGAGTCGTTTGCCTCGATGGAAGGTGTGTTACTGCTGGCGACGATCGCGCAGAAATGGAAGTTGAGGCTGGTTCCCGGACACCCCGTCGAGCCCGAGCCGCTGATTACGCTGCGTCCGAAGTACGGAATGCGAATGCAAGTTGAAGCCCGCGAAGGCAAGGATATCTTGGCGTAGAGTTGTCTGCCTCCGTGTCCTCAGTGTCCGCCGTGGTGAATATTCCTACTTGTCCGCCAGATACATTTCGGCCACGTGCTGTGTGATCTTACCCGGTTGAGAGTCGGCCAGATTGGCGAGCGCAACCACCGTCAACTGGTCATCCACATAGCGGTCGATCGCCGTCTCGAATCCCTGCCACGAGCCGTCGTGGTGAATGCACCGGTGTCCGGCTCTCTCGTCGATGAACCAGCCAAAACCGTAGTGCCCCTTGTTCGGTTGCCCATTCTTCAGTTTGACCGGAGTCCACATCAGGTCAAGGCTGGAGCGCTTCAATAACTTCTCGGTGTACAAAGCGTCGTTCCACTTCGCAAGGTCGAGAACCGAGAAGTACAAGCTGCCGTCGGCGGTAGTGTTCACCACGGGCGCCACCCACTCCTGATTCTTCAATTCGCCTTTGACCAGCCGGTATCCCGCTGCACGATTTGGGACAATGTCGGCTTCACTAATAACCCGTGTAGAAGTCATCGCCAGCGGCTGAAAGATTCGCTGCTGTAGAAAGTCGCCATAGAACTCGCCAGTTACGCGATGAATCAGAATCCCGAGCGTCACATACCCAAAGTTGCTGTACTCCCAGCTCGTCCCCGGAGGATACGCCAGAGGGATGCTCTCGATCAGCTTCAGTTCCTCGTCTTCTGTCCAGTCTTTGCGGAAATTGAAGTCCTTCGGATAATCGCCAAAACCGGCGGTATGACTGAGCAGTTCCCGCACGGTCACTTCTTTCCAACTGGCCGGGGCGTCCGCAAAGTATTTTGTAAGCGGATCATCGAGACCGATCTTGCCCTCTTCGACCAGCATCATGACCGCTGTCGCCGTGAACTGCTTCCCCACGGATCCCGACTGGAAGATGGTCTCCGGCTTGGCGGGCACTTGCAGTTCCACATTGGCCAGCCCAAAACCTTCGGCGCGTACGATCTTGCCGCTCTTCACCACGAGAAGAGCTAGCCCGGGGATGTGCTGCCGCTGCATCTCGGCTTTGACGTAGTTGGTGACAGCAGCGGTGGTCGCGGGGCTCTGCGCGCTGGCGATGGAAACCGCGAAGAAGAATGTCAGACAAAGGGCGTAAGCAGAAGATCGGCGGAGGCTCATGGATTTGAAAAGGGGCGCTAATTTGCGCCCCTGAGTCTATCGGCAAGAGTCCATCGCCGGCAAGATGAACGTGCGCCTGCCACGCCTTGACGCAAGCGCAAACTATTTCGATCCGCCCGAAGTCTCGGCCAGCCTGTGCACTCCCGAGCGCCGCATCGCGAACAGAATCGCCCACCCGATCAATCCCGCGGCGTAGAAGAATGCGAGGGTTAGAAAGATGCCCCCCAACAAAACGGAGTGCGCCGGCGGGAGCGGTCCAATCGGAGGATTCACATGGGAGGACGAAATCGTCTCTCCCTTCTTGATGGCCACCACAACTCCAGCCAGAATGATTGTCATCAATACGGCGGTTGTTTTCGGGAAACGGAATTCGGTATGCATCGTAAACCTCTTTCGTGGAAACCAAAGCCCGATCGAATCGCCACCCAGAACTCGCCAATGTTCCTGCAGCGCCCCGCCTACAACTCCAGCGGTCTCGCGGGCAAAAAACATTCCCCTGTCGAGCTTGCTCTTCGAGGCCGTCTCGGCCTGCATCTCGCCGAATACCGCCACCATCTCCTCGCCGAACTGTTTGCGGTGAAGTGCCGGATACAGCCGCAGCAGACCCCGATAGATGCTGACGCTGAGCATTCGATCAGGCCTCCTTCACCACGATCCGCAGATTTGCCAAACGCGTGAGATGCTTCATGCGGCCGACTTCGAGTTGCAGGTTTCTGCGTCCGCGCGCTGTCAGGCGATACGCCTGGCGGCCCCGCGACGTGTCCTCTTCTTCGATTCGCTCGATCCATTCATCTTGGAGCAACCGTCGCAGCGCGCCGTAGAGCGTGCCCGTGCTCAGCACGACGCGCCCATCGCTCATCTGCTCGACGTCCTTCAGTATCGAATACCCATGCCGCGGCTGTTCCGCCAGACTAAGAAGGATGAGCAGCACGGGCTCGGAGAGTGGTAATGACTCCATTGTGACCTTCGACGACATGTCGTACAACGCCATATTGAAGCAAGGCCGACAGGAAGTCAAGCCCTGAAATGAAATTCTCTGTGTCCTCCGTGTCCTCTGTGGTGAATGCCCTTGAATCCACCACAGAGGACACGGAGGACACAGAGCAGTATCTGCCTACCCTCTACCCCGGAACTGGATGATGTGCCTGCGGTCGCGTTTCGATGGGCGCCCTTCCGGCAGGATTTCGAACTCGCGCATTGCCTTCCGTTCCGCCGCGACCTTCTGGCGTAGCTCCCGGCTCTCCTCGGATTCGCGGTAGAGTGTTTGAGCGACCGCTGCGGGCCCGCGCGTCTCGCTCAGAAGCAACACTTCCACCTGAAAGTCGCCGCCCTCATTAGTTATGCGCAACCGGTCCCCCACCCGGACTTCGCGCGCGGCCTTTGCAATCTGCCCGTTGGACAAGATTCTGCCCAGCTCGCAAGCCCGTTTCGCCAGTGGCCGGGTCTTGAAGAACCTCGCCGCCCACAGCCAGATGTCCATCCGTACGCCGGTCATGAATCTATTTTCCTACAAGGACAGCGGGAAACACGAAACTAGAAATGAAAGATCAGATCGCTCGCCACGGTCAGCTGATTCTGCCGCCGGCCGTAGTCGTAAGCCTTCATATCCCAGGCCCGCTCGAACCGCAATTCCGGACGGATCTGAATCGTCGTGCCAATCCAGTGACACCATGTAATTGTGTTCTCGGTGTATCGCGTTGCGTAGCCTGTTCGCTGCCCTTTCTTGTCGTCGAGATAGTCGCTGCGGAACGACAGAAAGTCATGCACGGATAATTCCTTCTGCAGAAAATTGACCACCGCATATTCCGGAGCCGTGCACCGCAGTTCTCCGGGCAGGCAGTACGCTGGATTGGCCCCGGCTTCCGACTGAATCGCGCCGCCCAGCGCAGGGACGTCGCGCTCATACATGTACCAGGTCTCGGTCGCCATGTGCCAGGTCTTCGAGAACTTGTGATACCAGGTGGCATCATACTGCTGCAGATTGTTGTACGCGTATTTGCCGTCGTTGATCCCGTTGGCGCAGACGTAGAAATTGTCATTCACCGAAATCGTGGTGTAGCTCAAGCACGCAGTGCCTGAAGGCTTCGCATCCGGCGTCCACATCGCTACATCGTGACCGTCGGTAATTCCCAGTTGCACCAGCCAATGATCGTTCAGCTTCACCGTCGCCATCAGACCAGTGTCGGTAAACGGATCAATCGCATACAGCAGCGAATGGCTGAAGATGTAGTTGTTCGGCGCCAACTGTGCCTCGATCCCCGGCACAGAGATGAAGCGACCGAAGCGCAGATTCATTCCCTGCGCAACCTGTGGCATATAAACGTCGACGTATTCCAGGGTCGGATCGAACCCGTACTGATGATGATCGTTCACCCACTGGCCGTTCCAATATCCCTTCGCCGTCGTATACCGATAGTCCGTGCCAAACAGAGCCGTAAGGTGGTAACCCCAGTCGACGTGATCGCGCTGCACCGAATCCGGCAACCGCTCTGCGTAGAGAACAAGTTGGTTCAGCTCAAAGCGATTCGAATACACATCGTTCGCTTCAGGCTCATTGCGATTGGAAGAAGTGCTGAAGTTCAGCGAAGGATCGATCCATCCATACACCTTCGTCCGGCTCGTGGCTCCGTTGATCGCCGTCATCAGTGGATAGCTATTCGTGTCCGGCTCCCCAATCACCGGCGACCCGCCATATGACCAGTCGGCGTTGGGAAACGGAGGTGAATCGAGCGGCGACGGAGCGCCACGGCGCGCCGGAGCCGGCGAGGAAGGCGCCGTTCCGGACCAGTCCTGCCGGTAGAATTCCGCCCAGCGGGTAAAGAAATTCTTCTTCTCCGCAGTAGCCTGCTTTGGAGCGTCAGGCAGAGGGTTCTCGGACGGTTGCCCTGTTGAGCGCTGGCACCACAAACACACGAACAGAAAAATCAGAGCGAAGCAGTGCCGACCGCCGTGGGAATTACTTCTTAGGCGCATAGATTCGACGCATGGATCAGAACTAGCATGGATCAGAAGCGCCATGACTCGTCGAGGCCAATCAAGCAGGCAGGTTGGAATCGGAGGTAACTACCGGAGTCAGGCAACTACCAGAAAAGTTTGGAGGCGCGGGTCGGAATCGAACCGACGCATAAAGGTTTTGCAGACCTCTCCCTTACCACTTGGGTACCGCGCCCCTGCTCCATACGTTAGCGTTCCGGCCGGAAAATGTCCATCTGGCGCAGACCAGGCTGGGGGACAAAAAACTGGAGCGGGAGACGGGGGTCGAACCCGCGACATCGACCTTGGCAAGGTCGCGCTCTACCACTGAGCTACTCCCGCTCAAAGTGTCATTTTACAGTACTTGCGCGTCGCCTGACAATTCGCAGTGCACGCAGGTAACGGCGGAGCCGTAAGAAAGTAGCCAGTCTTCCTGCGCATCTCCGAGGGGCGTCATCCTGAGCGTAGCCGTTTTTCACGCGAAGTGAAGGATCTCAGGCTCGCGCCACCAAGAATCCTCGAATTTGAATTATGATGAACTATTGCGCATTCTACGATGGAGAAACCAGACGTGGCTCAGACGGAAACCGACGGCTTAGAGGTTTTGGAAACCAGGGAGTGGGTCGATTCCCTGGATTATGTTCTTTCCAAAGGCGGCCCCAATCGGGCAGGCCGTTTGCTGCAGCAACTGGCGCTGCACGCGCGCCGCGAGGCTGGCATCAACCTGCCGTTCTCGGCGACCACGCCCTATCAGAACACGATTCCGTCACGCCAGCAGCCGCCATTCCCCGGCAGCCAGGAGATGGAACGCCGCATCAAGAGCCTCGTCCGCTGGAACGCCCTCGCCATGGTGGTTCGCGCCAACAAGATGCAGGAGGGCATTGGCGGCCACATCTCGACCTTCGCCTCGGCCGCCACGTTATATGAAGTCGCATTCAATCATTTCTTCCGCGCGCAAACCGAAAGCGGCGATCGCGACATCGTTTACTTCCAGGGCCACGCCGCTCCCGGAATTTATTCCCGCGCCTATCTCGAAGGCCGCATTTCCAAAGAGAAGCTGCAGAACTTCCGCGGCGAACTCAAGCCCGGCGGAGGCCTCAGTTCCTATCCCCACCCCTGGCTCATGCCCGATTTCTGGGAGTTCCCCACGGTTTCCATGGGACTCGGTCCGATCCAGGCGATCTACCACGCGCGCTTCATCAAGTACCTAGAGAATCGCGGTCTCAAGCAGTCGACCGGCGGCAAAGTCTGGGCATTCCTTGGCGACGGCGAAATGGACGAACCCGAGTCGCTGGGTTCGATCACTCTGGCCTCGCGCGAACGGCTCGACAACCTGATCTTCGTCGTGAACTGCAACCTGCAGCGCCTCGATGGCCCGGTGCGCGGCAACGGCAAAATCATTCAGGAACTCGAAGCCATCTTCCGCGGCGCCGGCTGGAACGTAATCAAGTGCATCTGGGGCTCCGATTGGGACAGTCTCATTCAGAGCGACCGCGACGGCCTGCTGGTCAGGCGCCTCGGCGAAGTCAGCGACGGGCAATACCAGAAATATTTTGTCGAGAGCGGAGCTTATTTCCGGCAGAACCTGTTCGGCACTGATCCCCGCCTTCTGAAAATGGTGGAGCATCTTTCCGACGATCAACTGGCGCGCATGCGTCTCGGCGGACATGATCCCATCAAAGTTCACGCGGCATTCCGCGCTGCCGTTGAGACGACCGGCGCACCGACTATTGTTCTCGCCAAAACGATTAAGGGCTACGGACTCGGCGAGGCGGGCGAAGGCAAGAACATCACTCACCAGCAGAAGAAGCTAAACGAAGACGAGTTGCAGATGTTCCGTTCGCGCTTCGGAATTCCTATCCCCGACGACGAACTGCAAAACGCCCCGTTCTACCGTCCGTCAGACGACAGTGCCGAGATTAAGTACATGCAGGCGCGCCGCCAGCAGCTCGGCGGATACATGCCCACCCGCAAAGTCCGGGCCACGCCGATGAAGCCCTTCCCCGCCTCGCACTTCGAGGAATTCCACAAAGGCACCGACGGACGCGAAGTCTCCACCACCATGGTCTTTGTGCGCTTGTTGGCGAAGTTGTTGCGCGATCCCGAACTCGGCAAGTTCATCGTTCCGATCGTTCCCGACGAAGCCCGAACCTTCGGCATGGAAGCGCTCTTCCGCCAGGTCGGAATCTATTCCAGCGTGGGCCAGAACTACGAACCCGTCGACATGGACACGCTGCTCTACTACAAGGAAGCCAAGAACGGTCAGATTCTCGAAGAGGGAATCACCGAGGCCGGATCGATGTGCTCGTTCATCGCAGCCGGCACAGCGTACGCCAATCACGGGATCAACACCATCCCCTTCTTTATTTATTACTCGATGTTCGGCTTCCAGCGCATCGGCGATCTGATCTGGGCTGCGGCCGACATGCGCTGCCGCGGATTCCTCGTCGGAGGCACCGCTGGACGCACAACGCTGGCTGGTGAAGGCCTGCAGCACCAGGACGGTCACAGCCATGTGCTCGCCCTGCCGGTGCCGAACCTGCTAGCCTACGATCCGGCGTTCGCTTACGAGATCGCCATCATTATTCAAGAAGGCATCAAGCGGATGTATATCGATCAGGAGTCGATCTTCTATTACCTGACTGTCACCAATGAGCCGTTGCCCATGCCCAGCATGCCCGCCGACGCGAACGTTCGCGAAGGCGTGCTGAAAGGCCTGTACCGGTTCAAGGCCTCGGCCAAGAGCGATGCAAAACTGCGTGCCCAGTTGCTGGGCAGCGGCACGATCATGTACGAAGTGCTCAAGGCACAGCAGATTCTCGAAGAAAAGTACGGGGTTGCAGCCGACGTCTGGAGCGTGACCAGCTACAAGGCACTCTATCGCGACGCTAACGATTGCGAGCGCTGGAACATGCTGCATCCCGCGGACCCAGCCAAGGTTCCATATATAACGGAGACTTTGAAAGACGCTCAGGGACCATTCATTGCCGCGTCCGACTACATGAAAGTGTTGCCGGAGAGCCTGGGCAAGTGGGTGCCGGGACAGCTTGTCTCACTCGGAACCGACGGCTTCGGCCGCAGCGAGAGCCGTAAAGCCCTGCGCGACTTCTTTGAAGTGGATGCGAAACACATCGTGCTGGCCACGCTGGGCGCGTTGGCGCGCGAGAAGAAGATCGGCACCGACGTAGTTAAGCGCGCGATTCAGGAACTGGGGATCAATCCCGACAAAGCGAACCCGGCCATCAGTTAAGGTCGATCGGCTGTCGAGTGCGTCCGAACGACCCTAAGGTTGAAGCGTTAGATCGGCAGTAGCAAACTCAAAGCCCCGAAGGGGCGGAACGTGAAAGCCCGGCACGGCAGTGNNAAGTCCCGGAGGGACGGCACAATTCCCCGGCGCGCAGATAGAGAATGCTCTTAACATCAAGCTCTGAGAAAAGGAACGACGCGGTGATCGAATTCAAACTTCCCGAACTGGGAGAAAACATCGAACAAGGCGACCTCGTGCGCCTCATGGTTGCGCCCGGAGCCTCCGTCAGCGCTGGTCAGTCGGTCATGGAACTTGAAACTGACAAGGCCGTAGTCGAAGTGCCTTCGTCCGTGACCGGAACCATCCAGGAAATTAAAGTCAAAGAGGGCGACAAAATCAAAGTCGGC
>PMUM01000400.1 GCA_003166855.1 Acidobacteriaceae bacterium | reverse complement strand
GCATACTGTTTTTGCCATGAAACCGCGCCAGAGTATCCCCGTTGAACTCCGCTACACCTTCAAACAATTCGACCAAGACTTTCCGACCGACGATGCCTGCCTAGAGCAGATCAAGGAGCAACGCTTCCCCGGCGGGATCACGGAGTGCCAGAAGTGCGATAAGCCCCGCAAGCACTACCGCGTTAGGGGTCGGACGGCTTACGCTTGCGAGACGTGCGGTAATCATATCTACCCGCTAGCTGGAACCATCTTTGAAAAGTCTAGCACCTCGCTGCGAACTTGGTTCCACGCCATGTACCTGATCGGGAGTACCCGCTGTGGCATTTCGGCAAAGCAGATTCAGCGTGAAACCGGAGTGACCTACAAGACGGCATGGCGTATGTTTAACCAGATTCGCAAGCTGATGCGGGAAGAATTGCAGCTTGGCGGCGCTGGCACTCCCGGCGTCGAGATGGACGAGATGTACCACGGCGGACGGCGCAAGAACGATTCCGGGCGCTTACTCAAGGGCGATCTGGCGAAGAAAACGATGGTGACTGGGATCGTGGAGCGCAAGGGCCGCATCGTGGCGCGGGTCTGCCAAGAGTTGACGATGGAAGCCACAGGCGTACTCGTGAAAAAATACGTCCTGCCTGAGAGCACTGTTTTTACGGACGAGTTCCCCTCCTACAACGCGCTGCCGAACATGGGCTATCAGCACAAGCGCATCAATCACTCGCAACAGGTCTATGTTGCGGGCGAAGTTCACACGAACACGATTGAAGGATTTTGGTCGCTAGTGAAACGCGGAATTGGCGGCGTGTACCACTCGGTCAGCGCGAAATATTTACAGAGCTACCTTGACGAGTATTCGTTCCGGTATAACCGCCGCGATTCCGGGAACTTGGTTTTCTCTTCGATTTTGCAACGGGTGGGTGAGATGGCGTCTCACAAGCCAGTGTCAAAAGCGTAGAGAAGTCTTGCTTGGTAAAAATCGGCTCGCCCCGATTCATCTTGACCGGAGTCTCGGGGCGAGTGGACATATTTCGAAAGGAGACGTGGGACGACTCCCTGAGTCGGACTATACCGCAGGAGTCGTCCGCGTGCAATGCGGATGAAACAAACGCTCTTCCTTGGAGTGGCGACGGTGTTAACGGCAATCGGATCATTCCTAGCAACCATCCAACACTTCTATATTGCGTATGCCCTATTCGGCATCGCAATCGCGATGGTGGTCGTCGCGGTGTGGGTCACGTACCGGATCGATTATCGGCGGAAAAAGGGCAGGGAGGAATTGGGGCGAGTTTTAGTGGAGCTTTCTCGGTGTGAACTCGGGGCTTACGATTTCAGCAATGTCATCCAACTTGCCGCAGACATGGAGCGGATCAAGAGGAGAGTGGGAGAAATTGCAGAACAATATTTCGACTCTTCTATCGAATCAAGATTCCTTGCGGTTAACGTTCTCGATGTCCACCTAGACGATGCCACTAAACAGTATTTTCTTCTTTCTTCTCATGGGGACTTCTGGGGACCGTACCAGCAAATTAAGGGATGGAGAATGTTCCTGAACGATTTTCTTCGGGAACGCAGCGACTAGCCCTAGAAAATGGGCATCAGTGAAAAGCTTATCTACGTTGGGCTAGCGCATTCGCTGGAGAGGGCGAAGCAGATTGCCGTCTATCCCTTCCACTTCGACGTTCGGAGCGCGGAGCATCGAGTCGGGTCTCTACCTCCTTAACCATCCGATCCTGCTTTTCCTTCATCTGTAAATATTTCCCAACACAAAAAACGCAGAAGAAAAAAATCGCGGTCACGATCCAGGCTTGAAGCGTCGTCATCGTCACAGCGCATCCCTCCCCTCTAGGATGATTCCCAAATACAGCAGCAATCCGCCTATCAAAATGGCGAACAGCAGCACATTCAAGTTAATTTTATTTTCGTGCGCAAGAGCATCCTCCAACGGCCACGTCACTGCCACGAGAACTGCCGCCTCGCGGAGAAAATCACCTACCAGTTGGGATTTTTCTTTTCGTTCTGCCATAGACGGGTCTTTAGGGGAAGCCCGTCACTTGTACTCTGTTGGAAGCCTATTTGTAAAGGGCCTCTAGAGCCAAGTTACCGCAGTTCAGTGAGGAGAGACGGGCAAACATGTCCTCCCGACCAAACTGCACTCTGCCTGCCAACTGCCCTGTCACGGCCCGAATAGTACACCTTGTTCTGTAGGGATATTTACCGGGAAGGGGGTACCGGTACTAACCAGTAAACACGCCCGCCGACTGAGCCTCCGAATGGCATAACCTCGCAACCAGGCCCTTCGCACGAACCCTATTCTAAGTGGGAACGATCCAACCATCTTCTCGGTTACCAAGGTACAGTGACCTCGGTAATCTTGTCCCTTTTTTCGACCTGCCTCATACTCGCCTCACCTACCACAGAACCTGGGAGACGGGGCTGGAGACGGAGATTAGGGTCGCCGATTTCAGCCCCGCATTTTTTTGCCCACCACACTCCCAACCGCCTATTCCGCCCAAACAACGCTTCGCATTTAGATTTCCCCTGTGTTCCTCTGTGCTCCCCGTGGTTCAAGCTCTTCTGTCGGACAGCAATGAAGATGAACTGCCCGCCCGACTCACCCTAGCCACTCCCGGCTATCCCCCTCCTCACCCCCCGCATCGAATAGAATCATAGACAATAGACAATAAATTCCATACTTCCAAGTGAGGCATGATGCGAAAGTCCCTCGTTCTGCTGCTGCTCGTTTGTTTCCTGACCCCGATTCTCTCCGCTGACGACGCCCCCACAGCCGACACCAAAGCCTCCGGCCGCGTCCAGGCCGCCGGCACCGTGCTCGATGAAATCCAAGCCGCTCCCGACCAGCGCATCCCCGAAGAAGTTCTCGGCTCGGCTGAATGTGTCGCCGTCGTTCCCTCCATGCTCAACGGAGGATTCGTCGTAGGCGGCCGCTACGGCAAAGGCGTTGCCAGTTGCCGCACTCCCAAGGGTTGGAGCGCGCCCGCCTTCTTCACCATAGGCGGCGGCAGTTTCGGCCTCCAGATCGGCGGTCAGGCGACCGATGTCGTCATGCTGATCATGAACAAGCACGGAATGGATGACCTGCTCTCCAGCAAATTCAAGCTGGGCGGCGATGCCAGCGCAGCCGCCGGCCCCGTCGGACGCCACGCCTCCGCCGATACCGATTGGAAGATGCGCGCCGAGGTTCTCACCTACTCGCGCTCGCGCGGCCTCTTCGCCGGCCTCGAACTCTCCGGCGCCGTCATCAAGCAGGATAAAGACAGCACCCGCGATTTCTACGGCCACATGGTCCCCTTCAAAACCTCGCTTAAGGGAGAAGTCGATGCTCCCAAAGATTCGTACCCATTCCTGAGCAGCCTAGCCAAGTGGGCCCAGGAAGCCGCAAAATAAGTCTTCAGTTGTCAGTACGCTGTACCCAGTGCTTTTTCTTTTCCTCAATTTTTTAGAGGTTAAGGCTGGGTACCGGGTACTGGGTACTGACTCCCCGTGCGAGAACGCCTAGAGTACGCGCTAGTCTGGCCCTTTATCAAAGGCCTCGGCCTGCTACCGCGTCCCGTGGCGCGCGCCATAGGCATCACGCTCGGCTTGACCGTCTACGCATTCCACGGTCGCCTCCGCCGCGTAGGCCTGCGCAACCTTACTCTCGCCTTCCCCGAAATGCCCGACTCCGAACGGCGCCGCCTGCTACGCGGCGAATTCGTCTCCCTCGGCCGCCAGCTCGCCGAAGTCTGCCTCTTCCCGCGCTACACCCGCGAGAATGTTTCCCGCACCATCGTCTACGACGGATTCGAAAACTTCGAGCGCGCCTACGCCCGCGGCAAAGGCGTCCTCTTCCTCACCGGGCATATCGGAGCCTGGGAACTCTCCGCCTTCGCTCATTCCCTTCAAGGCCATCCGCTGTCGATCGTCATGCGCTCGCTCGACAATCCCTACATCGACCGGCTCATCCAGGGCTACCGCACCATGCATGGCAACCGCACCGTTGATAAAGACGATTTCGTCCGCGGCCTGCTGGGAGCGATGCGCGCCGGCGAAACCGTCGGCATCCTCATGGACACCAACATGACTCCGCCGCAAGGCGTCTTTGTGGATTTCTTCGGCATCCCCGCCTGCACCGCCAGCGGTCTCGCCCGTATAGCCCTTCGCACCGACGCCGCCGTGGTCCCCGGTTTCACCGTGTGGGACGCGAAGCTGCGAAAATACATCCTGCGCTTCGAGCCCGCCATAGAATTAATTCGCACGGCCGACAACGAGTCCGACATAGTAGCCAACACAGCCAAATTCACGAAAGCAATAGAAAAAATCATCCGCCAATATCCCGACCAATGGCTGTGGGTCCACCGCCGCTGGAAGACCCGCCCGCCCGGCCAACCGCTGTTGTACTAGCTTGTGTGATCGTGTGGAGCGGACATTCTTGTCCGCTTCTCGGACGTTGTGCATACCCGACAGGAAAGCGACAATAGACAGCCATGAAGCAAACCCTGCGCGATCTAGCCGATAAACTCGGCTGCCGTCTTATCGGAGACGGCTCGATCACCATAACTACTGTCTCCAGCCTGCAATCCGCAACCAGCGAAAGTCTTGTCTTCGTAGAAGACGCAAAGCACCTAGACGCCGCGCTCAGCTCACCCGCAGCCGCCGTAATCGCCGGACAATTCGCGGCCGCCACAGACGCAGCGCAGAAGCCCATCCTAATCTCCACTCAGTCCCGCCTAACCTTCGCACGAGCCGCAAAGCTGCTGCGCGATCGCGAAAAGATTCGCGTAACCCATGCCGCGGCCATCGTTCCCGCATCCGCAAAGATCGGCAAAAACGTAGCCATCGGCCCCCGCGCAATCCTAGGTGAGCAAGTAGAGATCGGAGATGAATCAAAGATCGGTGCGGGCTCGGTAATCGGAGACAAAGCAACCATCGGCGCCCACTGCCGTATCGACGCCAACGTCACCATCTACCCTGGCACAACTCTAGGCGACCGCGTCATCGTCCAAGCCGGAGCGGTGCTAGGCAGCGAAGGCTTCGGCTACGTCCGCGATTCCGCAACCGGACGCTACGAACAATTTCCCCAAATCGGACGGCTCGTGATCGAAGACGACGTAGAAATCGGAGCCAATTCCACCATCGATCGAGGCGCGCTAGACGAAACCCGCATCCGCCGCGGCACAAAAATCGACAACCTAGTTCACGTCGGTCACAACGTCCAGATTGGCGAAGATGTAGTAATCGCCGCGCAAACCGGCCTCTCCGGCAGCGCGGTAGTCGAAGACAACGTAATCATCGGAGGCCAGGTAGGCATAGCCGATCACGTCCGCATCAAAGCGGGAGCGATCCTCGGCGCACAAAGCGGCATCCCCACCAAGAAAGTAATACGCGGCAAAGGAGTAGTTTTCTGGGGCACTCCCGCGCGCCCGATTCGGGAGTATCTTAAAGAATTGGCGTTCCTATCGCGCGCAGCAAAGAAAGAACGCTAAGTACAAGAAGGTTTGGGTTTAGCTAAAAGCTAACTACTAATTGCTAAATGCCGCCTCACTATGCCAACAATCGTCATCGGCGGCCACACCCGCAGCATAGGCAAGACCAGCGTAGTAGCCGGCCTCATCGCCGCCCTGCCCGCCTACCGCTGGACCGCCCTAAAAATCACGCAATACGGACACGGCGTCTGTTCCGCCAATGGCGAAGCCTGCGACTGCGCGACCTCCGATCATTCCTGGGCTGTGTCAGAAGAAAAAGATCGTAGCGGCGACTCCGACACCTCGCGCTTCCTCGCCGCTGGAGCCGATCACTCCTGGTGGGTGCGCACCGAGCAAGGGCGCCTCGCCGAAGCCATGCCCCGCGTCCGCAAAATTCTCGAAGCCGCGCAAAACGTCATCATCGAATCCAACAGCATCCTACGCTTCCTAAAACCCGATCTCTATCTGACCGTCCTGGATCCGCAAACCGCCGACTTCAAGACTTCGGCCCAAACTTTCCTGGACCGCGCCGACGCCGTCCTGCTGCACTCCGTCAAAACCTCAACGACTCCAGCCTGGGAAAGAGTCTCGCTCAAACCCGTAATCAACCGCCCCACCTTCACGATCCAACCACCCACTTACCTCACGCCAGAAGTCGTCGAATACGTGAGAGCGCGATTGTCAGCTGTTGCACACTCTCATCCCAAAACAAGTTTGTCATCCTGAGCGAGAGCGAAGGACCTATGCATTTTGTTTCTGGCGCCTATCTCTACGTCCCCGCCTTAATCTCCACCGCCTTGTCATTCTGAAAATCAATCGTCACCGGCTTCCCTCCGTTCGGATACTGCAAAGTCCGCGCCCCATAATCCCCCGGCCCCGTAGGAATCCCCATCCCAATCGCGAAGCTAGCCTGCAATTCGCTCATCCCCGCCTGCACCTCATGAGCGTCAATCTTCTGCCAAACCTCCGCCGGCCAGTGCTTATAAAGCTCGTGCGGATCTTCAATGAAAAACATATCATCCGAACGAATCCTAAAATCGCCGCCCTGCTCCGCTCCAATCGGAACCGCATAACCTTTCCCATCCAGCGAAAACACCGCCATTACCTGCTTCATTCCCGGAGCCTGCGGAGAAACATCCGTCACCACATCCTGTATCGCCAGCTTCTGCAAAGGCAATAACGTCCCTGCCTCGTGCGCAAAATCCGTCTTCCGGCGCTCGCGATCATAGGGATAGTAAGTAAGCTGATAGCCGAACCTCGCCCACACGGGCTGCTCAGTCAACTGATGCGCCGACCGCAGATCATAAGGATGCAGCTTCTTAGGCGAAACGTAATAGTCGGCCTTGAGCAAGCCTTCCTGCTTAGGCCTAGCATCCTCTTTCATCGCCTCGTGCCGCTCATACACGACATAAGCCGCGCGTCCACCCGCCAGCACAATCGCCGCAACCAAAAAAATCTGCAGCTTCTTCTGAAACTCCGAATCCAACGCCATGAGTTTTGAGTCCTTGAAACGTCGCCAGGGTTTCGTTAGCGAGCTTTTTCCCTAGTGTAACTTCGTGCCCTTAGTGGTAAAGCTTTCGCGGCGGTCGCCTGTGCAGATGAAGTTCGCACCAGCAATCAGATAAACTAAACGTAAGTATCACTCCGCCACTCAAAGAGGAATTATGCCAATAGCCCAAGATGACGTTCTAAACGCACTCAAGCAATGCTACGATCCCGAAATCCCCGTCAACATCGTCGACCTAGGCCTGATCTATGACATCCGTTTCGACGACCTACCCGAGGGCCAGCAGGACGTCACCGTCGATATGACCCTCACCGCCCAGGGCTGCCCCGAACACGTTAACATCAGCGCCCAAGTCAAATCCCGCGTCGAGCAACTTCCCGGCGTCCGCAACGCCAACGTCAACGTGATCTGGGAACCCGCATGGACCCCCGAACGTCTAAGCCCCGACGCCCGCAAGCAACTAGGGATCGAATAGCTCGCCGTTCGCTATTCGTCGTTCGCTGTTCGCTGTTGGATGTCGCTAGACCGCCATTGCGAAGAGCGAACGACGAACAGCGAGAAGCGCCTTCTAAAACTCTCCCAACTCCTCAAACGCCCGCGCCGCGCGCCGTTCCATCAACTCCTCAATCTTGCTCCCGATCTTCATCGCCAGATCCAGAAACCGCGTGCCCTGCCGTACATACGAAGGCAGCTCTTCGCGAATCCGCACAAACTGATCCGGATACTCCGACGCCAGCACCGCTAATCCCACGCTGCCCACCAGTATCGCCGCCGGACGTCTTCCCTTCAGCGCCAACATCGCCGCGGTTCCCGCCGATCCCGCAATCACCGCTCGTTTCCAGTTCTCCATGTCATCTCCTCGTTATTTCCTAGCAGGATTCTAAATCAACGCTCCATGCTTTATACTGTCCCGCCGGCGCTCAATCCCGACGAACGAACCCTACTATGATGCAATCTCGAATCCTTCCGTTCATCGCTGCATTTATGGTTGCCGCCAATCTAGCCGTCGCCCAAGCCAAGCCGCGAGCCCGCGATCTCGGCGTCCCCTTCGACGGCACTCCCGGCGTCTACAACGCCATCACCGACGTCAAGGGAGTCGAAGTAGGCCACACCACGCTAATCTCCGGCAGCGGCAAACTCAAAGTCGGAGAAGGTCCCGTCCGCACCGGCGTCACGGCCGTCCTCCCCCGCGGCAAAGATTCGCTCGATCCCGTCTTCGGCGCCTGGTTCACGCTCAACGGCAACGGAGAAATGACCGGCACCACCTGGCTCGAAGACTCCGGCTTTCTCGAAGGCCCGGTCATGATCACCAACACGCACAGCGTCGGCGTTGTCCGCGACGCCGTCATTGCGTGGCGCATCAAGAAAGCTCCGCCCGACAGTGAAGGCTATTCCTGGTCCCTGCCGGTCGTCGCTGAAACCGCCGATGACGACCTGAACGACATGAATGGATTTCACGTAAAGCCCGAGCACGCCTTCCATGCTCTCGACACCGCTCACGGCGGCCCCGTCGAAGAAGGCAATGTTGGCGGCGGCACCGGCATGATCTGCAACGAATTCAAAGGCGGGATCGGCACTAGTTCACGCGTACTCGACGCGACAGCAGGAGGCTACACTGTCGGCGTTCTCGTGCAGTGCAACTACGGATCGCGCGAACAGTTGCGCATCGCGGGCATCAATGTGGGCCGCGAAATTCCCGAGCACACTGTCTGGCAGAAGGACGTCGGCTCCATCATCGTCGTCCTCGCCACCAACGCTCCACTCATCCCCACACAACTTAAGCGCATCGCCAAGAAAATCTCTCTCGGTTTAGGCCGCGATGGCAGCTACTCCGGTGACGGCTCGGGTGACATCTTCATCGCCTTCTCCACTGCCAATCCCGGCGCCGTCGGCACCCAGGGACTGCACCAGCTCACCATGCTCCCCAATGATTCCCTCGATCCGATTTTTCTCGCAACGGTCCAGGCTACCGAAGAAGCCGTGGTCAATGCCATGGTCGCCGCTGAAACCATGACCGGCATCAACAATCACACCGTGATTGCCCTGCCGCATGACCGCCTCCGCGAAGCCCTGAAGAAATACAACCGCCTCTCAAAGTGATTCAGCAAACGGGCTGCCCCACCCTTCTCGCGAGAGGGTGGGGTCTTTGACTTCCTGAAGAGAAGATGCGGCCGGATCTGATTAACTGGCCCCGAAGGTCCCACTCCCACGCCGGTACTCGTGCGCTTCAATTCCGTGCCTCTTCAGCATCGACTGCAAGGTTGTGCGCTTGATCCCCAGCCGGCTCGCCGCACCGTCCGTTCCCGACAGGACCCCGTTCGTTTCCCGCAAAACCCGAATGATGTGCTCGCGCGCCATTTCGGTGAGATTGTCGTCGCCAACATTCGTCACCGGGTCCAATTCCACCGGCGGCGCAGCCAGCACACGGCCCTTGCTCAAGATGACCATCCGTTCGATCATGTTCTCCAGTTCGCGGATATTGCCGGGCCAGTTCCAGTTCTGAAGCATCTTCATCGTCTCGTCAGGAACAACATCAATGTGCTTGCCCATGCGGGCCGCATGCTTGCGTACAAAATGATGAATCAGAATGGGTATATCGCTTCGCCGCTCCCGCAATGCCGGCAGCTCGACGGGAAAAACATTGAGACGGTAGAAAAGATCTTCGCGGAACTTCCGGTCCGCGATGTCCTGTTGCAAGTCGCGGTTGGTGGCCGAGATGATCCGCACATCGACATGGAGGGTGCGCACCCCGCCCAACCGTTCGAACTCGCGGTCCTGCAGCACTCGCAGCAGTTTGGGCTGCAGTTCGAGCGGCAGCTCCCCAATCTCATCGAGAAACAGCGTCCCCTTGTCCGCCAGTTCGATGCGCCCGACTTTCTGGCTGATGGCTCCGGTGAACGCTCCTTTCTCATGCCCGAAGAGTTCGCTCTCCAGCAACCCCGAAGGCACCGCCGCACAGTTGAGCTTGATGAAGTTCTTGTCGCGTCGCGCACTCAGCGCATGCACCGAACGCGCCACCAACTCCTTCCCCGTGCCTGTTTCTCCCAGTAACAGGACGGTCGAATCGGTCGGCGCCACCACCCGCACATTCGTCAGTACTTCTCGGAGCGCCGGACTCTGCCCAATGACTTCTTCAAATCCAAGCTCCGTCTGAATCTCGCTTTCCAGATACGATTTCTCCTGCGTTAACTTTTCTTTTGCGTCCTGCAAGCGATCGGTCAATTCCCGAAGCCGGGCGATATCCATGGCAGCTCCGGTAATTCCAATGACGTTTCCGCCCGTGTCAAATAGGGCTTCAATCGTGATGTCGAGCGCGCAACTCTTGCCGGCGTTCGCGATCACAACCTCCTCTCGCAACGCTACCCCAGTCTTGAGAACGCGGCGTTTGAGGTCCTCCAGGTTCGCTGCCTTCTTCGGACCCAGAATCTCGGCATCGGTCTTGCCAATGCATTCGTGCTGCCAGTAGAGCTGCGTGTTATAAATCCAGGTGTAGCGCAGCTCGCGATCCTGATTGAAAACTGTGATCGGAGAATCTTTGAGCGCCACCCGGAAGCGCTCTTCGTTCCGCCGCATCGCCTCCTCCGCCTCCCTCCGCTCGCTGATGTCCCGGAGAATTCCCTGCAACCGCCCGTCGGGTAGCTGTTTTCCGCATACCTCGCCGGGAAAGACAGACCCATCCTTGCGCCGGAATTTCCATTCGCTCCGCTGGATGGACCCTCCCGCATAACGCGCCACTTCCGGCGCTAGCCGCGGAAGCTCGTCCGCTTCAAGAATGTCAGGCAGCGAGAGTCGCAGTATCTCCTCCCGCGTGTACCCCAGCATTTCCGCGCCAGCCGAGTTCACGTCGATGTATTTTCCCTCTGCATCGGCAATAAAGATGCCATCCGACGCCTGCTCCACCAGAAGCCGAAAGTGAGCTTCGCTCTCCTGCAGAGCTCTTTCTGCTCTGCTTCGGGCTTCTTCGAGCCTCACCTGCTCCGTCACGTCACGCTGAATTCCCCATGTGCGCACCAGTTTCCCACTCTCTACGATCCCGATCATGCTGTTGCGAAACACGCGAGGATTCCCGTGTATATCCGTTTCGTGGGATTCCCGTTCCAGTATGTGAAAGCCCGAACGAACGTACTCCCGGGCCAGTTCGATGTTGCGCGGATCCTTTGGGTCGAGCATTTCCATCAGCCGTTTTCCCAACAACTCCCGCCCCGACGTGAGCCCGTACATTCGGGCCATGGCATCGTTACACTCTGCCAAGTAAGAGTCTTGGAGGATGTGCCGAATCAATTCTTCTTCGGGCAAGTCGACTGAGACCGGCGCATCCATATCCTCGCGGAAGATACCTTCCGAACTCTGGGCCACAAAGTTGCGGTAAGCCTCTTCCCTGCTTCGCAGCTCTTCCTCCGCCTTCTTGCGCTGCGTGATGTCGACGGATGTAGACTGCACCAATAGCGTGCCATCCCGACCGCCAGACAGTGCCGCGGTATTGAACAAGACCCAAACCGGCGTCCCATCCTTTCGCCGGAGTCGAATCTCCCCGCTGGAGACTGAACCCTCCCTCCTCAATTCACCCAGCCGCGCTTGCCGCTCGTCTAGGTCGAAATAGAGCTCGGCCGTCGGGCGGCCGCGAAGCTCTTCGGCGTTGCTATAGCCCAGCATGCGCGCGCCCGCCTCATTGCATTCCAGCATCTCTCCATCCATGCTGGAAATCGAAACTCCCGCAACATTTTTCTCGAACAGAAACCGGTATCGCTGCTCCGAACTGCGCAGTGCTGATTCCGCTTTTGCGCGCTCGGTAATGTCACGCGCCATCCCTCGCACGATGGGGACCGGCACGCCTTCTGTGCGCAGCGTATTGTTGTACTCCCAAATCCTTCGCTCTCCGCTCCGCGTCACCACACACAATTTCCCTTGGTCTGACCCAATGTTCCTGATCCGGTTCAGATATCCTGCGAACTGCTCGCGAGATTCTGGCGCAATCAGATCCCGCATCGGTATCTTGATCAGTTCGGAAACCTCATACCCCAAAATCCGCGCTGGCGCCGGATTTGCCGAGAGCAGGTTTCCCTCCAGATCGTGCGTGCATACCAGGTCTTCGCTGTTTTCGACCAGATCGCGGTACCGGTCCTCTCTTTCGCGCAACGCCTCTTCGATTCGCTTTCGTTTCGTGATGTCCCGGGCCATCACCAGATAGACCTTCTGTGGTTCCTCCTCCCGCCACATGGGCGCGACGCTCACATGCGCCCACACCTCACCGCCATCTGGACGCAGATAGCGCTTCTCCAGTTCGAATTGCGCCGACCTTCCTTCCGTAAGTTCCGTTCGTCTTGAGA
The DNA here is from genome assembly GCA_003166855.1 of Acidobacteriaceae bacterium. Classification (GTDB taxonomy): domain Bacteria; phylum Acidobacteriota; class Terriglobia; order Terriglobales; family Acidobacteriaceae; genus Sulfotelmatobacter. The sequence continues at coordinate 5,158 of PMUM01000400.1, read as the reverse complement.
GAGTATCAGCCAGGTCGTCCGGATGCGTCACCCTCTGGAAATCGAGCTCCAGTAATTCCTCCTCACCCCGCCCCAGAATCTCGCAAAACTTCGGGTTCACTTTGAGAAAGCGCCCGCTCTCCGGATGCACCAGGGCAATTCCCACCGGAGCACGTTCATACACAGTTCGGAAGCGTTTCTCGCTTCCTTCCAGCGCCTCCTCCGCCCGCTTCCGGTCGCTGATATCACGAGATACTGCGACAATGTAGCTCCGGTCCAAATCGACGCGCTTCAAGCTGATTTCCACTGGATAAGTCGATCCATCCTTGCGCTGGTGAATACCCTCTTGAATCAGAAAGCCCGACTCACGTAGTTTCTTCAGGAGCTGAACGCGGCCGGACTCACCAAGGTTGGGATTGATATCGAACACCGCCATCGCCAGCAATTCTTCCCGGCTGTATCCCAGATCCTTGCAGGCCTTCTCGTTCACATCCAGAAATCGCAGCGTCTCCGGATCCACCATTTCCACCGCATCATTGGACTGGTCTATCAGCGCTCGGAACACCTTCAGCGATCGTTCTGATTCCTTGCGCTCGGTGATGTCCTGCAATACACAAGCGACCCGGTCCACCCCACCCGGCCCTTCGATCGGAAAGTAGGAGATAAAGAGGCCCCTCTCGCCCCGCTTCGCGTATACATATCGCATCTCGTACTGCACGATCTTGCCCCGGAAGCACTCATCTAACTTTCCCTTCAACGTCGTCTCAAAGACTCCTGGGTGCAATATTTCCGCAATCCGCCGGCCGACCACACCCTCTCGTTTCATCCCCCGGTAGTTCAGGAAGGCGCTGTTCGCGAGCACATAGCGATAATCGCGGTCCACCACCACGATCATTTCTTCCAGACCTTCCACGGCTTTTTCGAATTCCTGTAACCTCCTCGCTCGCCGCCGGAACAGATCCCCCACCCAACTCATCGTGATTCCCATGACCCCAAACAAAGCCAACCCGATTACGTCACGCGGATGCCGAACAGCAAACGAATTCAGCGGCTCCATCAGAAAGTATTCGGCGAACGCCCCCGAAAGAAGCGTCGCAAACAGTGCGGGTCCAAACCCGCCCAGCAGGGCGACCAGCATGATGATGGGATAAAACAAGACAAAAGGCTGGGTAAACCCAAGAGTGACATCCAGGCTGTACCGCACCAGTCCTGCTGCCGTTACGCCAATCAGTGCAAACCCATACCGTCGCGGCCACGTGTGCAACCAGTATGCTGACGCTCCAATAGCTTCCCTTCGATCGGCAAAACCCATAGCCAACCTTTCACTTCAGTGGGATTCCCTGGGTCAAAACCGTGCGCCTTCGCAAGTCGAAACTCGTGCTGCGTAGGGCAACAGTGTGCGGCCGCGTCTACTTCCGCAGAGAAGACGCCCCGCTACTGCCTCTTCTATCCTCTGGCTCCGCGATCTGGGGGAAGGCGGCGAACCAGTGCTGGCATCATTACCGGAAGGTGCATTTTCAGTCTGTGACTCAAATCACAATTTTCCTGTCTCTTCCCAAAATGGTCCTGCGCCGCGCAAGACCGCTGTCTACGAACCAGTGTCCGCTGGTCGCAGGCAGTAGGAAAAATGAGCAGAAGTGACCAACTCTGTAAAAACGGATCAGAACGGATGGGATGGCTCTAGAACGACTCCAAGTAGAAAGGTCGCAGACGGGCCCCCAACCCCTGACCTGCAGTCGATCGCGCCACCGATTGCCTCAGCAGTTCCGCAATCTCCGAATCCAGCATTTGCCGCTCCTGAGCCCAGAGACGGGTGAAGCGGAACGGCTGTAGAAAGCCTTGCGCGCCCCACATCGGAAACAGCATTTCGGCGTCGGGGCGCAAGACATTTCCGCCAATGGGAATCGCCAGCCCCACCTTGGTTCGTTCATCGAGGTACATTGCGATTTCCAGCAACCCTCCCGTGGCCGAGAGCTGATACAGCTTGCCGGAGAGTTGACGTCCATTTTCGAGCTGAAGAATAACCGAGATTCTGCCTTGCAGACTGACGCGCGTGGCGCGTGTTCCCGGCCGCATTCGAGGGGAGTGAGCCATGCCGGTTCGACTATTTCGCAGGGGACAGTGCCGCCAGCAGACGATCGGTCCGCCGCATCAGGTCCCAGTCGTACTCATACGCCCTTCCACAACCCAGGCATCTCTGATAATGACGGCCGTCTTCGTCAATGCGCGGCCATGAGAACCGGTGCGTGCACCCTCGGCTAAAAAGCTGCTTCAGGAATTTCAATGGGTCGCCCCCTGGTTGCGGTTCTTCCAATGATCGAGCCAACGGCTGAAAAACGGTTTGTGCCCGTCGTTCAACAGGTCGTGCAGCGTGGACAACATGATATTGGGCGGCTGCGATTTCGATACGAACGAGTCCACGGAGCTCAACTTGTTCTTCGGCAGAGGCCCGTAGGCTGACAACAGCATGATCGGAACGCGCGCGTTGATCCGCTTCATCTTTGCCGCCACCACGTCTCCGTTCATCCCCGGCATCTGGTAGTCGACAACGACCGCGTCCACGGCATGTGCGCGGAACAGCTTCAATCCCTCGTCCCCACCCATCGCCTCGAGCACCTCATAGCCGCTCTGTTCCAGCAGCATCTTGCGCCCGATCAGCCCGTTCCAGTGGTCGTCAATGCAGAGAATTCTTGCCTTTGCGCGAGCCATAACTCCTCACGTTCCATCTGGCCAGAATGAATGTTGTTCAGCGCCGTAACTCCCAGACAGGAAGCTGCGTTTGCTGGACTGCGAAGTGGTGGGCTCATTGATTCTGCTTGTGCTGCCGTCCCGTTTCAAATTACGAATGTGCACTTCAGCAGCAGTTACCTCGCCCAATTACAAAATAGTCGAGATGGCCCAGCGCGAGCCGTGCCTGTCTGGTGGATGGCTTAGGTCCGCATTCTGTTGCCGCGAACCCAGCCGCAGAGCGGCGAAACAATTTAGCTCAGCGCTTCCGCGCTGGGGTCGAGCACAAAGACTAATGAGCGAGTCCCGGAGGAACGACGCAAATCCTGATGCTCAGACACCACACGCGGACATCTTCCGACAAACAAAAAGGCGAGCCGTCACCGGCTCGCCTCTCTACACAAGAGCCGCTCTAATGCTGTACCGCTCCCACTAGATCGTTCTTCATCAGGTTGACTTCCACCCGTCCCCCGCTCGTGTGCTTCGCCATGGTTCCATCCGNNATCTGATGGTTGAGCACCAGATACCGCACCACGGAGTCCGCCATCTTCTGCGAACTGGCAATCGCAGCCTGACCGCGGCCCGCAGCAAATCCGCGCACCTCGATGATGTAGCTGCGCTGATCTTTCAGCGGAGCCGCCATCTGGTCGAGCGCATCCTTCGACGCCTTGCTCAGAACCGTCTGTCCCGTACGAAACAGAATCTCAGTCTGCCCGGTTCCCTTGTATTGATCGAGACTCCCCACCATCTGCTCTACGGTAGAGACGTTTGTGGAGGCCTGGGTAGCTGCCGTCTGCGCCAGTTGCGCCTTGTTGGCCGCATCGCTGGCATGCTGATCCGCCAGGCTGCTCTTCTCCGACGCCATCTGAATGCCTTGGGTCGCGCGTGCATCCACGTCCTTGATCGCTTTGCCGTTTTCCGACGTCAACTCATCCAGTTCGTTCAGGCGGTCCCGGATGGGCCCCACGTGCCGCTGCACATACTTCTTATTGGCGAACGGATGCGTGACTAGATTCACGAGATTCGGATCATCGCCGTCCCAGAAATTGACCGGCTTGTCCGCTGGAATCGGTTGCAGGTCGGCGCTCTGCGAAGCGGAAGCCGTCGCCGGCTGCGCGTTCGAGTTGGACGTCTGCTGCGCGAACCCTGGTAGCGCGAGCGCCGCGCACAGGAACATGGGTAGGACCATTCGATTTTTCATTTTCGACTTTCTTCTTCCGAGTGGCACAGGGGGCTCCACTCCAGCCAGATGGGAGTCTTGCTTGACGTATAGATTGTGCCTCTAGCAGGCCAAACGTGCAAGCCGAATCTGCGGGCGAACGCAGGCCCAGAAAGCCCCAAAAGCCGCGCCCCTCAACGCTTCTGGCCGCAGTGCCATCCGGAGTATAATTGGTGCTTGTGATCGTACTTCATCCTTCAATCATCCAGCTACCACCCAATAGGAATACAGGTGTCTTAAATGTCAGTCCGAAATGCCATCCTCTGCGCAAAATTAAAGCAGTTAGGCTTCACCCAGCAAAACCAGATGCGGCTCTACGGCCAGGAATTTCAATTCCTTAGCGACCCCATCGTCCTGCCCGACGGCACGGTCTTTCTCGACGCCCTTGAGAAGCGATCCCACCAGACAAGGCGAGTCCGTGTTCCCCTGCCCATCGTCAGCATGGCAGACTCCGAGCGAAAAGCGGCCTGACCTCCCTCTTTGCCGCGGATGATCCTTTCTCAATGGGATGGGCGTACCCGCTCGCCTGCTGCGTGATCATCATCACTGCCGGACTGCCATGAATTCTCTTAGGATGAAACGCTGGCATCGAATCATGTCGGCGCGGAGCCACCATGGCACCTCAGAATCCCTCTCTGGAAACGATCGAGGACTTCCTGGCCCAGAAGCGAATTGCAATGGTCGGGATCTCTCGGGAACCCCGCAGCTTCAGCGTCATGCTCTTTGAAGAACTCTGCCGCCGCGGCTACGACGTGATTCCCGTAAACCCCAATATTCCCAACGTCCTGGGCCACCGCTGTTTCGCCCGATTGCAAGACATCCAGCCCCCCGTCGAAGCCGCACTCCTGATGACGTCGCCGGCAGTAACCGACACCGTCGTCTCCGACTGCGCGGAAGCCGGAATCCGCCGGGTTTGGATGTACCGCGCCACAGGAAGCGGCGCCGTCAGCCCGAAGGCGGTCGCATTCTGCCAGGAGCGAGGAATTCAAGTCGTGCCGGGACAATGCCCGTTTATGTTCCTGCCGGCTGCCGGCGCGGTTCATCGACTCCACGGTTTCGTCCGCAAAATCACCGGCCGCTACCCGCACCACCACGCCGCCTAAGAGCGTGCAGGCGGTTCTCGCATCGGGTTGCAGTCCTCTGCATACGCAGGCACAACCGCCGCGCATAACCGTGGAAGAGCGGCCCTTCAGGGCCGCGTAATGCGCGTAAAACGCCGAGGGCTTTAGCCCC
>PMUM01000405.1 GCA_003166855.1 Acidobacteriaceae bacterium | reverse complement strand
CGAGCCAAGGCGCTGCGCCACCTAAAATCCCGTACGAAGCAAGGTGCTGATACCACCAACGCCCGTAACCCAGCATCTTGCGCACCATCAGGCCGCATGCTGTTGCGGCTGGAATTTTAGTGTGCGGGCGCCGCGGCTGCGTCCTTTATTAAATCAGAAGGCTGCCAGTCGCTGCCGTGATACCACTTCACGATCTTGCCGTCGGGACCGATGACGGCGGTGCTGAGGTTGTGGGTGATGAACCCGCCCTCGGGCTTGACCGTTAGCGCGAAGAAGTCGGCGATCTTCGGTAGATCGGCTTTGCTGGGAGCGGCGAATTCCCAGTGGGTGAAAAGGGTTGGCCCGTGCGTGTGGGCCACGGAGAAGCCGTAGTCGCGGAGAACTTTGGATGTGTCGTGCTCGGGATCGAAGCTGATGCTCAGAAGGTGAGCGCCCGCCAACGCGGGGTTTGTGCCGATCTCCTTGTAGATTTCCGCGAAGTTACTGCTCATGCGCGGGCAGAAGTCGGGGAAGGGACAGCGGGTGTAGATAAAGGTGAGGAACAGAATGTTCCCGCGGTATTGCTGGAGAGAAATGCGCTTGCCCGACTGATTGGTGAACGAAAAATCGGGGACATCTTCGCCGGGTGCGGGCATGTGTAGTGAGTTCGCGCCAGCTGCGGGGACAGGATCGATGTGTGCAATTGTTCTGACGTTCTCGAGCCAGTAGTCGGGGGCAGCGTCTTCGTTCTTGGGGTCGGGCTGAACCACTACCACTTCGGCGGAAATTGCATCACCGGGATGCAGGTGATTCAAGGTCGCTTCGGGCTTGACCTTGTAGGGCATGGCCATGGCTTCCATGAAACCGGGGATGGCGTCGCCGTCGATGATGGCGGATTGCGCCTGGGCGTCGACCGAAACCACGCGGCCCGTGAAGGGATAGCGTTTCGCAGCCGGCGTCTTCGAGCTATGGCATGAAGAACTGAAGAGCACGCCGGCAAGGATGAGAGCGATTAGAAAAATATGACGAGTAGAGTTGTTCACGTTGTACCACTTTAACTCGGAGGGAGAGTCTGGTGCCACGGGCGTTGTTTGGAGTACCGCTTTTGTGAAATCCTCAGGGCGATCGGACGCAGTACGGATTTCACACGGCGAGGCATTCGATGGCATGCAATCCTGAAGTGTTGAAGCACGTTCCACTGTTTGCGCTGCTCGATGAGGAAAAAACGGCAGTGCTGGCCGGCCAGGTGCGGCTGAAGACGTTCGCGCCGCGGCAGCGCATTTACAAGATCGGCGATTCCGGCGGGCAGGCATACGTCGTGGTGTCGGGACGCGTGCGGGTGGCGACCGTCGATCAGGACCAGCAGGAAGTTGTGGTCGACGAGCCATCGCACGGAGAGTTCTTCGGGTTCGCATCGATGCTGGAGCAGTCGCCGCATCAGACCGAGGCCGTGGCGATCGACGAGGCGGTGTGCCTGGAAGTCGACCAGAAAGATATTGCCGTGCTGTTGCAGCGCAAGCCGCTCGCCGGGATGGACATGCTGCGGGTGCTGGGGAGGCAATTTCACGCGTCGCAACAACTGGTGCGGCTGCGGGCGAACCGGCATCCCAATGAGGTGATTGAAAAGGATGCAACGTTTGGCGAGCGGATCGCTGACTTGGTCGCGGGCTTTGGTGGATCGTGGACGTTCATCATCTCGTTCGGTTTCGCGCTCACGATTTACATGGCCATTGACGCGGCGATGGGGAAGAAGGCGTGGGATCCGTATCCATATATTCTGCTGAATCTGTTTCTGTCGATGCTGGCCTCGGTGCAAGCGCCGATCATCATGATGAGCCAAAATCGGCAGGACACGAAGGACCGGCTCCGCGGCGAGCTGGATTACGATGTCAACCGGAGAGCCGAAGTGGAGATTCAAGGGCTGGCGCGCAAGTTGAATTTGCTGGGAGAAAAGATTGGCGACGTGGAGGAGATGCTGCGGGAGAAGCTGGCGCGGGGATAGGGTCTTGGAGGCCGGCTGCGACCGAGATCCTTCGCTCCGCCTGAAAAACGGCTATGCTCAGGATGACTCCCGCGGTTAGGAATTTCAAACGGCATTAAAAATTCGATATATTCCTGATCGGGGACGCATCGTTACGCATCGAATCGCGGAGATTTATGTCTCACTTCCACGTCAATCGCCGGACCTTCCTGCAAGCAGTTGGAGCCACTGCAGGCGCTGCTTTGCTGCCTTCACCAAGACTCTGGAGCCGGGCAATCGTTGCGGGGCTATCCGCTCAGCAGAATGATGGGCTGGCTGACTACACGCTCACGATTGCGACCACGCCGATCGAGCTAGCGCCGAAGCGGATTATTTCGGTCACTACCTATAACGGGCAGTTCCCCAGGCCGCTGCTTCGTTTGAAAGAGGGCGAGCGAGTCACCATCGATGTCCGCAACGACACTGATACTCCGGAGCAGCTGCACTGGCACGGGCAGTTCGTTTCCACGGATGTGGACGGAGCGGCGGAAGAGGGCACGCCTTTTATCCCTCCGCACGGTACTCGCAGAATTTCGTTTGTTCCCAAGCCCGCGGGTTTGCGCTTTTACCACACCCACGTGCGCGCGGGCACGAATCTGGCGGAGGGCCAGTATAGCGGGCTGGTCGGGCCGGTTTACATTGAACCAAAGCAGCACGCCGGAAACTACGACCGGGAAGTTTTTCTCACCCTCAAAGAGTTTCAGCCTACATTGAGTCGGGGTGGGGACATGGCGATGGATTTCCTCTCGCCAGCGCAGACCCTTCCTGCGCTCAAGGATTCCGGCGAGAGCAAGATGAAAGCCTCACTCGCCAAAGGCATGCCGCACGGATACGAGGTCGGCTACGACTCCTTTACCATCAATGGGCGCAAGCTGGGACATGGCGAGCCGGTGCGGGTGAAAGCGGGCGAGCGCGTTTTGTTTCACATTCTGAATGGGAGTGCGACTGAGATTCGCAGTCTGGCGCTTCCCGGCCACAGCTTCAACGTGGTTGCGATGGATGGAAATCCGTTGCCCAAGCCGGTGCGTGTGCCGGTTCTCTGGCTAGGAACCGCGGAGCGAATTTCAGCGATCGTGGAGATGAACCATCCCGGAGTTTGGGTGATGGGAGACCTGGCGGACGACGATCGTCACCACGGCATGGGCATTGTGGTGGAGTACGCCGGCTCTAAGGGAAAACCGCAGTGGTTGCCGCCGAAGCCCTTTAAGTGGAATTACGCGCACTTCGGGAATTCCAGCGCACCTTCGGCGACGCCCGATGAAGTGATCGATATGCTGTTCGAAAAGCAGAATGCCGCACTCGACGGATTCAATCAGTGGACGATTAACGGCGTGGCGTATCCGCGGGAGCAGATGACGGCGACGCCGGCGTTCCATCTGCACGAGGGTAAGCGCTCTCGCATCCGCATGCGGAATGCGAGCGATGACATTCATCCGATTCATCTGCACCGGCACAGCTTCGAACTGGCGCGGGTCGCGGGGCAGCCCACGTCGGGGGTCATGAAAGATGTTGTGATGGTGGGCGGGTACCAGGAAGTCGAGATCGATTTTGTCGCCAACAATCCCGGGCTCACTCTGTTTCACTGCCACCAGCAGCTGCACATGGACTTCGGGTTTATGACCTTGTTCGATTACATTTAGCAGGTGGATTCCGCGGGGGTCGCATACGGAGGGAGTCTGAACGAATGACACAATCATCGCAACGCCAAATCGATTTGGGCTTGCTGCTGTTGCGCGTCTTAGTTGGTTGGGTCTTCCTGTCCGAAGGCATCCAGAAGTTCCTTTTTCCCGCTGCACTCGGCGCGGGCCGATTTCAGAAGATCGGTATCCCGTTTCCCCAACTCTCGGGACCATTCGTGGGCGTCACCGAAATCGCATGCGGCTTCTTGCTGATCCTCGGCTTCTTGACGAGCTTTGCGGTATGGCCTTTGCTTGTCGATATTCTGGTCGCGATCGCGACAACGAAGGTTCCAATGCTGCTCAAGCAGGGCTTTTGGGCTGCGATGCATGAGGGCCGAACCGACTTCTGCATGCTTTTGGGACTCATTGCGATTGCTCTGCTCGGGGCTGGAACGATGTCCGTGGATGGGCGGCGAGACATTAAATGACGTGTCGATTTGCCTGTCTTCGTCCTAGTAGTGGAAGCGGTAGCGAAGTTCGACGAAAACTTCGCGGGGATTGTTCCAGTGGAATCCGCCGAAGGTGACGCTGTTGTCGAGTTCGACGCGGCGGTTGGCCACGTTCATCGCGCTGACCGAGGCGGAGAAGCGCTCGCCGAAGTCTTTGCCGAGAGTCAGATCAAACGTGGTGTGTGGGGGCAGGTAATTTCCCGGATAGGGCTGGCCGGGGAACGCGTTCGTGAAACCCGAACCGTAGTAGACGTTGGTTGACGCGTAGGCACGCCATGGGAGAGTTACGTCGCCGCCGACGTTGAGCGTGTTGCGCTGGTCGTGATCGAGCGGACCCCAAGGTAGATAGGAAAGATCGGTAAGACCGCCGTTGATAAGCCCTCCGGCCCAGGCCACCTGGTTGGAATAGGCGAGGTGAATTTGTCCGCGGTGGGCGATGCGGGGCGAACGCAGTGTGACCTCCCAGCCGCGAATTTTGGCGTTCTGAATCGTGAGCGGGAAAAAGAGATTCGACTCGCCGACATTGTTGTGGTCGAAAAAGTTTGCGGCATTGGTGCGAAACGCGTCGGCGTCGAAGATCCAACCGTGCCACGGAATGGTCACGCCGAATTGTGATTCCTCATCGCGCTCTCCGTGCAGCGCGACGAATGTCAGATTGCTGCTGTTGGCGAACTCGAGCAGCGGGCCCGAGGCGGTGACCAGCGGGGGCGCCTGATAGTAGTGCCCGTAGAACGCGCGGAAGGTCCAGTTGAGGTGGGGCACGTTGAGCGCCACGCCGAAGCGCGGGCTGATCGCAGTCTCGACGACATTGCCGGAAAAGCGAGTGGGACGCATGCCCGCTGAAAGTGTCAGCCACGACACAGGTTTGAACTTGTCATCGACGAAGAAGGCGGCGACACCGCCAGAGGGATGTTCAATGTCGGCAACCGGCGAGCCACCGCAGGTGGGAAAGTTCGGGTCACCGTTGGTCGGGCAATTGAACAGGACACCGAGGTCGGAATGGTCACTCTGGCCGAATCCGTAGAATCCCACCTGCAAGTTGTTCCTGGAAAGGTTCGCGCTGAAGCTCACCTGGCCGCCGGCGTAGGTAGAAGCATGATGGTCGGTGCTAGCAGTGGGATAGTCGTAGGGCGAGCTTTCATAATTCGCGGCGGTGTGATGGAAGAACGGAGAAACGGTCAGCAGGAGTTTTGAATTGAAGGTGTGCACCCAGGAGAAATTCACGATCGCGTCGGACTCGTGGTCCGCATCGCGAAGGCCGCTGCTGTCGTACTGCAAACTCTCCAAATCGTTGAAGTTCGGGTCGTAGGGAATCTGGTAGTAGTCCTTGCGCAACTGAGCGACAAGGCGAAGCTGGTTGGAAGGATCGACGTTGAAAATGAGCGAACCGAAGCCGCCGTAACCATTGGCAGCATCGTGCACGACTTGCGGGATGGGCGTCTCAATGCCGAGATTGCTGCGATTGCCGTTCACGCTGGCGTAGTAGGCGAAGCGCTCGGTGTGACTGCCGAGACTGAATTGATTGTTGGTCTGGTAGAAATTGCCGGCACTCAAGACGAGTTCGGCCTGGCGGTTGCGCTCGAATCCGGTGCGAGGCACGACGTTGAAGACGCCGTAGGTGCGGTCGCCAAGCTCCGCGCCATAGCTGCCGCGGCTAACTTCGAGATAGTCGATGTCTTTGGGATCGAACTGCGGGCCGAGGTTGGTGGCGATGTTGGTGTTAGGAACTGGAACTCCGTCGACCATCCAACTGGTTTGATGTCCGCCGCGAATGTGCAACTGGTCGTGCGTGATGTAGGCGCCGGGCACGTAGTCCGTGATCATGGCCAGGCTGTTGGAGCGGGCGGCGCCGGGCGTACGGGCGATCTCGAGACGGTCTACGACCGTGGTCGGAGTTGAGGAATCGGAGGGTGCAGAATCGGGAGTGCCGGAGACGTTGATCATCTCTTTGGCGCCCGCGACGTTGAGTGCGAAATGCAGCACGGGCTGCGTACTGGACGTAATCGCGACCTCCTGCTGAGCTTGTTCAAAGCCGACGCCCACTACGGTGACGACGTATTCTCCGAGCGGGACGGCGTTGAATGTGAAGTTTCCATTCGCGTCGGAATTGTTAGTGGTCGACCAGTCGGAGGTCTTGGCCTTGAGCATGACCATGGCGTCTTGCACCGGGCGATGCTGCGGGTCGTGGATGACGCCGCGCACCGAGCCGACGACCGCGGCGAAAGAGGCCGAGGTCAGGCATGCTGCGAGCAGCGGGATGCGAACCAAACGCATGAATTTCACCGATGACCTGTTGGGCTGCGGGTGCCGCAAACAGCCGAGCTTCGCTCGGCGACCGGGTCAAAGACCCAGTCCCACACGGGCAGCTAAGCACGGGCAGATTGCGACTTTGATCAGGCGAGGGAGAGTTGCGGAGGAGCGCGGGTGGATTGGGATGCGAAGTGGTTTGTGGCTGGAGCTTCCACGCGCGATTCGGCGAGGCGGGCTTCAACCATCCGCACAGAGAGCGACACGAGCGACGATTGCAGATGCGCCCACTGCGATGTGGTTACGGCGCGGCTATAGCTCTGGTTGCAGCAGCTGTTGCCGCGGATGGCGCGCTCGTCCGGGTCCGATCCGTGGCACTGGTGGGCTGATTTTCTTAGACAGCAGGCATGCGGTGGTGCAGCCGTGACCGCGAGCGCCAGCGGAACGAAAGTCCCCACGAGCGCGAACAGAAGCAGAAATCTGGCGGTCAGACGTTGCATGTTTTGTTATGCGAATCAGAACCCCGAGTTGGGGCAAGCATAGAACAGAATCATGAACGGGCGCAAGCATGGGTGAACTCCTCAAAGACCCCACTTCTCGCGCAAAAGGCGCGCGAGAAATGGGGCACCCGGGCATCTCTGTTGGAGTACGAGGAGGAGAAGAAAATGGATTGCGGCAGTGCTCAGGCCTTGCCGTTGATCTTAGCCCACCACCAGCGGACGCCGACGAACAGGAAGCGCCAGTCGCTGAAGAATTCCGGCGGCTTGCCTTCGAAGGCGTGGCCGACGAACTGGAGAATCCATCCGATGACGAACAGCCCCAGTGCGTAGAACCAGAGGCGATGCAGGAAGAATCCAGCGGCGAAGACCGCGATCGATAGCAGGATGGTGGGAATGCCGAACGTGTGGCAGAGACGGTTGATCGGGTGCTGGTGGCTGGTGGAGTATTGGGCGATCCACTGCTCGCTGGTGCGGTTGCCTAGCATGCCGTCGGATCATACTACGGATTGAGGTGGCGGAGTTCAAAAGTCAAAGTCCCCACCCTCTTTTCGCCAAAAGCGCGAAAAGAAGGGTAGGCACCCCCGTTCGCCATTCGCACCCCTTCGATCGTCCCGCCTCCTGTTGAGGCTTCCGCTTCCCACGTGGTAGCATCCTTAGTTTTGGCAGGGTACGTCGGGTTGGCCTGTTCCTGTCCTTATCACACTTCATGGGCCGTCTCCTTCCCACGCCTGCCGAAGGGAGCCCAACTTGAAGGTCTATTCGGGAGCAAACATCAGGAATGTCGCGATGGTGGGACACGGCCATGCGGGCAAGACCACGCTCGTATCGGCCATGTTGTACACGGCGGGCGCAACTCAGCGGCTGGGGCGCGTTGACGACGGATCGGCCACAACCGACCACGACGAAGAAGAAATCGCGCGCAAGATGTCGATTTCAACTGGCGCGGCGGTGGTCGAGTGGGGGACGTCGTCGGGCACAACCAAAATCAATATTCTCGACACGCCCGGGTTCAGCATGTTCGTCCACGAGGCCAAAATGGTGCTGCCCGTGGTGGACGCGGCGATCGTGGTAGTCGATGGCGTGGCCGGCGTGGAGGTCGTCACGCAGCGGGTATGGAATTACTGCGAAGAGTACAAGACGCCACGTCTGATCGTGGTCAACCGCATGGACCGCGATCGCGCCAACGCAGAGCGTGTGCTGGAATCTCTCACCAACGCCTTTGGCCGGGATGTGATTCCGATTGAGCTGCCCATTGGCGCCGAAAAGAGTTTGACGGGCGTCGTCGATCTGGTGCGGATGAAAGCCTACACCTACGAGTTAGGCGGCAATGGCAAGGGAAAAGAGACGGAGATTCCGGACAGCATGCGGGCGCAGGTGCAGGAAGCCCACGAGATGCTGGTGGAGTTGGTCGCCGAGGGCGATGACAAGCTGATGGAGAAATTCTTCGAAGCCGGGACGCTCGGCGAAGAAGATCTGATCCCGGCGCTGCACAACGCGATCCGCGAAGACAAGATTTTTCCCGTCATTTTCAGTTCGGGGCTGGGCAACATCGGCGCGGACCGGGTGATGGATTTCATTGTCGACTACACTCCCGCGCCGTCGGAGCATGAGTGGGTGCAGGGAGAAGCTGGCGGCAACGGCGACGCTCCGAAGCGACACGAGTCGGATGAAGAGCCAGTGTCGCTCTATGTGTTCAAGACCGTCTCCGACGCGTTTGCCGGACGCATTTCCTATTTCAAGGTTTTTTCCGGCGTGCTGAAGAACGATGCCACGATTCAAAACTTCAGCCGCGGAGGCGTGGAAAAATTCGCACACATCTCGACCATGCAAGGCAAGACGGCGGTTCCGGTGAACGAGCTGCATGCGGGAGATATCGGCGCAGTCGCGAAACTAAAAGACACCCTCACCGGCGATACGCTGGGCGACAAATCGGCGCCGATCCAGTATCCAAGGGTCAAGTTGCCGGAACCGGCGATCACCTTTGCTATCGAACCCAGGAGCCGCGCTGATGAAGACAAGCTGGGGCCGGGGCTTCACAAGCAGATGGAAGAGGATGCGATGCTGCGGTTCTTCCGCGATCCGCAGACGCAGGAGTTTCTGATCGCGGGTACAGGGCAGCAGCACATTGAAGTCGTGGTGGCGAAACTGAAGAAGCGCTATCACACCGAAGTCATTTTGAAAGCGCCGAAGGTGCCTTACCGGGAGACGATCCGCGGCAAAGCGGATGTACAGGGACGGCACAAGAAGCAGACCGGCGGCCACGGCCAGTACGGCGATTGCAAGATCAAGATGGAGCCACTGCCGCGCGGCGGGCAGTTCGAGTTTGTGAATGATATTTTTGGCGGTGCGATTCCCAAGAACTATATTCCCGCCATCGAAAAGGGAATCAAGGATGCGGCGGCGCGCGGGCATCTGGCCGGCTTCCCGGTCGTAGACTTCCGAGTGATCCTGTATGACGGTTCTTACCACGACGTGGATTCGAATGACATGTCGTTCCAGATGGCCGGACGCATCGCATTCCGCAAAGCGATGGAGACCGCTAAACCCACGTTGCTCGAGCCGGTCATGGCGGTGGAAATTACAGTCCCGGACGATTTCGCGGGATCGATCATGGGCGACCTGAACAGCCGCCGTGGCCGCATTCAGGGCATGGACAACAAGGGCGGCAACACGGTCGTGAAAGCCGAAGTGCCCATGTCGGAGATGCTGACCTATGGCGTGGAGCTGACGTCGATGACGCAAGGCCGCGGCAGCTTCAACATGGAAATGCATCACTATGACGTGGTGCCGGGGCAATTGCAGGAGAAGATCATCGAGAAGGCAAAGGCGGAGCGGGGTGAGGTGAAGGAAGAGGAAGAGTAAGAGTAAGCCGCGGCACTGGGAGAAGACCTTGCTGCGATATGTGCTATAGGGATCCTTCGACTGCGCATGACCGCCTTTCAGGCGCTCATGCTTCGCTCAGGATGACAATCCTAAACATCAAAGCGAGGTTTATTATGAAAATGATGCTGGCTGCTGTTTTCTGTGCTTTCACATTTCTTCTTATGCTGGTGCCTCCGACGCATGCCGCTGCTGAGCCGCAAGTTTTTCCAACTTCGGCCGGTCCGGTCAAGATCACTCCGCTGAACCACGCCAGCACGCTGATTGAGGCGGGCGGGAAGACGATCTATCTCGATCCCGCCAAGCCCGCGAAGCTCACCGGACTTCCCAAGGCCGACCTCATTCTGATCACTGACATTCACCCGGACCACATGGACCCCGATTCAATCAAAGAGGTCAGCAAGGCGGACACGGAGATTTTCGCTGCGCCCGCCGTCGTGCAGACGGTGACTTCGGGAAAGCCCATTGCCAACGGAGAGACGAAGACCTGGCAGGGCTGGACCATCGAGGCGATTCCCGCCTACAACCTGAAGCGCGGCCCCGCTCCGGGGAAACTTTTTCACGACAAGGGACGCGGCAACGGCTACGTTCTCACCTACGGCGGCAAACGCTTTTACTTCTCAGGCGACACCGAAGGCGTTCCCGAGATGCGCGGGCTCAAGAACATCGACGTGGCGTTCGTGTGCATGAATCTGCCTTACACCATGCCGCCGGAAGAGGCCGCGGACGCGGTGAAGGCATTCCATCCGAAGATTGTGATTCCGTATCACTACCGCGGGTCCGATCTCGCTGTGTTTCAAAAAGGTTTGGAAGGGACTGGGATTGAGGTGCGGCTGCTGGAGTGGTATCCGAAGTAGGCGGCTGTCTGGCTTCGCTCGAACGGACGGGCGAATGCGCCCGTCCCTACGTGTTTTTCTTAGGCTTTGAAAATCTCCTCCACCGGCTTGCGGAATATTTTCGCGATCTTGAACGCCAGCGGCAGGCTGGGATCGTATTTTTCCGTTTCGATGGCGTTGACCGTCTGCCGCGAGACGCCGAGTTTGTCGGCGAGGTCGGCTTGGGTCCAGTTCAATTGGCCGCGCAGATCGCGCACGCTGTTTTTCACTCGTACCTCCGCTTGGCGATGGCGAGGCCAAGACTCCACAGCATGATCAGCAGAGGCGCCACCCAGCTCACATCAAAACGGGGCAGTCCGGCGTTTTGCTGAAACGCCCAGGTGAGTGTGATGAGGCAAGTAGCCAGGAAGCTGAATGCGACCGCTTCGAGCTGGATGCGCCGCTGCAGTTCGTCGAGCCCGCGGAAATACCGCATGAATGCCCACACGGCGAAGGCTGAGGGGATGATCGGCAGGAAGGCGAGGGCGTATCCCAGCACGGTGTGCTCGTGACCCCGCAGCATCCACATTGAAAGCGGAACCATCACCGAGTAGCCGGCCATCGAGCCGAGAAATTCTTTCAGATAGCGTTTGTTGTTGGCGTCCATCGCATTTCTCCAAGTCAAGCATGCTTGACATTCGCAATGTAAAGCACGCTTGACATCGACGTCAAGGAAAATCTGCGATCCCTGAAATCCTGTTGCGGACGCCCGGTTCCACAGGGTGTGCAAATTCTTGCGCGTTGACCGCTCAACCTGGACGGCCCCGGTGAAGGCGGCGGTCATCAATGAGCACTCAGTCGCCGGCGGAATGCGGGCATTGCCACTGGTCGCGGCGCAGATCGACGCCGCGGGCAAAGTCTATGTGGCCAAGAGAATCGGCCGCCCAAGGGGGCGGCCGTTCTTTCTTGCAGGGGCAATTCTTCGCGCTACTGTTCGTCGAACAGATCGGTCATTGCCTTGGTGCCCGCATCGCAGGCGTGGTTCAGACAGGGCAAGCCGAACCCTCCCTCGATCGAGCGCAGCAACGAGAAGTGAGTATAGAACTGTCCGCTCGTGAGCTGGTGGAATCCATAGTTGGTGTCCACGATGGTCACGACCTGGTTGATGATCGGCTGCACGGCGTAGTCGTTCTCATCCCAGACCACGACAATCGCGGCATGACCCTGATGCCACACTGGAGAACTGTGGATCGCCAGTACGATCTTCTCGACGTCCTGGTCCCCGAGAATGATCAAGGCCGGGTTGAGGCCTGCCTGCGTGCCGTTGTCGTTGGGATCGTAGCCGCAGAAGACGGTTCCGTTGCCGCGCCCGTGCTGGTCGTTACACTGGTTGGGCACGATGTAGGAGAAATTCGATACTTTACCGGAAGCAAGATCAGCCCACAGGCCGTGTCCGCCGTCGAAGCCGCCCATCTGGGAATAGCTCAGCAGCGGGTTCGTGCCCTGCTGTACTGCCTGGAAATAGACAAACGGGTTATGTTTGGAGGCGTAAAGCTGCACGATGTCGGAGGTTGTGAGCGGCGGGTTCAGTTGCGGATTGATCTTGGTGAAATCGGTATTGTTGGTGAAGTTTCCGTCGCTGTAGTCAACCAGATCCGGGCCTGTCATCGGCAGGCTTTCCTGGTAGGTTTTCCAGCTCTTGCCTGCGGCCACCAGTTGGTCGGCGATTGTAATGCCAAGCGTACCGGTCGCTGCCGCGTAGGATAACTTGCCGTCAATGTTGATCTCGCAGGGAGGCCCGCTGACCTCGTTGGTGCAGTCCAGCACCGGGGTCGCTGCGTCGGTGCCGCTGCCCATGATGGGGCAAATGGCGGGGCTCGGCGGGTTGTCAGTGTTCGCGATTCCCGTGGAGAGATTCGTCGCGCAGCTGCCGTTGTGCCAGTCGGGCGAGTTGTCGCTCTGCACGCCGAAGTTCGATCCGCCCACGGTTTCGAGGTAGTTGGTCAGGCTGGGGTGTGCGACGGCAAAGTAGTTGGAGGCGAGATTGGCCGCTCGGGCGTACTTGTTGATGAAGCGGGCGTTCGGATTGTGGAGAATCTCTCCGTAGCCATGGTTTTCCATCATGATCACGAAAACATGGTCGAGATGTGGGATGCCCTTGGGCACGGCGCCTTCTTGCGCCATCACGCTACCGGTGAGAGCGGCCAACAGGCCCAGAGCTAGGGTGGTCTTCTTCATAGTTGTCTCCTGAACTTGCTCGATGAGGATTGCCCTTGGGCTGGGAATCGGATTCCGGGCACTTTCAAGTCTTGCCGAGAGGGAGATCCAGCCGGGTCAATCAGAAACCCTAGTGGGAATTTGTTACAACGCGGTGACAGCCGAGTTAAGGTTCCGTGAATTTCCGTTTGGCAGAGGGCGATTGCGCGCCTTCGCATTTCGTTCTACCATCCGAACCAGTGGCTACCGCGCGAAACAATCCTGATCCCAACCCGAATGACCGCGAACGCCTGGTCTCGGGTGTGCCCGTTGGGGACGATTCCTCGTTTGAGCTGAAGTTGCGGCCGCAGCGGCTGGCGGAATTCATCGGGCAGAACAAGGTCAAGGAGAACCTGGCAGTGGCGATTGAGGCGGCACGCTCGCGCGGCGAGGCCATGGACCACGTGCTCCTGTACGGGCCACCGGGGCTGGGCAAGACGACACTGGCCAACATCATTGCGAACGAACTGGGCGTGCACTTTCAGCCCACGGCCGCGCCGCTGCTGCAGATCAAGGGCGACCTGACGGCGATCATCACCAACATGCAGGACAAGCAGGTACTGTTCATCGATGAGATCCACCGCCTGCAGCCGGTATTGGAAGAGTTGCTCTATTCCGCGCTGGAAGATTACAAGCTAGACATCATTATTGGGCAGGGTCCGTCAGCGCGCACGCACACACTGGAAGTGAAGCCGTTTACTTTCGTGGGTGCGACCACGCGGGCCGGATTGATTTCCTCGCCGCTGCGGTCACGATTCGGCATCGTACTGCGGCTGGAGTTCTATACTCCCACGGATTTGAAGGTGATCGTGGAGCGCTCGGCCGAGATCCTCGGCGTCGAAGTGGATGACGCCGGCGCGGAAGAAATTGCCGGACGCTCTCGCGGCACGCCGCGAATCGCGAACCGGTTGTTGCGCCGCGTTCGCGACTACGCCCAGGTGCGGGGCGCCGGCAAGATTGACGAGCCCACGGCGAAAGCGGCGCTCGGGATGCTGGAAGTCGATCAGTACGGTTTCGACGAAGTCGACCGCCGCCTGCTGCTCACCATCATCGAGAAATACCAGGGCGGCCCTGTCGGCGTGAACACGCTGGCCGCAGTGCTGGCCGAGGAGCCGGACGCGATCGAAGAGATCTACGAGCCCTTCCTGATGCAGGCCGGATTTCTGAACCGCACTCCCCGCGGACGCGTCGCCACGCAGCTGGCGTATGACTATTTCAAGATCACGCCGACTCGACGGCAAAGCTCGCTGTTCTAGCCTGGATCCATTTTTTAACCGCGCCTGTGATCGCGGGAACCTGTTCGGCAAACCCGACAAACATCATTTTGCTGTTTTGTCTGCCGGTGCTTGGTGTATCTTGCTCAATTCCCCCGTAGGGGGCGGGGAGAAGAGGGGACCGTTTTGCGCCTGTTTCGAGTTCTGAGGTGTAGGGCCCATTTTCGCGCGAAACTCGCGGTCATTACGGTTCTAGCTCTCTCGGCAACGGAGCTTCCGGCTTCCCCTTCCTCGCTGCGATTTGCGCTGCTTCAGGACTCGGAAAAGAGCACTCAGGGATCCAGCACACCACAATCGACTCCCGCCGTGCAGGATTCCCAAGCCGCACCGCAAAATCCTTCGGTGCAGCAACCTGCCCCGAAACGTGACGCGGGGCCTCCTGCCCTGACGATCCCGCGGTTGCCGCGCCCTCCCGCGTTGGACGACTTCCTAAGCATGAAGCCGCAAGGAGAGGTCGCCCTCCAAATGGCGAAGGTCAGCGGCTTCACCCAGCGCAATCCGCACGACGGAGAAAGTGTTTCCGAGCCCACCGATGCCTACCTGGGCTACGACCAAAAGAGTCTGTACATCGTGTTCGTGTGTTTCGACGATCCCAGGAAAGTTCGCGCCCGCATGTCGCGCCGCGAAGACGTTTACGACGACGACCAGGTCGAGGTCATGCTCGACACGTTTCACGACCGGCGCCGGGCCTACGCCTTCCAAACCACGCCGCTCGGCGTGCAATGGGACGCGATCTGGACCGAGGCTTCACGCGAAGAGGTCAACGGGAACTTCGACACTTCGTTTGATACCGTATGGAACTCGAACGGCAAGGTGACCAGCCGCGGCTATGCAGTCTTGTTCGCGATCCCTTTTAAGAGCCTGCGCTTTCCGTCGACGCAGCAGCAAGTGTGGGGAATCATTTTGTATCGGGGGATCCATCGTAAGAATGAAGATTCCTTCTGGCCGCAGATTTCGCGCCGGATCCAGGGCCGCCTCAGTCAGGCCGCAACCCTGTATGGCCTGGAAGGAATTTCACCCGGCCACAGCATCGACCTGATTCCGTACGGCCTTATGCGCGGCTTTCGTGCCCTCGATACTCGAGATCCCACGAACCCATATTTTCAGGATGCGACGGCACAGGGCCAGATCGGCATGGACGCGAAGTTCGTCATCCACGATCACTTCGTCGTCGACCTAACCGCGAATCCAGACTTCAGCCAGGTTGAATCCGAGGACCCTCAGATCACGGTCAACCAGCGCTACGCCGTGTATTTCCCGGAAAAGCGTCCGTTTTTTCTGGAGAATGAAGACTTCTTTCGCACGCCGATGGATCTTCTCTTTACGCGCAGCATCGCCGATCCCTCAGCGGGAATCCGCCTGACCGGTAAGGATGGTCCCTACTCAGTCGGCTTGCTGGCGACCGATGACCGCAGCCCCGGCCTGGCCGTGCCCGACTATAGCCCGTATGCGGGGATTCGCTCCTACTTCACCATCGCACGGGTAAGCCGCGACATCTTCCGGCAATCTAGCGTCGGCGCCATCTACACCGACTGGGAGTGTCCCGCAACCGGCGAATTCAACCGGATTGGCGGCCTCGACACTCGGCTGACACTCTCCCCGACCTGGACCCTCGAGGGCCAGGCCGTCGCCACGTCGAGCTACCTTAACCTCAACTGTGAAGCCAATCTCTACCCCTTCAGTTCAGGGAACGTGGGCAACGGCAACTACTATGCCGGACCGGCCGAGAGGCTCGGGTTGCAGCGGGAAGGGTTGCACTTTTCCTACGAGGGAACTTACAACAACATCACTCCCGGGTTCGTGACGATTCCGGGATTCGTCAATCGGGTCGACATCCGCGAGACTCAGCAGAATGTTCGTTACCGATTTCGTCCCAAACATGGCTGGATTTTAAGTTGGGGGCCGTCGCTCAATCTGCGCTACGATTTTGACCACACCGGCTTGCGCCTCGACACGGACTATGCGCCTTACCTTGCGATTCAAGGACGAGGCCAGACTTTCATTTATCTGAGGCCCTATGAGGAATCGCGCGAGCGTCTGCGTCCGCAGGATTTTTGCTTCTACGGGTACTCCTTGTATTGCGCCCCGACGACCCTGGGGAATGAGGACTATCACCAACACACCAGCGGCGCCACGGTCCAGACTGGATACCTCAAGAAAGCCACGATCGCCGCGAGCTATTACTGGGGTGATGGCGTCAATTTTGTTGCATTGGCGGGTGTGCCGCCGGCCGCTCCAACGGTTTACAACCAGCCATTCCTGGCGCGGGAGGACATGGCCGGGGTCAGTCTTACGCTCCGCCCAATCAAGCCTTTGAAGATTGAGAACAGTTACCTGTTTGAACGCCTGCGCACGAACAATCCGACCTATCTGTTTGAACAGACCCAGCTCCCTGGCATCGGCCGCGGAATCTTCAACGATCACATCCTGCGCAGCAAGTGGAACTGGCAGTTCACGCCGAAGCTGTCGGTGCGTCTGATCCTGCAATACAACGCGCTCCTGGCCGGGACACCGGGTATCGGATCGCCCTACACCTATCTGCCCACCCAGAAGGAATTCAATACCGACTTCCTCATTACCTACCTCGTGCATCCCGGCACCGCGATCTATGTCGGCTACAACAGCGACCTGCAGAACCTGGACGTGGTCCCGCAGACTCCAACCTCGCCCGGCTACGTCACCAATACCGCCAGGGGCTACATCAACGACAGCCGCCAGTTTTTCGTGAAGGTGAGCTATTTGTTCCGGTTTTGAAGAAAGCACTGAGCTTTCAGCTGTCAGCTTTCAGCTTTCAGCTTGGATCTGCCTGTAGGGCGAACGATCTAAAGGGTTTGGCTGAGAGCTAAAAGCTGATGGCTGACAGCTTCCGCGTTTGCCGAATCCTGTGGATATCCAGTAGAATCTAATATTCGAATCGAGGACGGAATTACCATGAAAGCAGCTATTCATCCCGCATACAATGAAGTGCGCGTGCATTGCGCGTGCGGCAACGCATTTGTGACCCGTTCGACCCATAAGGGCGACATCGGTGTTGAAATTTGCTCAAACTGCCACCCGTTTTTCACCGGCAAGCAGAAACTGATGGACACCGCCGGCCGCGTCGAGCGTTTCCGCCGCAAGTACGCCAAGAAGGACGCACCCGCAACTCCGGCCGCGAAGTAACTGGCGCTTTTCGCCACGGTTTCGCGCCAATCAATTCAGAGATCGAGCCCTCGCTCCGGCGAGGGCTTCGTTTTGTGGCCGCAGGTAGAATAAGACGGTGAAGAAGTTCTGGGACAACTCGGGGGGAACGTGTGGGGCGGACACTCCCTTCGGCACGCTCAGGGCAGGCTCTGTCCGCCAGGCAGCGCCAGTGCACCCGAGTGGAGCGGAGACCGGTGGTCGGCAGTTCGCTTTGCTGAAGCCAGTGCCGGCGAGCCTGACCATCGGCACCGTCAGCATCTCTCCCGCCACGGTCCTGGCCCCGATGGCCGGAGTCACCGACACCGTCTTTCGCCGCTTCATTCGCAACCTCGGCGGATGCGGCCTCATCATGACCGAGT
>PMUM01000253.1 GCA_003166855.1 Acidobacteriaceae bacterium | reverse complement strand
GATGCCCTGATACGAATCGTGACTTTTCATCAAACTGCAAAGCCGCACAAAGTGGTGCGGCCCGCGACGCGACTGAGCCGGAGCCTTCCCGTTTCAGTCGGGTCGCGTTTCTTGTTGAGCTGGATGATTCGCAGATCGAGGCCGCCTATCTGCCAACTGTGTGGTCATGGCTAGACGCGGGCGGGGCGCCCGCGCCACATACTTCGCGAACTAAAAACAGAAGTCAAAACTTGGACGGACAGGAGTGTCCGTCCCACACGATCCGTTCCGTAGGGCCTGGCCCACAGGATTTAGGCTGGCTGGATTTGGGAGTTGCCGCGGACGTCGTCGCTCAGGACGATGGCCTCGGCGATTTCCTTCATGGGTTTGCGTTTCTGGCGGCTCTGGCGTTGCAGGGCCAGGTAAGCCTGCTCTTCGTTGAGACCGAGATCGCGCTGCAGAATTCCTTTGGCGCGCTCGACGATTTTTCTGGTCTGCAATTGTTCGGCGAGCGTGGAGTTGGCTTCTTCGAGACGCGCGAGTTCCAGCTCGGCGCCTACGAGAAATCCTACGGTGGAAATCATGCGAATCTCACGACGACGGTAGACGTGGTGCTGGCGGTGCTGCAGGTTGATGACGCCCACTACACGACCCCGGCACATCAGGGGCACCGACAGAAAAGCTTCATAGCTGTCTTCCGGCAACTCGTTGAAGAACTGAAAGCGCGGATCATGGGAGGCCTCTTCCGGAATGGCCACGGGCTCGCGGTGCTCTGCGACCCATCCCGTAATGCCTTGTCCGACGCGGAGTTTGAGGCGGTCGACGACGTCGGGATGCGGATTCTTCGACGCCCTTAGAACGAGTTCATCGCCTTCGAGAATGTAGATGAGGCAGGAGTCGCACTTGACCAGCGCAGCAGCAAATTCGACGACGCGGGTCAGAACTTCGTGAAATCCGTCCGCCGTACCGAGGCGTTCGCTGATTTCGTGGAGTACATCTACGTGTGAGTCCTCAACCGATATTAAGGGTTCCATGCCATACATTATCGATCTTGTAGAGATTATGTCTAATTCCAAATTTTGATGGGCGCGATAAAGGAATTCCGTCGAGATTGTTACCAAGGATTAACATCTTTTGCGGAGTTAGCGCATCGGATTGCGGATGGCGAGAAGCGGGCGAACTGCACCTCAGGGGCTAAAGCCCTGCGGGAAGAGAGAGGCTGACCGCAGCGCTCAAAGCGCTGCGCCACCCAAGTGCGCTGTTCAACAGCCGCTGCGCTTGCCTTGCCGCGTGCTAGCGCCCCGGGACGGCTAGAAACCAGACCAGCAAGCCGAACAGGAGCAAGGTGCCGACCAAGGAAAACAGGGTGTGCAGCGGGTGGAAATGGAAGTAGGGATTGCGATTGAGGCGATATCTTGTCGCGAGCATAAGACCTCCTTGGCACGTGTTACAGGTGCAAATGGAGGGCCTGTCTAGATCCATTTTCCCACGATTTTGGGGTGTGGAGCTCCAGTTTTTTGCGCCACTGTGTTACACCATTCGAATGCCTGAAAAGATAGCCTTGGTGACCGGTGCATCCAGCGGCTTTGGGTTGCTGACCTCGATTGAACTGGCGAGGGCGGGATATCGCGTGGTGGCGACCATGCGCGATCTGGGGCGGCGCGACCGACTGGACCAGGCGGTGGCAGCAGGCGGAGTCGCGGCGAAAATTGACGTGCGCGCGCTCGATGTTACGAAGTTTGAGACGATCCAGGGATTCGTAGACGGCGTGGTGCGCGACTATGGACATCTCGACGTTCTGGTGAACAATGCGGGATTCGCCGTCGCCGGATTTGCGGAAGACATCAAGCTGGATGAACTGCGGCTGCAGTTCGAGACGAACTTCTTCGGCGCCGTAGCCATGACGAAGGCCGCGTTGCCGACGATGCGGCGGCAGCATTCCGGGCACATTATTCAGGTCTCGTCGATCATGGGATTGAATGGGTCGGTGACGGTGAGCAGCTACTCGGCGTCGAAACATGCGCTGGAGGGATGGAGCGAATCGCTGCGCATGGAAGTGAACTCGCTGGGCATTAGGGTCGTGCTGGTCGAGCCGGGATCGTTTCAGACCGACATCTGGACCCGCGGCGCGGTGATGGGAGAGCAGGCTACGAAAGAAACTTCGCCCAATATTCAGCGGAGCTTGCGAATGCGTGCGCGCATCCAGAAACTTCCCAAGGCGGATCCGATCGCGGTCGCCCGCGCCATTGTTGCAATCGCGCAGGATCCGAATCCTAAGCTGCGGTATTTGGTCGGGCGTGATGCGAAGATGCAGCTGGCGCTGAAGAGGATTCTGCCTTGGAAGTGGCATGAGAAGGTGGTCGCTAATTTCTTGAAGATCGACCAAGATTCTTAACCACAGAGGACACGGAGGACACAGAGGAAAACCCTTTCTTGTGTCCTCGGTGTAGGCCCACTCGCCTAGGGCTTGTCCAGGTCTACCGTTTTGATCGGCAAGTCCCAGTGTGCGTCGAGGATTTCGAAGCGGCGCTGCTCTTCGCGCTGGAAGGTGTCCTGGTCGGGATACATTTGTTTTTGCAGTGCGGCTTCGTCGAAGGGTTCGTTGGCGACGGTGGCGTTCTTGAAGACGATGGTGACGCGGAAATCCCAACGGCCGTCTTCGGTGGTGTGGTAGCGAGGTTGGTCCATCCAGACTTTGGTAATTCGGCCCATCTCGGATTCTTTTTTCAGGACGGGATAGTGGTTCTTCTTGAAGAGTTTGAGGAATTCGTCGGCATGGCCCCACTTGGCTTTGTAGTAGTACTCCACGACGAAAGGCTTGTCGGACGCGGCGGACTGGGCGGGCGCGGAGATGGGGACAGCGATCGCTAGGAACAGCAGGGCGGCGAGAGCGTGACGCATGGATCCTCCTTGGACTGGGTGCTTTGCTTGTACACCAAGGCGCGGTTGGCAGCAATAGGCTGGGCGTTTGTGGAATCCCTGATGTGACGGAGGCTGCGGTTGGGGGGTAGGGATTCTTCGACTCCGCGGCCATTCGCTTCGCGGACGGCCACTTCGCTCAGAATGACAAGGGTGAATGTAGAGAATGGGGGATTGATCGTTGAACGATGAACAGGAGATCTTGAGGCTCTTTGAGGATGGCGATCGGGCTCTGATCGCGGGCGACGGGGAGGAATTGTCGCGCATCTTTGCGGACAATTATGTGCAGTACAACGAATCCGGGAATGTTTTGACCAAGGCAGATGTGATCGAGAAGCTTGGGTCGGGAAAGATTCGATATGTGTCGATGGTCTCGACCGGGCGACGGATTCGAATCTTGCGAGATGACGTGGCCATCGTCCACGGGGCAGAGGACGATGTGGTCGAGCAGGGCGGGAAGCAGTTCCCTATTCGATATTTGTATATGGATGTGGTGATGAAACGCGGGGGAAATTGGCAGATTGTGGGGTCGCAGCTGGCCAAACCCGTTTGAGCGTTCGGTTCAAGCGCTCACTGACCGCTCATGGCTGAGCGCTGAGAGCTGATGCGGTTCTGCCAGTGACTCCAGACAAAATAGGCAATGCCCGCCAGCAGCATCACGCCGATGACGGCGTCGAATTTGTGGAAGTATTTGCCGAGATCGCGCCAGTTCTCGCCGAGTTTCATGCCGAGGTAGGCTAGGCCGAGGCACCAGGGCCATGACCCGAGAAAGGTGTAGAGGTGAAAGCGGCCGCGGGGCATGCGGGCAATTCCGGCGGGAAGCGCGATGAACGTGCGGATAACGGGGAGCAGGCGTCCGATGAAGACGGCAAGATATCCCCAGCGGGCGAAGAAGCGATCGGACCAGTCGAGTTCGCGGCGTCCCATGAGAATCCAGCGGCCATAGCGTTCGACCAGCGGACGGCCGCCGTAAGATCCGATCTCATAGGCGATGAGTGAGCCGAGATTGCAGCCGATGGCACCTGCCGTCGCCACCACCAGCAGCTTGAAGGTGCCTTGAAAGACGAGGTATCCGCCAAAGGGCATGATCAGCTCAGAAGGGAGAGGGATGCAGGCGGACTCAATCGCCATGAGAATCGTGATTCCAGCGTAACCAGTGGCGGCGATGACTTTGCTGATGAATACGAACAGGATGGCGAGGATTTTTTCAGTCATAGGAACCAGTACTCGGCACTCAGTACTCGGTCAAACCCTTTGGGCCGCTGAGAACTGAGGACTGGGAACGAGAACTTGCCTTCCAGTGTAAAGGAAATTTGGAGCAGAAACGCCTAGGCTAGAACGAGCCTTCCTGCGTGAAGGCATATCCGGGTAAGGTGGCGCCCTGGGGGCCTTTGGTGACTTTTATGCGGACCGTGGGGGCATCGGGGGCGGTGATTCCTGCGGGGCGCAACATGGCGAACTGCGAAAAGACTTCGTTGTAGACCTTGGTGACCAGGTAATCCTGACCATCGGCTTCGCTGCGCCAGACCTGGCCGAGTTGAATGGAATTGACTGCCATAGGATTTTTCCTGACTCTCGCTGGGTTTGCTTCCAGACTACCGGGGTGCGCGAGACGCGTCAATTCCCAGCGAGGTTACCGAGGGCCAACGAGGGGCCTCGCGGCTGGCCGACTCAATTCACCGACGATCGCTGCTAAGATGTTGGGCCAAGGAGACGATCATGGCTCGTGGTGTAGTTCCGCGTCAGCCCGCCCGGACCGGGCGTCAGGACAAAGTTCGCGTGAAAAATGCTCATGTGGAGACGGGCGCCCTCGCCCGTCCAGGCCGAGGCAAAGCCTCGGCGGCAGCCCCGAAGGACCGCCAGAGCGCCGCCGGGAAATCTACTCCCACCTCCGCCCCTAAGATAAAAGGCTACAATCCGGTCTCCCCCGAGCGCGTGGCGGAGATTCTGAAGCGGCTGGACCAGCTCTATCCAGATGTCAAATGTGCCCTCACGCATGCCAGCGCATGGGAGCTCGTGGTGGCGACGATTCTGTCGGCGCAATCGACCGACGTGAACGTCAACCGGGTTACGCCCGAGTTGTTCCGCAAATATCCCACGGTGGAGGCGTTTGCCGCGCTTACGCCAGAACAACTTGAGCCGGATGTGCGGTCGACCGGATTCTTCCGCAATAAATCAAAGTCGGTAGTGGGAGCGGCGAAGAAGATCGTCGCGGACTTTGGGGGGCAGGTTCCCGACGACATGGAAAAGCTGCTGACGCTGCCGGGCGTCGCGCGCAAAACCGCGAATGTCGTCCTGGGATCATGGTTCGGGAAGGCGGAGGGCGTAGTTGTCGATACGCATGTCCACCGCATTTCGCGGCGGCTGGAGCTGACGACGCAGAACGATCCGCAGAAAATCGAGCAGGATCTGATGAAGATCATCCCGCGGGAGAAGTGGATTCTGTTTTCGCATCAGATCATTTGGCACGGGCGGAAGTTGTGCATCGCACGCAAGCCCAAGTGTGCGGATTGCGCGCTGGAGAACTTGTGCCACGCCGGGGATAAGACGTGGAGCACGGTGGAGATGCATAAGAACGCCAAGGTCTAGATTCAACCACGGAGGACACGGAGGACACAGAGGAGGAAGCTAATTGAACTCTGGGTCCTCTTCTGGTTAGAGCCTGATTTATTCCGCTCCCAATTCATCTAGTATTGGCGCGCGCAATCCGCGAAGCCGCTGGGTCTCCGGCTTGTCCTGAGTAAACACGACCACATCGTTGACGCCCTTTCGGAGCCAGGGTGCGGGGACGTACAGAGTCTGTTGCGGGCCTAGATTCCAGAAGCGGCCGAGGGCGTGGCCGTTGATCCAGACGGCGCCTTTGCCCCAGCCTCGGGTGTCCAGAAAAGTGTCGCCGATATCGTGGAGATCAAATTGGCCGCGGTAAAACGCAGGTCCTCGCGAGCTGTCGGCCCTCGCCTTTGAAAACCGGAGTTTCGAGAGATCGTCCATCGGCAAGAGGAAGACTTGCCAATCTGAGAACTCCTTCCTGGCGAGGGTCACCGAACCGTTGATTCCCTGCCGCTCGTTGCGCAACTCGGTGGTGAAGTTGATGCGGCCAGTGCCCTCGACGAGGATGTCGAGGGTAGAGTCTGCTTTGGCTTCGATGCGCAGCCGATCCTGTTTCTTGCGGCGGTCGAGTGTGCCAGCGAGTTTTCCGTTGACGAAGATTCGGGCGTAGCTGCGGAGTTCGTGAACCTGCAGCTCGGCGGTGAGGGGCTCCTTAATCTTTGTGCGATAGAGGATGTATCCATAGGACTCGCCGAATGTTTCCATGCTGCGCGGCCTTTCCACGCTGATCGGAGTCGGCAGGTTCGACCACAGCGGCGCGCTTTCTGCCAACTCGAATTCCGGGACTTCGATCACGGGCAGCGGCGCAGGGGAATCGGGGATCATCACTCCCGGGCGATGCTTCGCGATCACGTCGCGGAAGGCGAAATACTTTTTCGTCAGCGCGCCGGACTCGCTCACTGGAGAGTCGTAGTCATAGCTGGTGACATCCGGCTCGTAGACTTTCTGCCAGTTAGCGCCGTTCATGAAACCGAAGCTCGTGCCTCCGTGGAACATGTAGAGGTTGATCGAATATCCCTGGCTGAGGATCCAGTCGAGTTCCTGCGCCTGCTGGGGGGCGTCGGTTGTCTGGTGTTTCTCGCCCCAATGGTCGAACCATCCGTCCCAGTACTCGCCGCTCATCATGGGGCGGCCCGGGCGGAACTTCTGCAGCTTCGCAAATTCCTCTTTCGCTTCGCCCGGGCCGAAGTTCACGACAGCGTGAATGTCGGGGAGAGTTCCGGCGGGGAGTTCGTCGCCTCCGTCGGCGGTATAGAGCAGGACTTCGCCGAGGCCTGCGTTCCGCAGCGCGGCGAGAATACGTTTCATGTACTCGTGATCGTTGCCGAAGGAACCGTATTCGTTTTCGACTTGTACAGCGATGATGGGTCCGCCATGCGTGATCTGCAGCGGGGCGAGTTCCCTGCCCAGCCTCAGCGGCCAACGTTCCGCCGGGGCCAAGAATTTTTCGTCGGCGCTGCGCAGAACAATGTTGGGGTCGGCGAGAAGCCACGCAGGCAGGCCACCCAGATCCCACTCGGCGCAGGCGTAAGGGCCGGGGCGCAGGATGACGTAGAGTCCTTCTTCCTGCGCAGTGCGGACAAAGGCGGCCACGTCGAGCGATCCGCTGAAGTCGTAGACTCCGGGCTTGGGTTCGTGCACGTTCCAAAAAACATAAGTCGAGATCGTGTTCAGGCCCATGGCGCGCGCTTTCTTGAGGCGATCTCGCCAGTATTCGCGCGGGATGCGCTCGTAGTGCAGTTCGCCGGAGATGATTTGCAGAGGCTTGCCGTCGAGAGCGAAGTGGTCGCCTTCGATGGCGATGTGATGGAGCAGGGGAGTGTCTTGAGCACGAGAGACTGACGATCCCAGCGCGAGTGCGGCACACAGAAGGATGATCAGAGGAATGCGACGAGGCCTGGAAGTATTCATGAATTGGAGGATCCAGTCAGCATGGGGCGCGGACCCGCCAGAAGGCGCCTCTGCTAGACTCTCTTTTTTACCTTACCTTGAGGATCCGCGCCATGCGCCGCTGCGCACTCTTTGCTATCGTCATAGTTATGAGTACCGTTATGAGCACACTCGTCGCTGAAACCGCCGCCCAGACCTTGCCCGCGCCGCAGGCTCTTACCGATCCGAAGCAGATTTCATCGAAGCCGAACGCGCAGGTCGAGCCGCGCAGCCTGACGATTGAGAAGCTTTACATGACGCGGCAGGTGGGGCGGGCGACCTGGTCTCCCGATGGCATGAGCGTCGCGTTTATCTCGAATATGAGCGGACGGAACAATCTGTGGCTCGTTCCGTCTGAGGGTGGATGGCCGGTGCAGTTGACGGTGAGTGACCAGCGGCAGACGGCGCCGGCGTGGTCGCCTGACGGGAAATGGATCGCCTACCAGTCCGACTATGACGGCGACGAGCAGTGGGACATCTTTCTTGTGTCGCCGAAGACCGGCAAGGTCGTGAATCTTACGCAGACGCGTGAGATTGCGGAATTGAATCCGACTTGGTCGCCGGATGGGCGCTATCTGGCGTATGAAGTGAAGCCGAAGACTTCGGCGGCCTATGAGATCGACATCTACGACATGGTGATGCGCGAGGTGAAGCACCTCACCACGAATACGCCGCAAGATAAGCGGAACATGAATCCCATCTGGTCGAAGGATGGAAAATTCATTGTCTATACCCAGGAGCAGGCAAAGGAGACTGATTCGAACGTCTTCATCGCCAATGTCGAAAGCGCCGAAAGTGTATTGTTCACGCCGCACAAGGGGGAGCAGCTTTATTTTGCAAACGATATTTCCCCGGCGCCCATAGACGGCTTTCCGCGAATCTTGGTCACTTCCAACGCGGCGAACGGGTACGACAACATCGGCCTCTTCCCTGCGGCGATCATGGGCAAAAGGACTGGAATTCAAGCTGGCGGGGTCCAGTGGCTCACCAAAGACAAGTGGGAGATTCGCGGAGGCGAGTTCTCGCCCGACGGCAAGCGCATTACGTTCAGTGCCAATGTCGACGGAAACGAAGACATCTACCTGCATGATCTGGCGACGGGAAAGTCTGCCGTTCTTCCAATCCCGAAAGGCGTGAACGAACCTACGGGCGGGCATTCCGCGTTCAGTCCGGACGGGCAGCGGCTGCTCTATAACCACAACGGGCCGACTGCTCCTGGAGATCTGTGGGTCCACAACCTTGCCACGAGCGAGTCGCTGCAGATTACGCATT
Organism: Acidobacteriaceae bacterium; assembly: GCA_003166855.1. GTDB lineage: Bacteria > Acidobacteriota > Terriglobia > Terriglobales > Acidobacteriaceae > Sulfotelmatobacter. The sequence continues at coordinate 427 of PMUM01000253.1, read as the reverse complement.
CGCTGGTTGCGGGCGTGCGGTCGGAGGATATGGTAGAGCCGTATTTGGTGCACTATCCCAGCCGCGACGGCAAGTGGACCATCTCTGCATTTCTTTACGTGCCGTTCAACATGGCACGCAACGGGCAGAATGCAGCGATCGTGTACATTCACGGCGGACCGACGGCGCAGAGCATGAATTCCTTTAACCGCTTCGTGCAGTTCGCCGCCAATCAGGGATACATGGTGCTGGCGCCTAACTACCGCGGATCCACGGGCTACGGCAAGGAATTCCAGCAGGCCAATCTGTTCGACATGGGCGGCGGCGATTTGCAGGACGTGCTGGCGGGCGTCGACTGGATCAAGCAGACGGGACATCTCGATCCGAAGAAGATCGCGGTGATGGGCGGAAGCTACGGCGGATATCTGAGCATGATGGCGGTGACGAA
>PMUM01000409.1 GCA_003166855.1 Acidobacteriaceae bacterium | reverse complement strand
TCGCATTCTGACCGAGGCGTTTACCTAGACCGGCGCGGATCCAGTCAATGGTAGTGACCTCTGCGAGAAGCGCTGTATCCGTCGCTCGAGAACTTAGGTGACGCCAGTACTGGAGGCTCGCCGGACCAGGGCCGAGTTTTGGGTTGTTGCGTAATCGTCACCACCGTACAATTAGCGTCCCGCCGATCCTTCAGGCACGGGAAGAATCGAGTCGTCGAAACAGATGAACGGTGCAGAAAGTTTGGTTCGTTCCCTGGCAGCGGGCGGGGTGGAAACGTGCTTCGCAAATCCCGGCACCTCTGAGATTCATCTTGTCGCGGCCCTCGACCGACTGCCGGAAATACGCTGCTTACTCGGCCTGTTCGAAGGTGTGGTCACCGGCGCCGCGGACGGCTATGCGCGCATGGCTGAAAAACCGGCATGCACTCTCCTGCATCTCGGCCCTGGTCTCGCCAACGGTCTCGCAAATCTGCACAATGCCCGCCGGGCACACGTGCCCATCGTCAACCTCGTCGGCCAGCATGCCACGTCTCATTTGCCGCTCGATACGCCGCTTACCTCTGACATCGAAGCGATCGCACGGCCGCATTCCAAATGGTTGCGGACATCTGCCGGTGCAGCTGGCCTGGGCGCTGACGCAGTCGAGGCGATTGTTGCCGCTCGCACCGCGCCTGGCCAAATTGCAACACTGATCGTTCCCGCTGACGTCGCATGGGGCGAGGGCGGAACCGTTGCCGCGCTCCCCATTTTATCCAGACCGCCACTATCATCGACTGCAACTGTGGAGCGAGCTGCCGCCATGCTGCGATCCGGACTGCCGACCGCGATCCTGATTGGCGGGAATGGGTTGTATGGAAACGGGCTGGCTACAGCCGGACGCATCGCCGCAGCGACCGGAGCGAAGCTGTTAGCTCCATATCCCATCACTCGTTTGCAACGCGGCGTGGGGATTCCGAGAGTCGATCGGGTTCAATACGTGCTGGAACAAGGGATCGAACAGTTCAAGGAATTTCGCCAGTTGATTCTGGTGGGCACTCGGGCTTCGGTCGCATACTTCGCTTATCCGGAAAAGAATAGCGCATTCACTTCGCCGGGGTGTGAGATCCATCGACTGGCGATCCCTGGCGAGGATTATGTGGGCGCGCTCGAGGCGCTCGCGGAGGCCTTGTCGGCGCCGGGCGACGCACCCGCCGCAGAAATCGCGGAGCGACCGCCGATGCCCAGTGGAGAAATCACGCTCCCGGGAATCGCAGCAGCCGTCGGGGCGCTTCTACCCGAAAACCTCATCGTGGTCGACGAGTCCATGACCTCAGGCCGCGGATTGATGGCGGCCACAAAAGGCGCTCCGCCGCACGACTGGCTGGGCAACACGGGAGGCTCGATCGGAATTGCCTTGCCTCTGGCGGTGGGCGCTTCCGTTGCCTGCCCCGACCGGAAGGTTTTGTGCCTGACCGCCGACGGCAGCGGCATGTACACACTCCAGGCGTTGTGGACGATGGCACGCGAGGGCCTCAACGTCACCACGGTGGTTTTCGCCAACCGTGACTACGCCGTCCTCAAGCGTGAGTTCTCTTATCTGGGAATAGGAAGCCCGGGCCCGCGGGCTTTGGATATGTTCGAGATCGGCCGCCCCGACCTCGATTGGGTACAGTTGGCGAAAGGGATGGGAGTGCCCGGCATCCGGGTCAGTTCGCTGGAAGCATTCGGGAAGGCGTTACGGGCGGGACTGGAAGGGGAAGGACCAACCCTGATTGAAGTGCCCCTGTAGCGCACCGGCGATTTCGCTCTTTGCGCTCCGATCGCTCGATGGCTTGATGCACAACTCACTGCTTGAGCCATCCTAAGCCATGATTGACTGAGCTTACAGCCATTATCACACCGGTACACCTCATGGCTTTGCGTGGCCCTTTAGGTTTGACCAGGGGCGCATCGGAGATCACGCCGCTCGTCTATTCGGGGGCGCTTTCAGATCGTCCTCTGCCTTGAGTCGGGCCAACAACTCCTCCACCTTCTCGAGTCGGCCCTTCAGGTCCATGGATGCGGCGGAGCAATCTTCGCTGTGGCGCATGAGGACTTGAAATCGGAGTAAAAGCCCCAGTCGAAGGTCACGATGCGTGTTCCGGCCACAGGCCGGAGCGAAAGGTCGTGCTGTATCCGCCGCGATCGTCCATCACCAGTTGCAGGCCCTGCCAGCGGCCATAGAGATCGAAGTAACCACGATGTTGGCCTAGATCGATGGCATTCCGTTCAATCAGGCGAAAGTGAGCGCCTTTATGAGTCAAGAAAAGTATATCGGCATGGACGTTCATCAGGCCACTATCTCGGCTGCACGATCGAAGGTCTGCTTAGGGAGAGTTGACGTTTTGGCACACGGCCATTGCTAAGACTCCTTTCCAGAGGGTCATAGAGCTATGCATTCGCTCCCTGTTTCGCGTTTCATCCTTCTTTGCCGTGCCTGAGATACGACTGTAGGTATTTGGCCCCTTCTTTGGTGTAGGCCTCCACTCCAATCGTCAAAAGGATCTCGCAGATCTGAGAGATGCTCCGCGCTTCTCGATGCGCGATTTGCTCAAGATTTTTCTTAAGCCCGTCCGGAATTCGGAAAGCCAGGGGAGCATTCTTCTTCATGATAGAGAGATTGTATGAAGAAAAGTCGTTCTTGTTAATTGTTTAGTTGTTGACTCAATTCTTCTTTTCTAATACAATGTATGTGATTGTATGTCTGGAGGTTGGCTATGATCGATAACCTGCTGCGAAACAACGTGCGATTAGCTCGATCTCGATGGCACCAACTGTTGGGCCGACCGGGTCGTCAAATGCTTAGGTCTCTTACCAACGAGCATCAATTCTCGATCGCAAACGGCGATCTCATCTGGCTGGAGCGTGGATGGTACGTGACCAATACCGGACTCATACGACTTGCTCGTCGAAGTCGCTGCGTGGGGATCCATACCAGACTCATTCAGGAATTCTGCAATCCCCAAACACAACGCTGGGCCTTCGAAGCAACGGTCTATAAGTCCAGGGCGTGTCGCGGCTTTGTCGGCTATGGTGATGCGGATCCTTCTAATGTCTCATTCCTAGTTCACGGTGCCGAAATGCGCGTGGCGGAGACGAGGGCCGTCAACCGCGCCCTGCGCAAAGCCTACGGAATCGGCATCTGCTCCGTTGAGGAAATCGGTGCAGCCGAGCGGCATCACGAGGCATCTCAGGCGTCGAAGAAGCTGCCTCCGCAACCGGCCAGCGGAAATGGCGGTCGTTCGGTTCGCGATCGACTCTGTCAGACGATTCGGCAGCATCAACTCGATGCCAATTTGGTCAAGGCCTACGCCACCGACTTCTGCGGGGTCAAGGCCCTGCGCGACGCTACTCGCGAGCAAGTAGAGGCGTTTGTCGCGCACCTGGCCGACTGGGCCGAGAAGGACCGCAATGGCCTGCTCTGCCAGCTCAACAGCTATCCCGCAAAGCAAGAAGAAGGTGCCGCATGAAACGCCAGATTTCCGGCCTCCACGCCGCCGATCGCTGTGCTGCCGACCAGATTCCAGATGGTGTCTTCCTCGTCCGGGTGCAGCGAGTGCGCTTTCAGCGGCAGGCACAGAAGCCCTATTACACACTGACGCTTGTCATTCTTGAACCCAGCCGGTTCGCAGGCCACGTCCTCTCGAGCCGGCTCTATTGCAGCCCGAAAGCCCTGTGGAAGCTCAACTGGTTCCTGCGCGACTTTGGCTATGACACCGAACTCCTCGGCCGCGACGAAGTCGACGAGACCCAACTCGTAGGTCTGAAGGGAGTCGTCAAGATCAGCCACATCGTCTTCAACGGCGCTTCCCTGCTCCGGCTCGACGGCTTTGCACCCGCCGGCCGTTGGGAAGAGCTCTCGCCCGCGAATCTGGACAACCCTCAGGTGGCCTGATGACCTATAGCTACACGCAGATCAGCCAGTACCTCACCTGCCCGCGGCGGTACCGGCATCGCTACCTCGACGGCTGGAAGGAGAAGGACACCCGGGCGGCGATGCTGTTCGGTCGCGCCTTCGAGACAGCTCTGGGGGCGCTCTTTCGTCGCGAAGATCCCGGAGCAGTCCTGTTTTCTGAGTGGTCAGCATGTCAGAGCCAGGATTTGCACTACTCCAGCCGAGACTCCTGGGATCGCATGCTCCGCCAAGGACTGATGCTCTTGAACCGGTTCTGCCAGGACAATCGGGTTCACGTCCTCCAGCCTGAGCGCAACCTGCAGATCAAGTTCACCCGGCCCGTAGGCGAAAAAAATGACTTCGTCGCCTATATCGATGCCATTGGGAGCCTCGACGGCATGCGCTGTCTGCTCGAGTGGAAGACGTCTTCCAGCCGATACCCGGAAGAACCTGAAGGATTGCTTTCCCTGGATCCGCAACTGGTCTGCTACTCGTGGATTACGGGTATTGCGGACGTCGCTCAGGTGGTCTTCGTCCGCAAGAGCCTAGTCGAGGTCCAGTACCTGCGCACCACGATCACTGACGAACAACGTCAGGAGTTTGGCCGCCTGGTGGAAGGCATGATCCGAAGAATCGAATCGGCAGACTTTCCAGCCCATAGCGGTATCCGCTTTCCCCAGAACCCTTGTAGCACCTGTCCGTATGTGGGCCTGTGCCTTGGAAAACAGGAAATGATCGA
>PMUM01000416.1 GCA_003166855.1 Acidobacteriaceae bacterium | reverse complement strand
AAGCTCATCGTCACCGCCAGCCGCCAGTTCGGTCAGATCCCCGAGTTCCAGGAAGAGATGATCCACAGCGCCATCGAACTCGACAGCATTACGGTACGCGAGGTCATGGTGGCGCGGCCTGATATTTTTTCGCTGCCTTCTGACCTCCAGCTCGACGATGCTCTGGCTCGCGTCGTCGAAGGCCAGCACTCGCGCATCCCGGTCTACGATCCGCAGCGCGGCCCCGAGCATATTGTTGGCGTGCTCTACTACAAAGACCTCATGCGCTGGATGCGGCTGCGCCTGAGCAATCTCGGCCAGTCGACGTCGACGCGCATCTCGCGCATGCAGATTGGCCAGATCATGCACGACGTACTGGTTGTTCCCGAAACCAAGGTTCTGGCGGAACTGTTGGCCGAGTTCAAAGACCGCCGTCGCCATCTTGCGGTGGTCGTCGACGAATTCGGATCGACCGCCGGCGTAATCACGGTCGAGGACATTCTGGAGCAGTTGGTCGGCAACATCGAGGATGAATTCGATGTTTCGCCCAGTGAGCCCGCGCTGGAAGATGAATCGGTTGTGGTGCTCGAAGGCTCGGTCAACATCCGTGATCTCGAGGCAGAGTATGGCCTGACCTTACCGCGAGATGCAGGTTTTGAAACCCTGGCGGGATTCATCCTGGCTCGGCTGCAGAGGATTCCGGCTCTACGCGACTCTTTCGAATATGAAGGCCGCCGCTACACAGTGGAAGAACTGGAAGGCCACCGCATCGCGAGAGTGAGAATCGAGAAAACCGCGAAGGTCGAAGGCGAAGCTGAAGCGGCGAAGCAAGGTGGAGATTGATAGATGCCTGTTGTTTGTGAGACCCCAGACGCTTGTCATCCTGCGGAGCACGACGGCGAGCGAAGCGAGTCCTCGCGCGCAGTCGAAGGATCCCCACGCCATCCGTTGTCGTGTACTGCTGCATCAGGGAGTTCTCTATGCGCATTCGGAATGTGTAGAGAGAACTCCCTGAGACACAAAGCGGGATGCCCGCGGATAGGGATCCTTCGACTCCGCGAGCTCATTCGAGCTCGCTCCGCTCAGGATGACAACGTGAACTAACAACTGAGAACTGAGAGACGACTGACGACTGATGCTTTCCCGCCTACTCCAACGCGTCCTCTACACACTGCCTGTCATCTGGCTGGTCGTGAGCCTGGTCTTCCTGCTAATCCACCTGGTCCCCGGAGACCCCATCGCGCAGATGCTTGGCGAGGGCGCCCCGGCCTCTGACATCGCTGCCACGCGCCACGCCTACGGGCTCGACGCCCCTCTCGGCGAACAGTACTTCCACTACTGGAAAGGCGTGCTGCACGGCGACCTGGGGCGTTCCATCCGCTACAACCAAACTGTCACGAAGCTGATCGCCCAGCGCTATCCCTACACGCTGCGGCTCACGCTGGCATCGCTATTCGTGGCGATCCTGCTCTCCATCCCCGCCGGAGTCCGATCGGCCCGCCGCCGCAACCGCTGGGACGACCGTCTGCTCTCCGTCGTCAGCCTCTTCGGCCTGTCATTCCCCAACTTTGCACTCGGCCCCATCCTTATCCTGCTCTTTGCCATCAAGCTCGGATGGCTTCCCGTCTCAGGCGCTGGCTCGTTCGCCAACCTCGTCCTGCCCGCGCTCACGATGGGCAGCGCTCTCGCCGCCATCCTCACCCGCATGGTGCGCACCTCTATGCTCGAAGAACTCAGCCAGGACTACATCCGCACTGCCCGCGCCAAAGGCTTGCCCGAGCGCACGGTCGTCTATCGACACGCCCTGCGCAACGCCATGATCCCTGTGTTGACGGTCTTGGGCCTGCAGTTCGGCGCGTTACTCGCAGGTGCTATCGTCACCGAAAAGATTTTCTCCTGGCCGGGCATCGGACGCCTCACCGTCGACGCCATCTCGGCTCGCGATTATTTCCTGGTGCAGGGCTGCATCCTCACGATCGGATTGACGTATGTCGCCGTGAACTTCTTGACCGACGTGCTGTACTCTGTGGCGAACCCGAGGATTCGGCAGTAGCAGCGTCCTAACACTCGCATTTATGCGTGCATGCAAATTTCTAGATGCCAAATACGGCCTAGACACCATACAGAGGAGACGGCTGAAGCAATCGCGCGTCGCCGATCTTAACGACCCGTTCGAGTTAACGCCGTATGACCTTACGGACTTTGTCCTTCGCATGACATTTCTAAAGACCAGGGAAGACATCGATAAGAAACGAGGCTTGCTATGTTTCAGCGCCGACTGGAAGAATCCCGTCATTTGGGCTCGCTACAGCGATAAGCACAAGGGGCTCTGTCTTGGCTTCGAGATTCCAGAGATGAACGAGGATCCAAAGAGTAACACCGGCCGCGTGAAATATCTCTCGAAGCCTTTGCCTTTTCCTAACAATTTCGAGGAAATGTCGGAGTCGGAGCACGATGCCTTCGCGCGCGGCGCCATATTTACAAAGTTCGAGCACTGGATCTATGAAAAGGAAATCCGAGTGTGGAGCCCTCTAGAGAACGAGGACGCCGGTTTGTACTTTGTGCCCTTTGGCGACAACCTGCGGCTCGCGGAAGTCATCAAGGGACAGCGGTGCTCTGTCTCGAACGCGCAGATCGTGTCGGCATTAGGATCGCTGGCAGGAGAAGTGAAAATCACCAAGGCGCGTGCCGCGTACGACAAGTTCGAGATGGTCGAGGACGAGCAAGGGCCGTAAGAATAATTCAGGCCCGCCGGGTGCCCGCTGCTCGCGGATGGTGGGTTGTTGAGCCCTAACCCCTATGGGGCCGCCCACGACTTTGATCGTCTGGAGCCACGTCTCCACCAGCTTCGGCCACTCCGTGATCGGAAGCTCCGTGCGCCGCAGTCCATAGCCGTGCCCGCCGTTGGCGTAGAGGTGCATCTCCGCCGGAACCTTTGCATTCTTCAGAGCGAGGAAGTAGACGGTGGAATTTTCAACATGCACGGGATCGTCCTCAGCCTGAACAATGAAAGACGGCGGGGTCTGGCTGGTGACGTGAATCTCGGCGTTGGGGGCAAAGTTCTGCTCTGAGAGAGCGAGATAGCCGGGATAAACAATCACTGCGAAATCGGGACGACAGCTGACTTTGTCCGCGTCGTCGACGGGTTCGTACAGGCGCTGCTCGAAGTGCGTGCTGAGAGCTGCTGAAAGATGGGCTCCGGCGGAGAATCCTAGTACTCCGATTCGCGCCGGATCAATGTGCCACTCTGTCGCGTGAGCCCGCACGATCCCAAGCGCACGTTGCGCATCCTGAAGCGCGGCCGAGGATTTGGGATAAGGCCCCGAGTCTGGCACTCGGTATTTGACCAGAACGCACGTAATGCCGGCCGAATTAAGCCAGTCGCACACCTCGGTGCCTTCGAGATCGATGGCCAGAATGTGATATGCGCCGCCCGGGAAGACGACAATCGCGGCGCCGGTGTTCTTCTGCTTTGGTGCGTAAACCGTAAGCGTGGGCGTCGACACATTGCCCAGGCGGATGACCGGCTTGCCAGCGACCAAACGATCCTTGGCGGTTGTGGCGTCGACCTCGGCGGAAGTCGCCGCGGCGGCAGGCGCGCCGTGCGGCCAGAGGTCTAAAGTCAGATGACCGGGGGCGGGCTGCCATGCGGGCTTTTGCGCGAACAGGCTGACTGAGAGGAACATCATTGCTGTAACGAAAGGCAGGCTGCGCATGGCTCGATCATCTCAGCCCTCCGATGGATTGCGCAACTCTTCGTCCATCGATCGCTTGCAATGTATATACAAGTGTATTAATATGTATATATACGAGGAGTCACTAAATGGCCGTAACCATGACATCCATCCGTCTCGATACTGACCTGGCAGACGAGGCCGTGAAAGTCCTGGGAGCGAAATCCCGCACCGAAGCCGTTCACGTCGCGTTGCGCGAGATCGTCGCGCTCAAGCGCTTCAAAGACTTGATGAAGAAGAACGCGGGCAAGCTGAAGTTTGCCGGATCCGATGAGAAGTGAGGAATGAGTGACTTCGTCCTCTTCGACACTTCCGTCCTTGTCGATGACCTGCGAACGGGACGTCATCAGGAGAGAATCCGATCGGTCACCGGATTGATCCGAACCTCTTCCGTTGTCTTGGCGGAGTTGTGGCGTGGTGCTACCAAAATTGCCGAGCGCGAATTCCTCCGCACTCTGGCGAGAAATCATCCAATTCTGACTCCCACGGAAAAAAATTGGCTGGAGTCGGGCGATATCCTGGCAAGAGTTCATGCCGCTCGCGGTTTCACACCAGGCAAACTGCGTGATCTGCACTTCGACGTGCTGATTGCACTCACCGCTCGCTCCCATGGCGCACGTCTGATCACTACGAATCGGGCCGATTTTGAACTGATTCACCACTTCCGCAAAATCCGCCTTGAGATATGGTAGGTTCATCTGAATTCATGTCCACCGCCGCCATCTCGTTGCGCCGTAAGCTTGCCGGAAATGCGCGTCACAATCCGCTGGCGGCCATTGGCGTAGTACTGGTCATCATCTTCGTCATCTTTGCCCTTTTCGCGCCCTGGATTGCGCCGCAGGACCCGGCCTCGATCCATTTGCCCGCCCGGCTGGACTCCCCATCATCGGCCCACTGGTTCGGCACCGACGAACTGGGCCGCGACATCCTCTCGCGAGTCATCCACGGAGCGCGCATCTCCATGCTGGTCGGCACGTGCGTTGTCCTCACTTCGCTCGCCCTTGGACTCATCATCGGTTCCATCGCCGGATACTACGGAGGCGGCATCGACCGCTTCGTCAACGTCGTCTTGATGAACGCATTTCTGTCATTCCCCGGAATTCTGCTGGCGATCGCTTTCATCGCCTTCCGCGGTCCCGGCATCTTCAATCTGGTTCTCGCGCTATCTCTGGGCGGATGGGTTGGGTATGCGCGCCTCGTTCGAGGACAAGTTCTCGCCGCGCGTGAACGCGAATTCGTGGAAGCCGCCCGTGCTCTCGGAGCCAGTGACCTGCGCATCATCGTTCGGCACATCCTGCCCAACATTATTCAGCCCGTGGTCGTTCAGGCCGCGATCGGAATGGCCGGGGCAATTCTCGCCGAAGCCACCATGAGTTTTCTCGGACTCGGCGTCCCGCCACCGACCGCCAGCTGGGGAGCCATGCTCAACGATGGCCGTGCCCATCTGTTCGACGCGCCACACCTCGTGCTGTTTCCCGCGCTCGCTGTGATGCTGGCCGTGCTGAGTTTCAACTTCATCGGCGACGCGCTGCGCGATTACTTGGATCCGCGCTCCCGCATCGAAGCAGGACTGTAAGAGATCCTTCGCTCCGCTCAGGATTTCGGCTGCGGGCTCCCGCTTCGCTCACGCCCGCAAGACGCCTCAACTTCATCGGCGACGCGCTGCGCGACTACTTGGACCCCCGCTCTCGCATCGAAGCCGGACTGTAGCAAGATATCCGCTCGCCCTGTTTCGCCTGAAACCCGCTCCAGTCGGCCCATTTGGCCTGTAAGCGCTTGACGCTAGGCCACATAAAAACTCGCAACATTTCTTGACACTCTGGGTTTCTTCTCCCGTGGCCACAAAGTTCTAAGAGAGATTTCCAAATTAGACCATCGGGAGAGTTCCAATGAAGAGCACGATCAAGATCACGTTTCTGAGCACAGCGCTCGCGATCCTTGCGCTGCCAGTTGTGGCCCAAACGACCAACCCCTCGCCGGTCACCGGCGAGAGCATTCAAGACCGAAAAGAGAACCAGCAGGACCGCATCGCCAACGGCGTAAAGAGCGGCCAGTTGACGGCAGGCGAGACGGCGAACATCGAAAAGAAAGAGTCCAGCCTGAATCATGAAGAAAAGGACATGCGCTCGCTCGATAACGGCAAGCTGACCGCGGCTGACAAGACCACGCTGAACCAGCAGCAGAATCAGCTCTCCAAGCAGATCTATCAGGACAAGCACAACTCCGCAGTGCAGAACACGGCCCCGAAGAGCGAAGTTGGCCAGCGCGCCGAAAATCAGCAGGACCGCATCGCGCAGGGCGTCAAGAGCGGACAGTTGACCGCCGGGGAAACTGCTCACCTGGAAAAGAACGAAGCGAAGATCAACAAGGAAGTGCGCAACGACCGCGCTGCCAACGGTGGCAAGTTGACGGCGCAGGAAAAGCAGCAGGTCAACCGCCAGCAGAACCGGCAGTCGCGCCAGATCTACCGCGACAAACACAACGGGCGCAAGCAGTAAGCGGGTTTCCATTTCGTCAGGAAGAAGGGAGCGCAGTCGCAACGCCTCCGGGCCAGCCGGGGGCGTTTGCTTTCGTAGTCGTTCGGCCCGTTCCCACATTCGTAAGCCTCTGAAAACGCGCCAGATTCCACTCTTGACATGCATCGCAAATTGCAATATAACTATTGCGTATTGAGATACACCTTAGGGGCGTGACCGGTGAAGCTGGGCGAGAAAATTCGGTACCTGCGCGAAGTCGAAGGCTCGTTGCGCGGTCTCGGGCGTCCCATGACGCAGCTTGAACTGGTGCGCGCCATCCGGGAAGAACTGGGCAAGGGCAACACCATCAGCCAGTCGTATCTCTCGCAGATCGAAAACGGAGCGCGCCCGCACATGACTCAGTCGTCGCGCGCGCTGCTGGCGAAGTTTTTCAAGGTGCATCCCGGCTTTCTCGTGGACGACCCCGACGGCTACCACGCCGAACTGACATCTGACCTGCGCACGACGGAGGGTCAGCTCGACGTCTGGTTGCTTCAGGGTTCGGAGAAATTCGCCAGCGATCCGGAAGTCAGCAAGGTGCTGATCAAGGCGGCTCGCGAAAAAGACACGCGCCGGAGTTTTCTGCTCTTGGGCGCGATCCTCGACACGCCGGGACTGGCCGACCGCCTGCTGGAGGCGCTGCGGCCCGAACTCTCGGCCGGCATTGGCAACCATCGCCGCACATCACGCGGAGAGATGAATGTGGAAGGGAGGCGAATCCGATGACGTCGACAGGTTTCAGCTGGTCTGATTTTTATCTGATCTGTTTCGCGGTCGGCTTCTGCTTCAGCTTTTTTTCGTTTGTGTTTGGAGGAGCACGCTTCGGACGTTTGCATCTGCCGCACTTTCATGGGCACGGTGTCCCGCACTTGCCGGCAGGGCACGCGCCCATGGGGCACGCTCCGGTTGCGGGTGGACACGCGCCGGCAGTGGCACACGGCCCGGCAGCGACGCACGCTCCGGGCGCGCATCAGGCGTCACGCGGCAGCAGCGTTTCGCCGTTCAATCCGCCGTCGTTGGCCGCGTTCCTGGCCTGGTTTGGCGGCACGGGATATTTGCTGACGCGCTTCTCTTCGGTGTGGGTTGGCTTGGGGTTGCTTTTGTCGGTGGGTAGCGGCCTGATCGGGGGCGGAATCATTTTCCTGTTCCTGAGCCGAGTGCTGATTTCCGACGAGGAGAACATGGATCCCGCTGACTACGAGATGGTCGGAGTCCTTGGCCGGCTGTCGGTTTCCATCCGCGAAGGTGGCACGGGCGAAATCATTTACTCGCAAGTCGGGACGCGCCGCGTATGCGGCGCCCGTAGCGAAGATGGTAGCGCGATTGCCAAGGGCACTGAGGTGGTAGTCACGCGCTACGACAAGGGAATTGCTTACGTTCGTTTGTGGAGCGAAATGTCGGGCGAGGACGAAACGACCGCCGGCAATTCGCTGGAGCGTTGATCGCTAAACGGAGCTTGGAGCGCGGAGAGTTTATGAACGGACTTTACTACAAGATGCTGGTCGCCCTGATGTGGGTGGCGCTGCCCATCACAGCGCTGAGCTACTGGCGCAACTGGGACCGGTTGCCGACGCGAATGGCGGTGCACTTCGACGTCAACTGGCAGCCCAATCGCTACACGTCCCGCGAAGGCGCTCTGGAACTGGGACTGGGCATCATGGTTTTCATGCTGGTTGTGTCCACGGTCGGATTGTTGATCGCGCACGCACTGAAGCCGGCGGCAGCGTGGCCGCTCCTTGTCCTCTTTTACGTAGTGATCGGTTTTGTGTGGTTCGGAAATCACTCGATC
>PMUM01000477.1 GCA_003166855.1 Acidobacteriaceae bacterium | reverse complement strand
CTATGACGCTCCTTCTTTCGACGATGTGCTGGTTGTTGCCGATCTCAACGGTGACGGCAAACTCGATCTCGTATTAAACGGCGGGGGCGCGTTCAATGGGGGCATATTCTCGGTAATGCTGGGCAACGGTAATGGAACCTTNNNNTGCTCTTGGGCAACGGCGATGGAACCTTTCAGTCGGTGGTCACTTATACCACCGGCGCAGCCGGAACTATGGCGTTAGCCGCAGGAGACCTAAATGGCGATGCTATCCCAGACTTGGTAGCAATTAGTCAATGTTCCACTAAGTGTGCAATTGACGGTGCCATTTCTGTTTTCACGGGCAACGGGGACGGGACCTTTCAGCCGAAAATCTCCTACGACCCAGGCGGCAAGGGTAGTACTTGGGTTGGCACGGCAGATGTTAACCGCGACGGTAAGCTCGACATTCTCGCGGTGAACACGAATGCATCCTCGCCGGTCGAGGGACTCGTAGGTGTCCTGATCAACGTCACAGCAGGTTCGACGGAAACATCTACCTCAATTACGTCCTCACTCAATCCTTCGGTCGTCGGTCAGGCCGTCACCTTCACCGCCGCTGTGAGTTCGAGCGCCGGCGCTCCGCCCAATGGCGAGACCATCACATTCAAGAACGGCTCGTCGATTCTGGGCACGGCGCCACTCAGTGCCGGCACCGCCTCACTGACGACTTCTTCTTTGGCGGCCGGCATCTACACCATCACGGCCAGCTACCCAGGTGACGCCACCTTCGCGGCCAGTACCTCGCCCGGACTCCGCCAGGTTGTGAATTCCACCACCAAGTCCGCAACCGCGACGACTCTCGTCTCAAGCCTGAATCCGAGCGCCTACGGCCAGTCCGTTACCTGGACAGCGACGGTCACCACCTCAGGCTCCGTCCCGCCGACCGGAAAAGTGAATTTCACGTGGAGCAGCTACACCATCGGTTCGGCCACATTAAACGCCAGTGGTGTGGCGACCCTCACCAAGTCCAACCTGAACGCCGATACCTATCCGCTCACCGCTGTGTACGTAGGAGACGCGAGCAATCTGGGAAGCACCTCCTCGGTGGTAAGCCAGGTGGTCACCCAAGCCACCAGCTCCGCCGCGCTCACCTCATCGCCGAATCCATCGACCTCAGGTCAGCTCGTCACATTCACCGCCACAATTACATCCCCGACCGCCAAGCCAACCGGCCCCGTGACCTTCGCAGTCGGAAAGACAGTCCTCGGAACCGCGCAACTCAGCGGAGGCAAAGCCCAGTTCACAACCTCTACGCTAACCGTGGGCTCAACCACGGTCACTGCAACGTACTACGGAGACTCGAACATCGCTAAGAGCTTCGCCGCGGTGACCCAGACCGTCAGCTCGCAAGGGACGCTGACGGAGCCTAGCGGGAAGCTTCCTCTCCAATCGAAAACTACGCTGGCCACGTCAGGGTGCAGGACAACCACCACGCTCACGACCTCGGGATCGCCGACCGTAGTTGGACAGCAAGCCACGTTTTCGGCACAGGTGTATGCCCCCGAGCTCTGCGACAACCATCTGCAAGGGAGTTGTACTGAGCAGATCACCTTTTATGACGGCAACACCGTCATCGGAACTGCGCCCCTGAATCTCAGCTCCTGTATTGCAACGTTTGCCGATACTTCGCTTACGGCCAAAACCCACAAAATCCGGGCGCAATTTCCCGGGACCGGACTCGGCGATTTGCCGAGTAACTCCAACGTCGTCACCCAAGTAGTAACCGGGGACTCGACGACAACATCCCTGAGCTCAAGCCTGAGCCCCTCGATTTATGGGCAGCCCGTAACCTGGACGGCGGCGGTGACGAGCCCATTCGGATACGTCACCCCGCCTACCGGGAGAGTGAACCTTATGTGGGATGGCCAAGCCATTGGTGCAGCCACGCTCAACGCCAGCGGTGTTGCCACGCTGACCAAGTCGCTCCTCAGTGCCAATTCCTACATGCTGACTGCGGTGTACGAGGGCGACGCCAATAACGCAAGCAGCACATCCGCCGTTCTGAGCCAGGTGATAGGGCAAGCCACCAGCTCGGCTACGCTGAGTTCGTCCGCGAATCCATCAAGCCTCGGACAGGCAGTTACCTTCACCGCGAAAATTACCTCACCCACCGTCAAGCCGACTGGTCCGGTAACCTTCACCGCGGGGCAGACGGTTCTGGGGACGGCTCAACTCCTTGGCGGCAAAGCCCAGTTCACAACCTCCACGCTCGCCGGAGGCTCAACCACCGTCACCGCAACCTATAACGGAGACTCGAACATCGGCGAGAGTTCCGCGTCGGTGACGCAGACGGTGCACTAATCGCGCGGAGTCGAAGGTTGGGCACCACAGACGCCGACCCCTCGCTTTCTTCCGGTCGATCGTCTGAGCTCCAAAGCCTGTGTAGAGCGGACACTCCCTTCGACAAGCTCAGGGCAGGCTCTGTCCGCTGCTCTTGACTTTGACCTGACGGTGGAAGCACTCATGAGAAGTCACGCGGACCAGCCGCGCAGCGGCGACATATGTTAGCCCAAGCCTGCCCTGCCTCCTTTAGTAGTCGGTTCTCATCGAAGCTCCACACCTGCAAAGCCTTGTCACCCAGAGTGGTCGTGGCAAGCAGGGAGGATGTGGGCGAGAACGCAAGGCCACAATGCAGATAGTTTCCCGGAAGTCCGCTCAGTGAGCCACACACGTTCCAGGTGTCTGTCCTCCAGATAAGAACCTTTTTGTCGGAAACGTACCGATCCCTAGCCTTGCCAGATTCTACGGGGGTGGCGCGCCGAGTGCCGCCCTTAGAGGAGAGCAGTGCGCCATCTGACGAAAACGCTAGGGCTCGCGGCCGGCTCATATGTCCCTCAAGAACTCTTACGAGTTGGCCTGATTCCGCGCTCCATACTCCGATGTCGGAGCGGATGGCAGCGACAACGAGTTTTCCGTCGGGAGACCACGCCAGACCTGATCCGTAGCTCGCATCTAAACGATGGCGAAGGGTTCTATCTTTAGTGTCGAAAATACAGAGAGACTCGTTGTAGGAGGTAGACGCAATGAACCTTCCTTGCGGTGACCAAGCGAGGCTGATTACGCGATCTTGCTCACGGAACAGGATGGCGGGCTCGTTTGAAGACGTGTGCCAGATTCGAACGCCGAAGTCGTAGCCCCACGCGAGATGCTCCCCGTCAGGCGAATACGCAAGGGTCCGAACGCTCTCGTAGTTTGGAAACAGAAGAGGCTCGGTGTCAGCCTTTGGGCTCGTGGTCTGCTCCGTCTTTTGGGCGAAGTGCAGCTTGTATTTCTCGTGCCGGTCGCGATAGCGCTCTTCCTGGATGCTAGCCTCATCGGAGTTGTACGCCTCGATCTCGCGAATTAGAGAGCCGTTCTTTGGATTCCAGAGGCGTATGAATCGGTCGTCGTGGGACGATGCCAAGGTCTTGCCATCGGGCGACCAGACGGCAGAATACGTATGGAATCGGTGAATCGGTATGGTTAAGCGCAGTTTGCCCGATTGTGAGTCCCAGATGTCGACGCCTCGCTTCTGCGATGCGGTCGCGATTTCCCGCCCGTCTGGCGACCAGGTTAGCCGTGCAATCCAATCTTGAACGCTGTCGCAGGTCCAAAGAACCTTGAGGCCTGCCGTAGAGCGGGTCTGTTGTGGAGGAGAGGAATCTCTTCTTCGAGGTGGCAATGGATCCTCCGATATGTGTTCCGTCTTGGACAAACAGAAAGGGCCATGGCGAAGCATCGCCATGACCCCCTCATAGTCGAGTCCTTTGTACACCTGTTGGGGAGGGAATGCTAGGCACTTTCGTGGTGCGGTGGGGGGTAAGGAGTGGGGAGGGCGGCGGGGGTCGGACTTTTGGCAGAGGCGAGGTCAAAGTCAAAACCTGGACGGACGAAGGCGTCCGTCCCCACACGAGCATCTCCCACACGAGCATCGTAGAGGGTAGGGATCCCTTCGGCTTCGCTCAGGATGACAAGTCCGGGGGTCGTATCCGGCCCCAAGTTCGGGGGTTGCCTGCCTTCCGTGGTGACAACTTGCGCACCCCGGTTTGCCCATCTCTCTCGCCGGATGGGACAATACATCTATATGCAAAAACCGCTTACCATTGTGTTCCAACTATTGGCCGCCGGGATGATGCTGCTGGGTAACGCCCCGGCGCAGCAGACTCCGGCCGCATCGACTCCTCAATCCACCGCTCCCGCCAAGACGCCGTCGACCACCACGGCCAAGAAGGCACCCGCGACCACGAAGCCCGCGACCGCTGTGACGCTGAAGACTCAGAAGGACAAAGCCAGCTACGCCTTGGGCACGAAGATTGGCGGAGACCTCAAACGCCAGGGCGTCGGCGCGTCGGTCGACGCGGCACTCACCGCTCGCGGCTTGAGGGACGCTCTTACCGGCGCCAAGTCACTCATGACCGACGATGAGGTAAAAGCCGCCCTCACCCAACTGCAGACGCAGGTCCGCGGACAGATGGAAGCCAAGTCGCACGAAGCGGGCGCCGCTGCCCGGCAAGAAGGCGAAGCCTTCCTCGCCGCCAACAAGAGCAAAGAAGGAGTCGTCACCCTGCCGAGCGGGATGCAGTATAAGATCCTCACGGCTGGCACGGGACCAAAGCCCACGACAGCCGACACCGTCTCCTGCAACTATCGCGGCACGCTCATCAACGGCAAGGAATTCGACAGCTCGTTCAAAGGCGGCAAGCCCGTATCGTTTCCGGTGGGCGGAGTCATCAAGGGCTGGACCGAAGCTCTGCAGTTGATGCCTGTGGGATCGAAGTGGCAGTTGTTCATCCCCGCGGATCTGGCGTACGGCGACCGCGGCGCCGGCCCCGACATCGGCCCGGGCGCAACTCTGATCTTTGAAGTCGAGTTGCTCAAGATCGAAGAGCAGCCGAAGAAGTAGAGTAGACGTCAGCGATCGGGAACCAAGAAGCCGTCTGCACGCGCAGACGGCTTTTTAAGTTGAAGTAGGCCTCGTTAGAGCGAGTGCTGCAGATGTTCTTCCGCCGAAAGATTGGCCCCCGCCAGCAGCAGCAGTCCAGACAGGAACGCCCAGAACATCATGCTCACCGAGAGCGCGAACGGGCCGTACACTTCCTGAAAGTTCAGCCACGGGAGAGCCAGGATATACGCGTACTTCAGCGCCTCCGAGAGCAATCCCATGATGATGGCGGAGGGCAGCACCGCCCGCGCCGGAACTTTGCCGTTGGGCAGCAGCCAGTAGATCAGAAAGAAGATGGCGATGCTGGCGGCAATCGCGAACAGCTTCATCATCAGAAATCCGACCACGCGCACAAAGCCCGTACCGTAGCCGCGCAGCAGGAACTCAATGAATGCCACGGGGCCGGCGGTCAACGCGATCGACAGCAGCGCCAGTACACCGCAGGCAAACGCCAGGCCGAGCGAGATCACTTGATTGCCCAGGTACGAGCGGTTGTTCTCGAAGCGCCAGATGCGATTCAGCGCCACTTCGAGCGGCAGAAATACGCCCGAGGAAGTGACCAGCAAAATGACGAGTGAGACCGCCTGCACCCGCTGTCGCGAGTTGACCATGGAGTTGAGGTTGCGGATGACGAAGTCCTGACCAGCGGGCAGGTAGTCGCGTAGCAGCTCCAGCACGACGTCATACATCACGCGCGAGTGAAAGACGCGGCGGATCAAAGTCATCAGCAGGACGACGAACGGGAAGAACGACAAGATCGAATTGGCCGCGACGGAGAAGGCGAAGGTGTGCACCTCGGTCCGCATCAGATACTTCACGGTGGAAAGAACCAGTCCCTGAGAACGTCGCCGCGCAGGGTTTACGGTACGCTGGCGTAGAGAACCAGACTCGGGCAGAGCCGGAATGGGAAGGTTGGGCACGGCTGCGATCCAATCGTACCAGAGGGCTGCGATTGGGCTGGAATGGGGATAAACCGAAGTGCCAGAGGTGGTTACCGGGCTATTTCTTTATCTTTGTTAAAGTTATCCAGAATGGACGGAAATGACCGGTAGTCATATTACGATTTCTTTCTAATTCTTCTTGCGAATCGTTTTAATAGTGCTTATTATCTGTTGCTCGACACCGGGAATTGGTCCGGTGGTGAGACCAGTAGTGGTTGTCGTTTGTTGGGTGTAGTGGAAAACGCGCCAAATTGTCGGGCTCCGGAAGTTCACGCAGCGGACCGAACACCGCGGTGAGGACTGAGGAGTCTTTTCCTTTTTTGGAGTACTTCTTCTGCACATCGTAGACGCGACCAGAAAGTTCTACCGGCTTCTTTGAGGGGGGCTTCAATCGACCGGGGCGACGATCGAGAAAGCCGGAGAACAATTCTTAGCGATTGGTGAAAGGAGTTTTTTCCGTGAGAGAGAAAGGTACAGTGAAGTGGTTCAACGGGGCGAAAGGATATGGATTCATCCAGCGCTCCACGGGGGAAGATGTATTCGTGCACTTCTCCGCAATCCAGGAGAACGGTTACCGCACGCTCAACGAGGGTGAGACCGTGGAGTTTGACCTGCTGAAAGGCCCCAAAGGCTTCCAAGCGGCAAACGTTGTCCGCGCATAGACTGCGAACTATTCGAGAACCCTCCCGGTCCCAGCGGGAGGGTTTTTTATTGGGCGCGGAGCCAGAGGAGGGAAGGAAGGCTGATCAATTCTGATCGGGAATGGGTTTTCTGTAAGGCTGCGGTCTAGTGACGTCCATCACTGCAGGGTTCAGCCGAAAGCTCTACCATGATACTCGCCGAGGTTTTGGAGTGCTTCAAACCGTGCGAGCAGTTCCTTTATTCGTTGTCCTGATTGGTGCAATCCTCATCACCGGCTGCGGTGGTGGCAGCGGACTGCCGCCTTCCAGCCAAGTGACGTTGCTGGTCACGCCCTCACAGGCAAGCGTTGCCGGAGGAGGAACGTTGGCACTGAAAGGCAGCGCCACCGGATTTACCCAAACACCCATCGTTCAGTGGTGGATTCAGGAAGCCAAGGATGTCGGCGGTAGCGACGACTGCGGCTATCTGGCGCCCCCGCCCATGTCAGCCTGTCAATTCGGGTACGTGGTCTTTGGTTCGGTCGCCCAGTTCCCGAGTTCAGCGACCTACCACGCACCCCTTGCTCCCGGAACGTACCGCATCACTTTTGAAGCCACGCAGTTTACTACCTACGATCACCTGACTAAGACTACGACCGCAACCATCAATGTGACGCCGTAGATTCGGTTGACCTCATTCTGAGTAGAATGATCTGTTCTCATTAGCTATACCCGGCGAGGGTGTTCACTTGACACCGTGCAGAACGTGTTCTCGCTTTAGCTTCTGCCATCGGACGACGTTTCCTCATTCATACAAATCGTGCCAGTTGTCCCTGGGTCTTCTGTTGTCCTTGCTCGTGCTCGGAGCGGCGGCCTCGATGTCGGCCCAAGACAAGCCAGTGCCGCCTGGCCAGGTATCCACAGATGCCCGCGCATTCGCGGCGGAGGCACCGAAGCGTCTCGTGCTGGTGGACGTGATTGCGACGGACGCAAGCGGCCATCCTGTTACCGGCCTGACGGAAGACGACTTCCAGATCGTTGAGAAGGTCGGATGGGCCACGCAAGTTCCCCAGAAGATTGAATCGTTCCGAGTAGTGGATACGACCAGCCTCCGGAACAAAACGCAAGTGCGCGAACTCTTGCGCATTCCCCCGGAGACGCAAACAGATCTGAGCGTAGCCCGCGAACCCTCAGCACCGCTGACGATTCTGCTACTCGACAATCTCAATACGGACCTGTTTTCGCCCTCCGTGAAGGAACAAGTTGCCGGCATGGCTAATTTGGGCTGCAAAGACAGCAGGGGAGAGATCGAAGGGCCTGCCGGTTATCAGGCGGTTCCGATTGATCCCACCTGCGGGACCGTGCCGATAGCAGTCCTGCTACTCGGCCCAAGACTCGAAATGCTGCAGGACTTCGACGCCGACCGCAACGTCTTGCGAGCCACGTTGGATCAAGTCTTTGGAGCCAAGTCCTCGAAGACGGCGGCAGCAGACTTGGCGGCAGCGGTTGCCGCGAATGAGAGTTTCGCAGCGGCGAATCAATCTCCGTCGTTGCCGGTGATTCAGACTTGGAATCGCGTTCCCCCGAGCGGCAACGATCAGGTTCGGCGCGTGCAGATGACGATGGATGCGATACGCGCGATTGCGCGACATCTGGCGGGCTATCCCGGACGCAAGAGGCTGATCTGGGTATCGTCCTCGTTTCCATTCAGTATCACTCCTCAGCCGGGTTCCACCCGTTTCGACGATCCGTGGAGCTATCGCGGCCAGGCTGCGACGGTGATGAACGCG
Source organism: Acidobacteriaceae bacterium (assembly GCA_003166855.1). GTDB lineage: Bacteria > Acidobacteriota > Terriglobia > Terriglobales > Acidobacteriaceae > Sulfotelmatobacter. The sequence continues at coordinate 14,406 of PMUM01000477.1, read as the reverse complement.
CTGGCGAACGCGCGTGTGTCGCTATATCCGGCGCGGCCTGGGCTAATTTCGATTCAACAAGACAGTACGAACGCCCCGCGGAAAGACGGCCAACCTGCCTTTGCGGCCACGCCAGTACAGGCCAGCACGGACTATGCCACCGTACCTATGCAAGAATTCGTCGGACAGACTGGCGGTCAGGCTTGCATCGACGACAACGATCTCGCCACCTGCTTCGACCGAGTCTTACACGACGGGCTTGTCGATTACGAAATCAGGTACTCTCCGCCTTCTGAGAATTGGAGTGAAGGGTTTCATCGCATCGTGGTCAGGACGCCAAGACGCGACGTGCGTTTGTCGTACCGACGGTACTACTATGTGCGCGGCGAGCGCCCGCCGGGTGTAGACATGGGACTGAAACAGGCGGTTTGTGACGACCTGATGACTTCGACCTCACTGAAGGTGACGGCGCAGCTGCAAGCCGGTCCTCGCGAACCGGCGAAGTTTGCGCTGGCGGTGGACGGAAAACTGCTGACGGCAGATGCGTTGGAAAATGATCGTGCGAGACTGCGTTTGCATCTTGACTTCGCTGTGTGCGCATTTGATGCGCAAGGAAAACCGCTGCGGCACGTGCAATACCCCACGCAGCAGGGCATGAGCGTTGAGGGCCTCAAAACGGTCCAGCGAAATGGAGTCCGGCGCGTGCTGGAGTTTCACGCTGCCGAAGGGACTGCATTTGTGCGCTGGGTCGTGCGTGATTCGCTGACGGGCAATTTGGGATCGGTTGATCTGCCATATGAGGCGCCGCCCCGCTCGGCTGCCGCCGACGCTTTTGCGGACGGAGGGAAAACAGATCATCTCGCTTCCTCGGAGTCTTCCGGTCCTTCCCCTGAACACAGCAATCTTGCACAACAGGTGGGGCCCCCGGCCTCGACGACCGGTGCGGAGGTGGATCGTCCGCCGGTGGATCCGGACTCCGAGATCAACCCTTACTGTGCCGCGGTCACGAATGGAGTCGCACACTCCCAGGCGCTGGCTGAGTTCTGCCGGTTTACGCTGTCCTTGCCGCGGAAGATGCCCAATGTCATCAGCGATCTGGAGACCAAGCGCAACTGGCGCGCGTACAACACCGCGCACAAGGACGTCGTGACGGCGACGGTGAGTTACGCAGACGGACAGGAGCAATACGAGCGGATCAAGATTAACGGGAGTCCCGCGGCTTCCTCGGGGGCCTTGAACAGTAGCTGGTCCATGGGCGAGTTTGCGTCGATTCTGCAAATGATCTTCTCACCCATGAGTAATGCGGAGTTCCGCTTCAACGAGGACGTGAAGCTGAACTCGATCCCGGCGCTGCTTTTTGAGTTTCGGGTTGAGCAAACGAATAACCAGATGTACTACTTGCACGCGTTTTACCCGAACGGATCGGGCACGACGCTGTTTCCGGCTTACCGCGGGAAGGTCTGGCTGAACCAGTCCAACTTCCAATTGATGCGGATGGAGAAAGAGACTGCCGACATGCCGAAATGGTTTCCCATCACGCGTGCCAAGACCGTGATCGATTATGCCGACGTGCCATTGGGCGATGGGAGCAGCTTTGTGTTGCCGGGCAAGTCCGAAATTGAAATCTGCGAAAGAGCGGAAGGGTCTGAGTGTGCACACAACGTAGTGCGGTTCAGGAATTGGCACAAGTTCCGGGCGAAGACCCGCATCCTGTCGATGGAACCACAGTGACCTAGCGTTTGCGGGGCGATCTGCAAACTCCTCGGTTCGTTCCTCTTCTGTGATTACGGTCACAGTCCTGCGGTGGAATCCTTGAGAGCATCGCGTTGCGGGTGGCGGCCTGCACCCCCGGCTTGGTTGACAGCGCGGCGAGGCTCAATCGAAAGAAACCTATGCTCGACCGGAGTTCCCAATTCGGACGGAGGGGAAGACTCACCGTCCTGACGGTCGTGATGGTGCCGGCGATCGTGCTACTTTTGAATTGGGTTTTGCCCTCTTCCAGTCAAGCTTCTGAAATTGGATCCGTTGGCGCCGCCCAGCAGGATTCGCGACCGATATTGTGGCCGATTTCGATTGACTACCCTGAGAACGAATCGGTGTTCCCCCCCGGGATTACGCCCCCTACATTTTTGTGGCGGGATGCGGCGGGGACTTCGTGGAGCATCGATATAACCTTTGCGGATAAAACCGCGCCCATCCACCTTGTGTCCCTGGGAGAACATCTGCGGATGGGCCCGATCGATCCCGAATGTGTGCCGAATCGCGACGAGCCGCCAAAGTTGACGCCGCAGCAAGCCGCGACCTGGGTCTGGACTCCGGACGCAGACACGTGGTCGATGATCCAGGCGCACAGCGTCGGTCGGGCAGCCACGATCACGATTGGCGGTTATCGCAAGGATAAGGCCGCGTTGTCGCAGGGATCCGTTGACATTGCAACTTCTCCAGATCCAGTGGGGGCGCCGATTTTTTATCGCGACGTTCCGCTGATGCCGACGAAGGGCACGAACGGAGTCGTCGAGCCTTTGGCTCCATCCACCATCCACTTGATTCAATGGCGACTGCGCGATATTCGGCGTCCCGAAAGCCACACGGTTCTGCGAAACATGTCTACGTGCGGGAACTGCCATTCTTTCTCTACCGACGGCAAGACGATGGGCATTGACATTGATGGTCCAGCCAACGACAAGGGCCTTTACGCTGTGGTTCCGGTGGAACGGCACATGTCAATACAGAGCAAGGACCTGGTGCACTGGAATACGGATGGACGAGTGGGGCAAGTTCGAGTGGGGTTCATGTCGCAAGTCTCACCCGATGGAAAATACGTGGTCAGCACGTTCGCGGGGCCATCGTTGAAGCTGCTTGATAGCTACTACGTGACGAACTTCATGGACTATCACTTCCTCCAGGTGTTTTACCCCACGCGGGGCATCCTGGAGTGGTACAGCCGAGCCACCGGTCAGCGCCAGCCTTTGCCCGGAGCGGATGATCCGGAGTTTGTGCAGACGGATGGAGTCTGGAGTCCTGACGGCAAATACATTGTCTTTGCGCGAGCGGGTGCGAAAGATCCGCGGGTCAAAGGACAAAGGGCAGCGCTCCACGCCGATGATCCGAACGAAACGCAGATTCAATACGATCTCTACCGGATCCCATTCAATAGCGGCAAGGGGGGCAGCCCGGAGCCGATTGTGGGAGCGTCGAAGAATGGAATGAGCAACAACTTTCCCAAGGTCTCGCCGGACGGACGGTGGATTGTATTTGTGCAGTGCAAGAACGGCCAACTTATGCGGCCCGACAGCCAGCTCTACATCGTCCCATTCGAAGGCGGAGTTGCGCGCCGGATGCGGGCCAATACCCAGCTCATGAATTCCTGGCACAGCTTCTCTCCCAACGGGCGCTGGCTGGTCTTCTCTTCCAAGGCGCGATCGGCGTACACACAGATGTATCTCACGCACATTGACCCCGATGGCAACGACAGCCCGCCCATCCTGATTGACAACACCACCGCCGCGAACCGTGCCGTCAATCTTCCCGAATTCGTCAACACATCCGCGGATGGGATCGAGGACATCCGCGTCGACGTTGCAGACGATCCCAAGTAGATGGAACACGGGATGCAAATTCGTGCAGTCGGGATGCAAATTCGTGCAGTCGGTCCTAAGAGCCATAGTGGTTGGAGAAAGAGTTCGGGGAGGTTGCGGATTAGCATTGGGTTGGTCCTCTTGCTCTGGTTGGCATTGAGCTCCTTGAGCGGCGCCGAGTCGTGTATGGCGCCGGAGTCGATGCGTTCTAGTCTTCAGGGCCATCCGACGGCCGAGACGTTCGCTGACCTGGGAATCTGGTTTGGCGAACAAAAGAAGTATGCGTGCGCTGCCGATGCATTTGCTGCCTCACTCAGTATTCAGCCAAAAGCCGCCAACGTAGCTTTCATGTTTGGGGCGAGCCTGTACTTATCCGGCAACGCCAAGGACGCGATTACCGCGCTACAGATGTCGGAGGAACTCGAACCGCGGAACCCCAAACTCCATCCTGTTCTGGCAGCGGCTTTCGATGAGCTGCATCAGACCAAGAATGCGGAGGCCGAGTGGCAGGCCACACTAACGATCGATCCCGAATCGTCGGACGCTTTAGACGCTCTGTCGCGCGACCTCACTCTCGATGGCGACTATTCCGAAACGATTGCGCTCTTGGAGAATCCCATTATTCGCGGGCAAAGAACTGCGGTGCAGAGTTTGAACCTGGGATTGGCGTATGCCAGAAGCGCGAAGCGCGAGGACTCAGTTAAGATTTTGCGCGACGGGCTGAACACTTCACCGGATTCGGTCGCGCTTGCCAATGAGTTGGCGGATATACTCGGGCAAATCGGCCGGCCTGAGGAGGCGAGCTCAGTTCTGAGTCTGGCGCTCATAGTCCATCCAGGAGACGTGGATACGGAAGTCCACTTGTTGAGAACGCTGGTCGCGGTCCGTTCGGAGAAAGCGAAGCAGGTGGGAATTCATCTCCTGCTAAGCTCGCCGCGGAATTGGGAAGTGCAGTACCTGAACGGCGTTCTTGAAATTCAGGAGGGACGGCTGGAGGAGGCCCGATCTCACCTGGAGGAATCCGCGGCCATCAACCCGAACGTCGCCGAATTACACCGAGCGCTCGGATCTTTGCTTCTTCAGTTGAAAGATATGTCCGGCGCGAAGGAGCAGTATGAAAAGGCCATTGCTTTGGGGGACAAGAGTGCAGAGACGCAGGCCGATCTATCCAAAGTGCTGCAGAATCTCGGTGAGGGTCACTAGCGCGGAGCAAATTCCGTAGACTCTACCGCATTTCCAGAGAAACCACATCGCCGTTCACCGAGCCTCCCGGTTTGTAGTTCACGGTGACCTGGCGGTCGTGCCAGTCGCAGGAGAAATCGTCGGCGCCGATCAGGACTAGCGATTTGAAGTCGGGCGCGCGCAACTTCATCACGGTACCGTTGGCGGTGACCGTCAGAATTGCGGCAGGGGCTTGGGTGCAGTCAACCGAGTCCAGACGGCCTTTGACGAATTTCGCGGGACGATGGTCCCCGGGAGCGGCTGCTGAATTTTCGGCGGCGGCGCGTTTGGCGGCGTCTTCCTCGAGCACATCGAAGGGCGACTTCTGTGGCGCGAGTTTGGATTGCGGCGTGCCGCCGAGCGGGATGCCGTACTTGCGCTCCGCGCCGGCGCGTTCAATCAATTCTCGGGCGAGCGCCACGGTCTGCGGATTACTGCTGGCGTTCAGGCGATCGAGCAGGACTTGGGCGGCGTCCCACTTCTTGCTGGCGACATAGATCTGAGCCAGGTGGAAGGTGTAGAGCTCATTGCGCGGACTTAGATTGATGGCAGCGTGCTCGGCCTGCATGGCAGCGGGCGTGCTGCCACCCTCGTTGCGGGCGACCCCCAGAAGATCGTAGGCGTCGGCCATTTCCGGATACCACTCCAGCACGGCCCGCAGCTCAAGCATCATGTTGGGCAGGCCCTGAATGTCGGTATGCTTCGCCTGTGCGACGCGGTATTTCAGCACCGACATGTAATAGCGCAGCCACATGTCGCGCTGGTCGAGAGCGGCGGCGTCGGCGAGTTCGGTCGTGGCTTCGTCAAACTCGCCGTGCTGGATGTGGTCCCAGGCGAGGATGCGGTGGGCGAGAGGACTGCCGATCGCGTTAGTGGGCAGGAGATCGGGATCCTCCCCAGGTCTCCGCTCTTCTCTCTTCGATTCGAATTTCTTGTCAGAGGCAGTGGGCGCGGAAGCCAGCGCGTGCAATGCCTGCAGGCCAACGTCGCGGCGTTCGGGAATGCGGATTTCTACATCGGCGTAGAGGGCGCGCTCGTCGGCCTCGGGCAGAGGCTTGGTCGTGATGGTCGCGTCGTCTGGCCCCACGGGAGCTGGGAATCGGTACATCTGGTCGGAAGTGGCCGGACTTGTGGCGTCAGGATTCGTTTGCCGGGCGTTGTCAAGTGCGGTGAGAAGCGCGGTCTGCGAATGAAAATATTTCTTCACCGCCTGTTCCAGTTGCGCGGAACTCATGCCGTAGGCTTGCTGAATGGCGTCTTCCACCGGGACATGCTGGTTGAGGACCAGATTGAAGTAGGTGCCAGTCTCGGGCAGCTTTTTCTCGTGAAGCAGGTAGTGCATCACGATCCACGACTCGGCATAGTAGAGCGTGTGGTGCGTGCCCTGGTTGCGCGTCGAGGTATCGTGCTTCATGGTGAAGAGGTCGGGCAGGGGCAACCAGACCTGGGCGCCTAGCAATTCGGTGAGCGCCTTCGGAGGATTCGTCTCGTGCTGGTTGCCGAGCAAGTCTTCAGTGAGAGAGGGACGAAGTTCGGGATCGCCGCCGATCTCGACGGTCTTGTTGTCGACGTGAATTGAGCTGAAATATTCGGCAAGGCCTTCGTCGAACCATCCCTGCGCGGGGGGATAGTTGAAGTTCAGCAGCATGCCTGCGAAGTCGTGGGCGACGGCACGCCAGGGCTCGTCTTCGAAGAGGTTCAAGACGATGAAGTCCTGATCGTCGCCGGGAAGAAAGAATCCGGGGACGTCGATGGGCTGGCCCTGGCGCAGGAGCGCGACCTGGTAGTAGGTCTTGTCATTCTTGAAGGCGAGAATGGTCAGGGGAACGGACTGGTTGAGACGTTCTTTGCCCAGCGTCATGGCGAAGACCGCACGCATCTGCTCGAAGCGCAGGGCGACTTCACGGCCTTTCTTTTCGCCGGCGTCGGTGATCACGGTGAAGTGGGTGGAGTGGACTTCGAGCCAGGGAGGCTCGGCGGAAAACGAAGCTGGGCATAGCAGCAGACTCAGCACAGCGATGCAAAGGGAGGAGAGGAGCCTGGAAGGTAAGCAAGTCATTGGCGTTGTGCAACGTGTCTGAAGCGCACCTCGGGCTGACGCGAGGATCTTCATTCTCCCCACCTAGCGAAAGTTTAGCACCGCTTGCGCAGGGCGACGGCGCAACACCTTATAATTCCTCGTTCATGTTTGGCTCCCCTAGACGCCGGATCCGGGCCCTGTTTCTGTCGGCAATCCTGTTGGGATCTCTGACTGCTGAAGCGGTTTCTGGGGCATCGTGGAACGGCGTGCTCCTCGACTCGTCGGGCAAGCCCGTGGCGGAAGCGGTCGTGAAACTTCACCCTACTGGCGGTGGACGCGACTATACCGCGACGTCTTCCGCGAACGGCAAGTTCGCCTTTGTTGACATTGCCGCTGGCCTTTACGAACTTTCCGCTGCACTCCGTTCGGGCATCGCGGAGGCGCTGAGCTGGGGACCTTGGAATTCCGGGCAGAATTCTTCAACATCTTCAACATCGTGAACTTCGGATTACCGTCGAACATTCTGCGCGGGAGCGGATTCGGCATCATCAGCAAGACATCAGGAACGTCGCGGCAGATTCAGTTCTCGCTGAAAGTGATTTATTGAAGGGAGTAGTTGGTGTAAGGGCTTGACTGCAAATCGTGCAGCATGGCGATGTGATGCACATCCGGCGCGGCGGATAGTTGCGTCGTGCCGCCGTATACTCTTTACTCATATGCTCACTCGCCTGATGTTGTTTGGTGCGGCCTTGGCGCTCTCCGGCGGCCTGGTCGCGCAAGTAAACCCCGCGCCGGGCAACGTCGCACCAGATTCCGCAGCAGCAGGTTCCGCAGCACCTGGTTCCACAGACTGGAGCGAACCCTTCCCTCCGCATCGCATGATCGGCAATGTCTATTACGTGGGCAGCCGAGGGCTGGCCTCGTACCTGATTACGACGCCCGCCGGGCACATTCTGATCAACAGCAATCTGAAAACTTCCGTCCCGCTGATCCGCGAGAGCATCGAAAAATTGGGATTCCATTTCAAGGACGTGAAGATTCTGCTGATCAGCCACGCGCACTTCGACCACGATGCCGGCAGCGCCGAGATCAAGAAGCTGACCGGGGCCAAATACATGGTCATGGATGGAGATGTCGGCGTGGTCGAATCGGGCGGTCAGAGCGACTTTCAGTATGGTGACGACGCGACACTCCGGTATCCGGCAACCAAGGTGGACCAGGTGCTCCACGATGGCGAACAGGTGGTCCTCGGCGGTGCCGTGCTGACTGCTCACAAGACTGCCGGTCATACACGCGGCTGCACCACCTGGACGTTGAGAGTCAGCGAGGCAGGCAAGTCTTACGACGTCGTTATTGTGGGCAGCCCGAACGTCAATTCCGGATACAAGCTGGTGCACAATGCGAGCTATCCCCAGATCGCCGATGATTACGCGCGCGGCTTTCAGGTGCTCAAGTCGCTGCCTTGCGACGTTTTTCTGGGCGCCCACGGCAGTTACTACGGCATGGAAACGAAGTATCCGCGATTGAACGCCGGTGGGGCTAACCCATATATTGATCCCGCGGGTTATAAGAACTACGTTGCGGACCGGGAGCAGGCTTTTCTTTCCGAATTGCAGAAACAAACAGCGGCTGCGAAAAAGCAGTAAGCAGTACCCGAACCATCACAATATGGGTGCCATTGCCACCAGCGTGCTTCTCGGATTAACCGCTGCTGCCGCCAACGTCTTCGGCGGAGCGATCATTGTGCAGCGGAATTGGGAACGGCGCTATCTCCGCTACTTCGTCGCGTTGGGCGCGGGATTCATGCTGGCCACCGCTCTGATCGAGATGGTTCCGGAAAGTATCGAACTGCGCGGAAGGTCCGCTGCATTTCTGGTTCTGCTGGGCTATCTGATCATCCACTTCTTCGAGCACACAGTCACGCCGCATTTCCACTTCGGGGAAGAGACCCATCGCGACGAGTTCATCCACGCGCACAAGGGATACTCCGTGCTGCTCGGACTGATCATCCACACGTTCTTCGACGGCATCGCGATCGCATCTGGGTTTCTGGTATCGAACTGGCTGGGCTGGCTCATCTTCCTGGCGATTTTCCTGCACAAGATTCCTGAAGGCTTCACCGTGAGTTCCGTCATGCTGGCCAGCGGACGCAGCCGGCGCACGGCTTGGGGCGCCTCTGTGGTGCTCGGCGCATCTACCCTGGCGGGTGTGTTGACGATGGCGCTGTTCCGCCATCACGTGGGCGCGGGGCTGCCACTAGCGGCGGGAGTCACCATCTACGTAGCGGCCTCCGACTTGATTCCCGAGGTCAACAAAGAACCAGCGATGAAAATGGCGTTGCTGGTCTTCGTGGGCGCGGGAGTTTTCTTCCTGCTCGATCACTTGTTTCGAGTGCACTAACTCCAAAAACAAAAGCCCCCGAATGTCGAGGGCTTGTTCCGCAAACAACAAGTTCTAGTTCACCGTGATGCTCACCGGCGCCGACGGAATTCCGTTGGCGACGACCTCGAGCGTGCTTGCTCCCGTCTCCATAGTCGCGGGAACATCGAAGTTCGTCGAAACGATCGCCGATCCCGTGGCGACTGCCATCGTGCTGTGATTATGAGTTTTGGCGTAGAAGACGTGGCCTGTGGAGCTGTTGGTGATCCGCACCAGCGGATAGTTCGTGGCGGTCTGGAACTCGTCGCCGAACGCATTGGCCTGCGAGAGCCCGTTGAACTTCGTGCCCGAGATTTTGTAAGTCGATCCACGCGCGACACTCGTAGTGACCGACGAGATGGTCGGAGCCCATAACGCCTGATAGGTACCAGCTGGGTTGTAAACTTCCGTCCCGCCCACCAGAATCTGCCCGGTCGGCAGCACCATCAGACTGCCGGGCGTTGCGAGTGTCTGCGTGAAGCTCACTCCGTCCCACAGATACGACGAAAAGATGCCCTCTACCAGCACGTCTCCATTGGGCAACAATGCGGCGAAAGAATCGCCGGCATTGTCGCCATTCGGAAAGTCAGGGCCCACGGTCCACGCCTTGGTCTTCGTGTCGTAGATCGCAGTGTGTCCCGCGCCGCTGCCGCTGCTGCTATTCGATCCCGTCGCGAAAACCGTCCCATCTGGACGAAGAATTGCGGGACCGATTTCTCCCGGCGGGTAGTAGCAGAGCGACCCGTTCGGTCCGTAATGAATGCAGCCGAAAGGCGAAGGCGAGTGCAGATCGACAATCGTGCTGCCCGCAGTCGTCCATTTCCTGGTGGAAGACACATACCGCTCCGAGTTCGGAGCGTTCTTCACATCCATGGTCAGAATGGAACCGTCGGGCAACAGGGTCCAACCCTCTTCGGCGTTGAAATCGCTTTTGCCGGTTCCCGGAAGCACGGTCCACGCCAGCGTCTTGGGATTCAGCATCGCCATGCTCTTGGTGAGCTTGTTCCCGACCACGTAAGTTCCGTTGGGCAGCACCGCCGACGGCGAGTCCCCAATGTATTTCCAACTGGCTGGAGCAGGGAGATTCGTCCAGGTGTTCGCCTTGGGATCGTAAATCGCGCCCAGGTTCGTCAGCGTGAAAGCGCCGTTCAGGTATTCGCCGCCGGTTATCACTGCGCGGCCGTCGGCGAGCACCGCGGAAGCGAAGGCATCCGGAACATATCCGGCTGGCAGACTCGCCACCTTCGTCCAGGTACCGTTGACATAGCTCCCGGTATTGTCGGGAGTGAGTTTGTACCAGTCGGACTCCGCGTTGCCTTGGCAGATGGCGGTGCCATCGGTCAATTGCAAACAGATGCCGGCGCCGTCGGGCGGTTGGTGAGCCAGACGTTGAATGGTTTGAGCGGGCGAAACGCCGCAAATGGCAAGCCACAGGAAAACTACTGGAAGGAACTTCTTGCGCAAGGGCGTACTCCTAGTTTGAACTGGAAATCGGAACGGCTAAAAATGTGCGTCGGAAGCATACAACAGTCGGGCCCGAAACGGAGGCTTCCCGGCAGATTTTTAACCAGATCTTAACAAATGAATCGGGGGGAGGAAGTCTCTGCGTGTGCCAGCACCCACTCAGTGCCGGCACTCAGAGGTGAGGACGAATCACTAATCTACGGTGTGTTTCGCGGTGTATCCGTCGCGGGCCACCACGTCGATTTTCACGTCTTTACCCTTCTGATCTTTCACTTTCAACGCCCCGCCATCCGGGCCAACCACCTGCACCTTCAGCTTACGATAGGTTCCATCGAGCTTCGAGTTGCGGGGGGCATAGGACAGCGTGTACTGCCGGCGAATGTCCTCGCCAATCTGCTGGAAGTCCTCGCCAAACTCTGCCTGGAAACGCGGGAAGTAAGCTCGGCCGCCGGTCATCGCCGCAAAAGTCTTCATCTCGTTGTCGGCCTGCAGGTAGTCGATGGTCTGGATATGCGGGCTGGCGATTCCATGGGAGCTGCCGGTACAGTGATGGACCTCGCAATATTCCCGCAGGTACCACCCGATACTGACCGGAAAAATCGTCACGTCTTTGGTGTCTTTGATCTTCTTCGTAATCTTGTCGAGCGTGAGCTTGCTGAAAGTGTCGATCCCGGTCGAGATCAAGATGATGTATTTCTTGCCTTCGACGCGCTCCAGGCGGTCGAGCGTGTCGTACAGCGCGTCAAATTCGTTGGTTTCGGCGAAGCCGGGAATGCGCAACTGGTTGAGCGCCCCATAGACGGCGCGCTTGTCCTGCGTAAAATCCACGAGGATGTGCGGCTGCATATCGTAGTAGGCAACCGCAACCCAGTCATTTTTTTTCAGGCTGTTCGCGAAAGCGTAGGATGCGTTGAGACTCTCGACCAGGAGCGGCCAGGTGGTCGAGGCAAACTCCACCAGCAGGACGGCCGTGATCGGCGCCTCTGAAACCGCGAAATGTGTCACCTGCTGCGGAACGCCATCTTCCATGACGCGGAAATTCCCCTGTTTCAGGCCGGGGATGAACTGCCCATCTTTGGTCGTGACCAGCACGTCGACGTTGACCAACGGCACGTTCACCTTCAACGAATAGTCGGGCATGTCCTCGATCTTTTTCGGGGTGACCGGCGGTGGCGGCGGTGGAGCGTCGTCCGCCTTCTTCTTGGGGATCGCATACGGCCCGATGTTGTCGGTCGGACCGCCAGCCTCGGCGGGGACGTCCTGCTTGGGCTTGCCGTTGTCCGGTGTCTGGGCCGGAGTCTGTGGTGAAGACGACTGACCCTGTTGGTCTTGCGCGGCGGCTGGCAGCGAAACACAAAGCAGCCCCGCCAGAATCATCATGGGAATGCCCGACCGGCACCCCGTCTTACCCACTAAAGTGCTAGGTTTATGACGATTAAACATGTGAACCCCGAAAACCTCTGTGCTAGTATAGACGCAAGGATTCGCAATTGGGATGTTTTGCCCGGTCCCAGATCTTTCCCCCTTCCGTGCAACGAATCGCAGTTGGTCTGACTCTAATCTGTATGAGGGCCTGTTGGCGGGTCCTGTCGGGACATTAAATGAGAAAAGCAGTTCTCGCGCTTCTAGTCCTAGGTCTATCCCTACCCACAATTTACCTGTCCGCTCAAGTCTCGCAGCCCACTATTCCCGTGGACCAGATCCACGCCGGCATGCGCGGCTACGCCCTCACGGTATTCCAGGGCGTAAAACCGGAATCCATGGACGTGGAAGTCCTCGGCGTCCTGCACAATGTGAATGGGCCCAAGGGCGACATCATCCTGATTCGTCTGCACGGGGCGAAGGCTGAATATACGGGTGTCGTGGCGGGGATGAGTGGCAGTCCGGTGTATCTCGACGGCAAACTCGCGGGCGCACTCGCGTTCCGCATCGGTGAGTTCTCGAAGGAACCGATCGCCGGAGTCACGCCGATCGCCGACATGCTCGAGATCAACGCGCTCGACAAGTCGCCCGCCGAAGAAGCCGCGGCAACCAAGCCCGGCGTGAATAATGCCGCGGGAAAAACCGCCTCACCCGGTGATGCCGACGCGCTTCCCGGATCCACGCAGGATTACGCCAGCTATCTGAAGCCCATCGACGCGCCCCTGGTCTTCAACGGATTCTCCGAAGACACGGTGCGGCGCTTTGCGGGGCAGTTCGCCTCTGCCGGAGTGGTCCCGGTGATGGGCGCAGGGTCCGTCAGCGGAGACAAACAGCCGGAACCGCTCGAACCAGGCTCGGCGGTGAGCGCGATTCTGGTTCGCGGTGATATGGACATTGCCGCGACTTGCACTGTGACCTACATCGATCCCCAGCGCCTGCTCGCCTGCGGACATCCTCTGCTGCAGTTCGGCTCCGTCGATCTGCCCATGAACAAGGCCAACGTGCTGGCCACGCTGCCCTCGCCGCTGAACGCCTTCAAGATCGTCAACACCACCGAGCAGGCAGGCGTCTTCGTACAGGATCGCCATACCGGCATCATGGGCGTCTTCAACAAGCAGCCCGACATGATTCCGGTGACGCTGACGATCCGCGGCAGCAACGGCGCGACACAAAAAGAGTTTCACTACGAAGTGCTGAACAACGCGCGCCTGAGCCCGGTGGCGATCATGGCCACCGTCTTCAACGCGCTGCATGGCGTAAATGAGTACGGCGAGGAAATCACCTACCGGCTCAACGGCAGCATCAACGTGAAGGGCTTCCCTGAGGTCGGACTCAAGAACATGTTTGTGCCGACGGAGAACGGCCAGCCCGCCGCCATGGCCGCCGCGCTTTCGCTGGGCGAACGCTTCGGACGCATCTACGACAATCCTTACAACGCGCCGGCAGTGACGGGTGTGAAACTCGATTTCGACCTGGTCCGCGAGCGCCGCTGGGCGCGTCTGGAAAGCGCCCGCACCGACGTCAGCGAAGTGCGTCCCGGTGATGAGATCATTGTCGAGACTGTGCTCGCTCCTTACCGTGGCGAACGCGTCGTGCGCCAGATACCGGTGAAGATTCCAACCTCGGCCAGCAAAGGAACGTTGCGCATTCTGGTCAGTGACGGAGAAACTCTCGACCGCGTGGGCCGCACCAACCCAGCGTTCGGCCGCAAGCTCGATCTGGCGTCCACCATAGCGCTGCTCAACAAAGAGCACGCCAACAATCGCCTCTACGTTTCGCTGCTGGAAGCCGACCCGGAAGCACGCGTGGCCGACAAAGTCATGCCAACGCTGCCCATCTCGGTGATGAATGTAATGGACGGCATGCGCGGGAACCAGGAGATGATCGTGAGCGGAGAGTCCAATGTCGATGAAACTGCCACGCCTCCGCTCGACTACGTGGTGAGTGGAGCGCAGTTGCTGACCGTAACGGTAAAGTAATCGCTTCGCGCTGATTAAATGGATGCCCCATTTCTCGCGCTTTTTGCGGGAAGTGGGGCTTTTGATTTTCGGTTTACTCTTCCTCGTGCTCACCCATCTGCTGCGTCAAAATATCGATCGTAACTGAGTTCCTTGATCGGGTGCACCTGCGCTTCGAGAAGTCGACGTGACCTTTCCTCGTCCTTGAGCAGAGTCATGAACAGATCGCGCGATCCGTTGTCATTTCCGCTTGCCTTTCCATTTCGGGAACAAAAAGCGTCCGGAGGACGCCCGAAAGTAGCCCGGCGTTTCAACGCCGGGTAAGCTGGGAGGATGAAAGGCGCGT
>PMUM01000120.1 GCA_003166855.1 Acidobacteriaceae bacterium | reverse complement strand
GAGCGAGGATTGAGCTTCGCGATCAGCGAAGCTCAACCGCAGTCGAAGAATCCCTACCCTACGCACCGGCCGCTCAGCTCACAACCCGGCCAGCCGCAGAAGACTGCCAATGAAATCGCCGTCGCCAGTTGCCCCGGCCCAAGAGCCTCGGTCTACTCCCCGATCTCGATGCCCTTGATTAATCAAGATATGCCTTGATTCATCGTGATTGAGGAACTAAAATAGCACTCGATACGGCCCAAACCCATGCCAGCCACGACTAAGAAGTTTACTCCGGAGATTGATGCCAAGCTCTACAAGGAGTTCGTTTCCGCCGCCAAGCAGAATGGCCAGTCCCAGCGCTACATTCTGGAACAGGCGCTTGCCTTCTATCTGCACAACGTCGTGCCTTTGCAGTACCTCGTACGGCATGAGGTGATGAAGGATTTTGAGCAGTCCGTGGCTGCCAATCGCGATCTAATACAGCGCCTCGCCAAATAGTCCCACTTGCGGGGTATTAGTTCAGTGGAAGGACCGTTAAAGCTGTGAACGCGCACCTGCCCAAGTGGCTGACCATCCTGAATAACGAAGTCGTGGCCTGCACCCGCTGCCCGCGCCTCGTCACCTACCGCGAGCAGGTTGCCCGCGAGAAGCGCCGCGCCTACCGCGACTGGGATTACTGGGGTAAGCCCGTGCCCGGATTCGGCGATCCCGAGGCGCGTGTGCTCGTCATGGGACTCGCTCCCGGCGCCCACGGCTCGAACCGCACGGGACGTCCGTTCACTGGAGATGCTTCAGGCAACTTCATGTATCCGGTGCTGTACGAGACTGGATTTGCCAGCCAGCCGACGGCCATCGATCGGGACGATGGCATGAAATTGAAGGATCTATACATTACGGCTGCCGTGCGCTGTGCTCCACCGGACAACAAGCCGCTTCCGGAGGAACTTGTCGAATGCTCGCATTTTCTCGATCGCGAGTTGGAGGGACTGAAAGATGTAAAGGTGGTGGTTGCCCTGGGGAAGATTGGCTTCGAGGCGTACCTCAACTACCTGAAGCGTGCAGGGCTGCTTGCGAGCAAGAAGGCTTACGTCTTCAAACACGGCGCCAATTATCGGATTCCCGGCGGTAAGGTGTTGCTGGCGTCGTACCATCCGTCGAACCAGAACACACAGACGGGGAAGCTCACGCGGAAAATGTTTGTGGAGATTTTCAAGCAGGCGGCAAAATTTGCCGATCACTAAGTCGAGGCGCCGCCCGTTTCGCCCGACCCTCCCCTCGACGGGGTCACAGCCGACAAAGCAGGGTCACGATCCGGGGCGGCGCCGTTAGGGATTAGGGGTCAGGGGTTAGGGTCAGTGCTCAGTACCCAGTGTCGAGTCACCCGCCCACCGCCCGTGCTTCACTGACCACTGACCAGCGATCCCTGCTACTTCAGCTTCGTCACTGTTACTTCCAGTTGAAATTGCCGCTTGGAGTTGGGATCGTCAGCGCTGCCGATGAGGATGGGCTTTCCCAGCACAAGCGCCGTACTGCCTTCAATTTTGATCTGGCGAATTACGGGACCCAGCCTTGCACTTGTCTCGGGCCCGGCTGACGTGTCGAGGCTGCTGATGTCACCGGAGACATGCAGTTCGTTCCCGTGGCTAATCAGTTGTGCGCTCAGGTGAGTCCCGAGATCCAGGTATTGATACTGCTCGGACGCGCCGCCCGACGGAGAAGATGCAGAAGATGAGTTGCAATTGGCGGTGACAACGGGGACCCTGGTGCCGATTTTGATATCGTTTGGCCTTCCGCCCGTCAAATCAATGGAGTAATGCCGAGTGTTCAGTTTCTTGCCATCCTCGAGTTCGTTGAAAGAAACATCGAGGCGATAGGCATCCACTGAGTCTTCAGCCTTGGCAGTCTTGGATGCGCCGGATTCCTTGGGTTCCTCTTGTGCGCTTGCCTTTCGTGTACATCCGAAGACCGCGATGATAAATAACAACGCGGGGACCAGGAGCGTTCGTTTTCGCATGTTGTTCAACCTTTCTTAGTTAGATTCAGTGGATTCGTTGGCCAGCGCTTGCATCTTGGCCAGAACTTCTCTTTCGGATGCCTCTTGCGCCTGTGCAACCAGCTTCGCGTCGCTGGGAAAGTGTCGAACATATCGCGCGAGCGCCAATTCTTCTTCACTCAGCGGCCGCGGTGAAGGAAAGACATCCAGTTTGGGATCTGCCTCGGCAACTGCTCGAGCCCGGGGCGCAGACCTCCTCACCGCAATCGCGCCCCCGCGGTGCGTGGCTCTAGTCGGAGTGTTTCCGAGGAGGCGTTCGCTCGCAGTTGCTTCCGGCGGATTTGCGGGCCGGCGAATCTGTTCAGTATTCGTCGGATGCCTGGCCAATTGTGAATGCGTGGTTCTGCCCGATCTCCACGCAACAGCCATCGCTACAATCACCATTACCGCCAGAGCCCCAGCCAGTCCCCATCTCCACCACGCATGACTTGGCGCCGTCGGCTGCGCGCGAAGATTTGCCAGGATTCTTTCTTCCAATCCTGCGCGCGGATCGATCGACGAGTACTTTGGCAGAGCAGCATCCAGTGCGCGATCGAGTTCGTCGTTCTGCGAATCCTGCACGTGCGCTTGCTCGTGATTCTGATCCGTCATGGTTCCACCTGTCTCCTACCTGTCTGTTGCGCCAGCTTGTCCTTCAAGATCTGCCGCGCGCGGAAGACTCTGGAGCGCACAGCGGCTTCGTTGATGCCCAGGGTTGCGGCGACCTCTCTGGGCGACATTTCTTCGATTGTCGACAGGATCAGCGGCTCGCGTAGTTTCTCCGGAAGCGCCGCGATCATTTTCTCGAGTGCCGCGCTGAATTGTGCGCCCCGTACCGTCTGATCTGCCGGAGTGTCGGACGACGCCACTTCTGCGATCGGCTTCTCAGGATCTTCGAGGGGAATCTCCCGCGTGCGGCCGCGCTGCCTGCTGCGGTCGACGGCGACGCGCCAAGCGATTCGAGCGAGCCACGTCTTGGGATCTTGCACCTCCGGGAGCTTCGAACTGTAGCGCAGTACCCGCATGAACGTTTCCTGAGTGGAGTCTTCGGCATCGTGGTGGCTGCGCAGAACCGCATACGCGATGCGGTAGACCAGGCGGGAGTGCTCCCGGACCAGGCGTTCGAGTGTGTCGTGACTGCTTTCAGCCCGACTGCGCTCGGCTTCGTTGCGCTGGATCGTCGCCACTCCGCTCAGGATCGCCTCTCCTGCCACCACTCGTTTGCCCTCACTCATGAAGACCTGCTTGGGGTCAGTTTTGTTCAGGAAATTCTTAGGGAGAACGGCGACGGCGGCAGCGCTTGCACACCTAAAGAAGGGATTCATTCCGAGCGGCTTGGTTTTGGCACGAGGAATCTGCTGTTCTGCTGGCGAGACGGAGCAGATTCCTCGCTTCGCTCGGAATGACAAATCACAGGAGACTGGGCTGGGGAACTTGAGTCCTAGAAGCCGACCATCACCGGCTCTGGTTCAAGGCGTACGGCCCAGAGTTCTTCGACGCGCTGCTGGATCTGATCTTTCAGGGCGAGCACCTCAGCGGCTATGGCTTCGTCACGATTCACAATCGCAAGCGCATGTTTGCTGGAAATGCCGACGCGGCCGAAGCCGTAGCCGCGGGCGAATCCGGATTTCTCCACCAGCCATGCCGCTGAAACTTTATGGCTTTTCTCCAACCCAGGATAGCTGGGCAGGGTCAGTCCCTTCGCTTCGGCTCGTTTCTGCAGGTCTGCATGCTGCTGCTCGGAGAGCACGGGATTCTTGAAGAACGAGCCCGCGCTTTTGCAATCGGGATCGCCTGGGACGATCAACATGCCTTTGCGTGCGCGAATGTGGCGGACGGCCTCGCGGGTTTCGGCGAGATTGGGGCGCGTCTCGCGACCTTCGAAGTGGCGCTTCAGGTCGGCATACTCGAGGTGAGCCTCGCCCCCGGGAGTGAGGGCGTAGGTCACTCGCAGGATGATGAACCGCCCGCGCTCGGTCGTATTGAAAATGCTGGAGCGGTAAGTGAAGCCGCAGGCCTCGCGGCAGAGTTCGCGCACCTGGCCGTCTTTTCGATCGTAGACTTCGACCGACTCGATAGTTTCGGACACTTCCTGTCCGTAGGCGCCAACGTTCTGGACGGGCGTGCCACCCACGCTGCCGGGGATTCCGCTCAGGCATTCGACGCCCGCGGAGCGCGCCATGACGGCGTGCGAGACGAAGCGGTCCCAGGATTCCCCGGCACCGGCGTCGTAAAGAACGCGGCCTTCGTCGTCCTGGCCTGGACGCTGGTCGATGCCCGGGACCGCGACCTTCAGGACCAGACCAGGCCATCCGCAGTCGGCAACGACCAGATTGCTGCCGCCGCCCAGAACAAAGAGAGGCAGGGACTTTGACTGAGCGAATGTGACTGCCTCTTGCACCTCTGGGGCTGACTTCGCGTCCACGAAGAAACGGGCTGGGCCTCCCAGGCGGAAGGTGGTCATCGGCGCCAGCGGAACATTTTCCTGGAGAAGCATTGGTGCTTTCAATATACACAGGACGCTGACTCGAACCGGGCAGGGATCCTTCGCTCAGGATGACACTTGGCGGCGGGGTCGAATGGTAAGTTCGCTGCGGGAGGCTGACACGTTACAATGAGATCACGCAATCCAACTCAGAGGAATAAAACTGACATGCCAATGTATCCCGAAATAATGGTCATCCCGATGCGCGAGGAGTTGACTCGGCTGGGCATTGAAGAACTCCGCACATCCGAGGAAGTGGACCAGGCTTTGAAGAACTGTCCTGGCACGACGATGGTGGTGGTGAACTCGATTTGCGGATGCGCCGCCGGGCGCATGCGGCCAGCGGTGCGAATCGCGATGCAGAATTCTACCCGACCGGATCACGCCTACTCCGTTTTTGCGGGGCAGGAGAAGGAAGCTACCGAACGTGCGCGCGGTTATTTCACGGGGCAGTTGCCGTCTTCGCCGTCAATCGGGATTCTGCGCGACGGGCAGCTTGTTTACCTAATGCCGCGCCGCGATATCGAATCGCGGGAAGCGCCGGCCATTGCGGCGGATCTGAAAGCGGCGTTTGACAAGTTCTGCGGTAAGCCCGCCGCGGTGTAGCTTCGCGCTGCGCGGGTGCCCGCCCGCGCAGATTTTTCCTCGTTCTTCCCTTTTGCCCGGCTCGGGCCATGACTCGGATCGATTGTTAACGCCGTTGCCGCTACGGCACGCGGGCGGGGGCGCCCGCGCTACATTGCCACAAGTTATTTCTTTGATCGAGGGGTGGCCATAAACGTTTTGACCACGATTGCGTTCGGCTGCACGCCCACGGGAATAAGAGTCAGCAGCGAATACTCCGACGTCTCCAATGTGCGCTTTGGCTTGCGCTTCTGGATTACGGTCACGTCGCCCGATTGCGTGTCGAGTACCAGCAGATAGTTCTGATCCGGGGTGAGCGCGAGGCCGTCCGGCCTGCTGCCTACGGTCAAGGTCCAGATGCGGCGGCCCATATCGATGTCGTACACCGCAACGCTGTTCGAGCCGAAATTCGTCACGTAGAGCCGCGAGTTGTCGAGCGTGACCACGCCGCGGGATGGATGCTGGCCGATCTCCTGGCTGCTGCCGACTTCGTCGTTGCCAGTCTCGATGATCGAGATGCTGTCGGAGTCGAAGTTGCACACGATCAACTCGCCGCCGTCGGGCTTGAGGGTGAGGCTGACCGGGGTGCGGCCGACGTCAAGGAGCGCGAGAACGCGGTCGTCTTTCTGGTTACCACTTTTGGCCGCGTCGCTTTTCAGAGCAATCGAGGCGACTTGCGAAGAGCCGGAGCAGGCGACGAAGGCCTTGCTCGAGTCCGGCAGGACGGCGATCTCTTCCGGTTGCTGGCAGATCGGCAGCGTCGCGCGCACGCGCAAGGCCTTCGCGTCGATCAGGGACACGGTGTTGTCGCCGCGATTGCTGACGACGATGGTTGATCCGTCCGGGGAAATCCGCGCCAGCCCCGGCGCAGCGCCGACCCTCACATTGCCGATTACCAGCCGCTTCTCGAGATCAATCACGCTGACGTTCGATGACCCTGAGTTGGCGACGTAGGCCCGCTTGCCGTCTTCGGCGACATCGATGAAGTAGGGACGACCGTGCACGCCGATTGTTGCCACCACGGTGTTCGACTCGGCATCGATTACGCTGACGTTGTTCGACCCGGAGTTCACGACGTAGATTTCATTCTTCTTGCTGTTGGCTGCGAGACCAGTCGGCTCGCTGCCGACTGGGATGGTCTTGGCCAGCGCGAACGTACGAAGGTCGATCACGCTGACGGTGTTGCTCTTGCCGTTGGAGACGTAGGCGTACTCGCGGTAGGCGGGGCCGTAGTCGGGCAGAGCCTGCTCGCGGAAATACCACCAGCCCGCTCCGGCGAGGATGGGAATTAGGACTGCGATGAAGAGGAGCTTTCTCAAGATAGCATCGTCAATTATCAGAGACTTTGAAGGAATGAACGAGAAAGCTTAGCAGAAGTGCGAGGGTGTGGGTGCCTCACTTGGGTTCGATGACTTTAAGCCCTGGAACCAAAGCGAAATGTCGCTTGTTGAAGGTGGCCACGACACTACCGCGCTCTAAAGCCGCGGAGGCCAAAATCAGGTCATGCGCCTCGATCATATTTCCTGAGGACTCGAGGTTCGCCCAAAGCTCTGCATGAACCAAAGCCGTAGCCTCGGTGTAGGGAATCGCTTCCAGTCGCTCGACAATTGTTCTAAGGTAGCGTTCTCGCCTTGCGCGATGCGGGGCTGTTGCTCGTTCGATTCCATGCCACAGTTCCGCTATGGTGATGGCGGCAATTTCCAGATCCTGGCCGGTTTGCCCATCCAGCCATGCGATGAGGTCGAACTTACCTTTCTCGCCTTTGATGATTACATCGGCATCGAGAATTATCGCCATTTATCTTTAGGAGGTTTCAAGGCTTTACGAGCCGCCATCAGGTCCCGATGCCAAGCCCTGCCCTCGCTCTCCGACAGGTCAACCTTCCGCAATGCCTCTGCCAACTCCGGCCC
>PMUM01000437.1 GCA_003166855.1 Acidobacteriaceae bacterium | reverse complement strand
ACCCATCCATCTCTTCGGTCGCTTACGCGATCATTACGCTCAAAACCTCTCGATGAGCGTAACTATCTCGGCGCCTCCGCCACACAAAGCACGAGGATGCCAGCCACGTTGTTGTTGTAGCAGTGCTGTGGATGGTCCCTGTCATCCTTCGGATAGCGAATGAGCAGGTGTTCATTGTCGAGCCAGCGGACTTCGGTAGTTGACCAATCGTTCGGCCCTGCATACCAATAAGCATTGACCGGAAGCAGGCTCCATTTTCCTCGTACGCTTACAAACGTGGAATCCCGACCCAAGAAATCCAGCCTGATAGTTATATTCGGCGATGTGGTTGGAGTCAGGCGACACGATGATTCTCGGCCTCGAAGTGCAGGCCGCCATCGCAACCAGCAGCAACGTGCAAGGAACCAGTGGCAGCACTAAGATTCCGCCGCCGACACGCATGCAAACCCTTAGCCATCTGCGCATCGAGCGTGCGCGAAAAAGATATACGGTCGTAGGCACAAGAATCCCGAGTACCACGAGAATCTTGAGGAACGGCAGGCAGAAGACGACAAACTCGGTGATTCTGATAGGTAGACTCACAGTTGATCGCTCCAGCGATCCTCGAAGCGTTTTCTAAAGGGCGTTCAGGAAGCCGCTCAATTTAGTTGGCGAAAAATCCCCATATCGCTCATTGACCGAATAGAACATAACGTCGGGCGCTATCGCTTCTTGGTCATCTCTCTCAGCAGTTCCCTCGATGTCTCGCGCAATCGTTGAGCAAGTATGACGGCGAGGGAGCGGTAGAACCTCGCGCCAAAACCCGGAAACATAGTCACCAGTTCACGTAGGTCGTTTGCCCAGATCGCGTCAACATCAACTTCGTCCGTGGCAACAACTGCTGCGGTCGCCGTACTGTCTCCTAGAAACGCCATTTCGCCAAAGACATCGCCCGCGCTAAGCGTCGCAATCACAGCACGAGAGGTCGTTCCTGCTAGCTCCACCGAGGCCGAGCCGCGACGGAGAACGTAAAGGTGGTCGATCCGAGTGCCTTCCTTGATGATTTCCTGACCCACCTGAACGCGGATTCGCTTGGCCTTAGACTCAATCAGAGTCCAGTCGTTACGGGTCAAATCCTGCATGGTATTGCTAGCCATCGTTGGTTGAAAAGGCCCGCTCAGGCTACCGTGGGCGGTCACTTTGGTAAAGGGCGCGACCGCCAGCGTAGAACTTATGTTAACTAACACGTGTCCGGCAAAGTGGTCACAAGTGCACACCTCCTCGACTCTACGGAGACCGTGATTTCACAAATAAGCCGAGACGCTGGCGCAAATAGTCGGTACAAGCCCGCTCACAGTTTGGCGAAATAGTGCGCCGTGAAAAGCGCTGGACTTCGGCGGGTGCGACTCCCGCCCGGGAACTGGTTCGCTCCACCCCCGAACCGGACGGTGAATACGAAGAGCGTAATGGTCGCCCAAGCCGGGGCGATCTAGTCGGGCCTCGCTCGTTCCCGCCTTTTCGTTCCTACTGGTGAACCTTCGAGTGTCGCGTTCTTTTGGGCCTTCGATGCGCCTCAGTATTAGGTCGCATGACGAATTTATTCTCATGCGAACCATCTGCAATCATTCGGGGCAATGCCAGCGAGATGTTGAAGCAACTACAGACAAAAGTGGACTGCGTAGTAACCTCGCCTGCCTACTATCAGCAACGAATTTATGGAACCAGCGCCAGTGAACTAGGAAGAGAACCTTTGGTGGGACAAACCGGACAAACAAAGGAATCCCACTATGCAGTATTCCCCCCGGCCCTGATCGAACGTCCTAGCCACGACTTGCCCCCTCGAAATCACAGCGCAGGGACCTAAGCGTCGGAGGATTGAAATGGTGCCCCTATGAGGAGGCTCGGCCGTTCAGCAGGGGCATCGGCAAGTACACGAGGCCTGAGGAGGAAACCCGCACCAAGTCTGATCGTCAGGATACAGGGCGACTGTACGTCCCGAGGAAACCTGTAACCGTTGGGTGGGAACCCGATCTGCCAGCAATGCGTCGCGGCATTGTTCTCGATCCCTTTTGTGGCACGGCCACCAGCGGAGAGGTTGCACTCAAGCTGGGGCGTCACTTTATTGGGATCGAACTCTATGAGAACCATGCTCAAATCGCTGAGGATCGGTGCCGCCAAGCGCACCTCCTCCGCATCGAATATGAAGCAGGGAATCTAGTCAAGGCGAGTACCCCATTCTTTGACGAAGCCTTGAACGACCCGATGCCGGATGAAGTGGATTACAGTTTGAATTTTGATCCGCCCGTTAGCATCTGCGACAACGCCTGCTCGACAGTCCCTTCCGGCACCTCCAGCAGCTTCACTGCCGCGACCTTGAGTTACTCCAGAGGCAAAGCGCAATGTCCGTCCGAAGTCGCTTCCAGCAACACGTGGTCGATGCCCGCCCGTGCCCGATTGAGCGAGTCCCGAGGAATCCCGACCTTCTGCGCGATCTGGTCGGCGGTCGCGAAGCCGATCCCGTAGATGTCCTTCGCCAGCATGTACGGATTGCTCCGCACCTTCTCGATTGCCTGCTCGCCGTAGGTCTTGAAGATTCGCACCGCCCGGCTGGTGCTCACGCCGTGGCTGTGCAGGAACAACATGATTCCGCGGACTAGTTTTGCTTCCTGCCATGCGTGCGCGATCCGCTCTCGGCGCTTGGGGCCGATGCCATCGACCGTTTGCAGTTCGGCGGCTCGGTTTTCGATCACGGCGAGAACCTCGGCTCCGAACCGCCCGACCAGCTTCTTCGCGAGAATCGGTCCGATCCCCTTGACCAAGCCGCTGCCGAGATACCGCTCGATCCCCTCAGCGGTGGTCGGCGGCACCGTCTTCATGATGGTCGCCTTGAATTGCAGTCCGTGTTCCTTGTCCCTGATCCCCCAGCCCTCCGCGCTCAGCCATTCCCCGGCAGTCACCGAAGGCAGCGACCCGACGACGGTCGTTTCATCCCGCTGCCCGCGTGCTTTCACTCGCAGGACACAGAAGCCGCTTTCGTCGTTGTGGAAGGTGACCCGCTCGATCACACCGGAGATTTCTTCGGTTGCCGGTCTGCGCTCTGAGATTGCGGCATTCATCGGGGATTCATTTTCCCATGGACGGTCTGCCTTGGGTGACCCATTCGGCAAAGCGATTCTGCTGGGATTCGGCTGCTGGAAGGGTTTCAGGTCGGGTAGGGCGTTTCACAGGTGCAGGCAGCCTTTTGTACCACTATAGCGACCATGTAAGGAAGCCCGGCTGGCGCATTACGGTCGTCCACGGCGAAAGGAGCCACAAAAGTTATAGTATGAGGCTGGCAGTCGCACAGTCACTGGAGGGAACTGATGGGTGAGATGATTCAGTTCAAACGACCGGACGGAAAGACCTGTCCTGGCTATCTGGCACCTCCCAAAGCAGGATCAAGCGCGCCCGGCTTTGTCGTCATCCAGGAATGGTGGGGGCTCAACGATCAGATTAAGAAGACCGCTGACCGGCTCGCCGAAGCTGGCTACCGGGCGCGCGTGCCGGACTTTTACAGGGGCAAGGTCACGACGGCCGCCGACGAAGCAAACCACCTGATGACGAACCTCAACTTCCCAGACGCCGCCGGTCAAGACATCCGCGGCGCCGTGCAGTACCTAAAACAATCATCGAAGAAGGTGACTGTGGGCGGCTTCTGCATGGGCGGCGCGCTGACCATTTTGGCGGCGGTGCGGGTACCGGAGATGGATGCCGGCGCCTGCTTCTATGGCATTCCGCCCCTCGCCGCCGCCGATTTGAAGAAAATCAAAATTCCCCTCATTTACCATTTCGCGAACAAGGACGACTGGTGTACACCCGCCAAGGTAAATGACCTAGAGACCGCGCTCAAGCAGTCGA
>PMUM01000396.1 GCA_003166855.1 Acidobacteriaceae bacterium | reverse complement strand
GAAAAGAATTCGGCCGAGCGCGACCGTCAGCTTGGCCAGATGGCCGGAGAGTTCGCGGCCCGCGCAGGCGCCGCCGGATTCACTCTCGAAGATGTGATCGATCGTCTGCACGACTTGTTGCCAAAAAGGAGATAGACATCATGGCGAACATTCGAAAAAACGAAGTCAGTGGCGTTGCCCTCTTGCTGTTCGTGATCAGTTTCGTAATTGGCGTCGCCGTATCGCAGGCGGTTCACCACGCGGCCCCGGCCGTCATCGGAGCCCTGGTCGGCGTCTACTTTCTGTTCGCGATCAAGGTCGTACGCCAGTGGGAGAAGGTCGCAGTCCTGCGCCTGGGCCGTTACGTCGGCCTGCGCGGACCCGGCCTGTGCCACATCATCCCGATCTTCGAGACGCTGAGCCCCTATGTGGACCAGCGCGTCCGCGTCGCCAGCGTCTCCGCCGAATCGACGCTCACCCGCGACACCGTCCCCGTGAATGTCGACGCCATCGTCTTCTGGCTGGTCTGGAACGCCGAGAAATCGATTCTCGAAGTCGAGAACTTTATCGAGGCCATCACCATGAGCGCTCAAACCGCGCTGCGCGAATCCATCGGCCGCCACGAACTGGCGCAGATGATCACCGAACGCGAAACCATGGGACGCGAACTGCAGCGCATTCTCGACGAAAAAACGAATCCATGGGGAATCACAGTTCAATCGGTCGAGATCCGCGACGTGAAAATCCCCTCAGGTCTGGAGGACGCCATGTCGCGTCAGGCGCAAGCCCAACGCGAACGCCAGGCCCGCATCATTCTCGGCCAGGCCGAAAGCGAAATCTCCAACAGCTTCGTGCAAGCCGCAGCCGCCTACGCCGAAAACCCCGTGGCCCTGCACCTGCGCGCCATGAACATGCTCTACGAAGCCGTCAAAGAGAAGGGTGCGATGGTCATCGTGCCCTCGTCGGCAGTAGAAACCATGGGCCTCGGCGGCATGCTAGCCACCACGTCGCTAGGAGGAGCAAAACCGTAGCGCAGCAAGCGTAGCGCCGGCGTCTCGCCGGCTGTCGCGGGGGCGTCTCGCCCGCGCACGCGGCCGACGCCCACAAAAACGAAGAGGGCCCAGCCCAAGCCGGGCCGTTAAGACCGGCACAAGCCCCGGGCTTCAGCGCCTGGGCGCCAACATTGAAGAAGGAGAAGATGCTATGAAATCGTTCACGATCAATACTCGAGCAAGCTCGAACCTCTTCGCACTGACCGTCATCGCACTGGGCGCGACTTTACTATTCACGCCTCGTGCGGGCCACACACAGGAAATGCAGAGAGGCGTCAGCGTACAGATGCCTATCGCCAGCAATGCCACAGCCGTCCCCGACGCGGACCACAACGATGCCTGGGTAGTCGCGGTCACCGCGGATGGAAGCCTCTATTTCGGCGCGGACCCGCTGACGCGTGAAGCTCTAGCCGACTGGATGAAGACTCACCCTCGCAATCGCGAGGCCAAGCTCTACGTCAAAGCCGATGCCCGCGCGCCATTTGCCAGTGTGGAGCAAGTCCTTGAAGTTGGTCGCCGGGCGCTCTTCGAAGCCCCAGTCTTGCTCACGTCCCAAAGGGAGCCTGTAGCTGCGGGAACCGTCATGCCCCCGAATGGGTTAGAGGTGCAGATTGCTCAGTTGCCCGCCGGCGCGGTAGCCACCGTCGTGCAACTGATCAACTCGGGCCAGCAACGGCCGGTGCTGAGAGTCAACGGCGATGAGATCTCCTGGTCCGGTCTGGAAGGTACGCTCAGGCGGCATTTCCAGAAAGGCGATGAAAAGATGATTCTGTTGAAAGCCGACCAACGACTACCGTTTGGGCAGGTCGTGCAGGTGATCGACGTGTGCCGTTCGACGGGCGCTAAAGTCTTTCTGCCGACGCCAGAACTCTAAGGGATTGCGCCGGGTGCCCCATTTCTCGCGTCCTTTGCGAGAAGTGGGGCTTTTGATGTTGACCCGAATCGCCAACCGCCCCGACTACCACACGTGGCAAGCGTTCTCGGCCACCATCGGCTGGCCCGCTTTGCAGCCCCACGCCTTCTGAAACTCCGGCATGTTCTGCACCACACCGTTCACACGATACTTGCCCGGCGAATGTGAGTTGGTGCTGACCTGCATCCGCAAATATTCTGGCCGCTGTTTCTCGCACCACACCCGTCCGAATCCGAGGAAGAACCGCTGCTCCGGCGTGAAGCCGTCGATGCTCTGCCCTTCTTTGCCGGTCTTGTCGTCGGCAATCATGCGCTCAAGTGCCGCGAGCGCAACGCGCGCTCCGCCGTTGTCGGCTGTGTTTTCGCCCAGCGTCAACCGCCCGTTGAGCTTCATGTTGTCGACGGCCACGAAGTTCGAATATTCATCGGCGACGCAACTTACGCGCTTCTCAAACTCTTTCCCGTCCTGCTCGGTCCACCAGTCGCGCAGATTTCCCGTCGGGTCGAACTTCCGCCCCTGATCGTCGAACCCGTGGGTCAGTTCGTGCCCGATCACCAGCCCGATTCCGCCAAAGTTCACAGCGTCGTCCATCGTCTTATCAAAGAACGGCGGCTGCAAAATGCCCGCCGGAAACACAATCTCGTTGTACGACCCGCTGTAGTACGCGTTCACCTCCGGCGGCGTCATGCCCCACTCCTTGCGGTCCAGCGGCTTGTCGATTTTCGCAATCTGCCGCTTCGATTCGAACTCGTCCGCCCGCTGCATGTTCCCCAGCAGATCATCACGCTTGATGACCACCGCACTGTAATCGCGATACTGGTCCGGATACCCAATCTTGTTGCGAATCGCCTGCAGTTTCACCTTCGCCTGCTTCTTCGTATCAGCGGACATCCACGACAGATCTTGAATATCCTCATCCAGCGATTTCTCCAGCGCGTCCACCATCTTCAGCATGCGCTGCTTCCCGTCCGCCCCGAAAGTCGCTTCCACATAGCGCTGCCCCAAAGCCTCGCCCAGCGATCCGTCGACCAGATCGACGCAGCGTTTCCAGCGATCCTGAATCACCTTCTGCCCGGTCAGCGCCTGACGCATCTTGAAATTGGCCTCTACAAACGGCTGCGACAGCCACGGAGCAGCCGCCCGCAGCGCATGCCAGGTCACATAAGTCTTGAGCGACTCGAGAGGCAGCGCCGCGATCACCCCATTTACCTGCCGGAAGAAATCTGGATTCGTCACGTTCATCGCCGTGAAGTTGGGCGCGCCGACCGCCGCGAAGTAGCGATTGAAGGAAAACTCCGGCGCCATCGCCACCACTTCATCGCGCGTCATCTTATGGTCACGGTTCTTCGGATCGCGCATCTTGGTGCGGTCCATCGCGTCCGCCGCTAACAACGTCTCCACCATCAGCACCGTTTGCGCCGAACTCGCTGCCTGTTGCGGTGTCTGGCCCGCCAGTGTAAACACCTGTGTCACATACTCGGCCAGATGCTTCCGCATTTCGACCTTATCCGCATCGTCTTTGATGTAGTAGTCGCGGTCGGGCAGAGACAACCCTCCCTGCCCGATATACGCAATCACCTGGTCCGCGTTGTGCAGGTCGGAATTCGAGTAGAAGTTGAATAGCGCGTTCGCCCCGATCAAGTGCAGGCGTCCAATCTCGTCGATCAGCGCGCCCTTGTCCTTCACAGCGGCAATGCGATCCAACTGCGGCTTCAGCGGTGCGATCCCTTTTGCGTCCACCGCCTTCTCGTCCATACACGACCCATACAGATCGCCAATCTTTTGATCGATGGCATTGCGACCTGCCCTGCCCGCCGCGGCCTTCTCCAGAATTCCCCGCTCGATCCGCAGGTTGCTCTCATCGAGTTCAGAGAAACTCTGCCACGACGGCCGGTCCGCTGGAATCTCCGAATTCTTGATCCAGTTCCCGCATGCGTACTGATAGAAATCCACGCACGGATCGACACTCTTGTCGATATTGTCGATACTGAATCCAGAACCAGGCTTGGCGGAAGATGCAGATTGCGAGAAACCGCTAGCAGTCACGATCAGCAGGAAAGCCAGCACGAGACGAACGGATTGCATAGAGGAGATTCTCCTTGGGACTTTCGGACGAAAGATGGCGACAACGCCTGCGATTCTATGCCTCGCTGTTCGCCACGAGCAACCGGCGCGCCGCCATTCATGATGAACCTGTCCTGTTGCGGAACATTCTCCGATGTTCGTCGGGGGCAAATCAGTTTCGCTTCCTCAAATGTTCCTCATTCGCCTTAGATTTGCCTCTGTGTCCCCTGTGCCCTCCGTGTCCTCTGTGGTGAAAGCCTTCCCATCCCGCTCCATCGAGCCCGGACGCGGTTATAATCGAACCTTAGCGAATTTCTGAATCTGGGGTTCTCATGACTTCCAATGGCAATGGCAGCAACGGTTACAGCGTCCCCCAACCTCGCGCAGAGTGGCTGGCCCGCCGCAAGAAAGAAAACAACAACGGCAACTTCTCCCAGATGCACTACGCGCGCCAGGGAGTCATCACCGAGGAAATGGCGTTCATCGCCCACAAAGAGAAGCTGACGCCCGAACTGGTCCGCGACGAAGTCGCCCGTGGACGCATGATCATTCCCGCCAATATCAACCACCCAGAACTCGAGCCCATGGCGATCGGTGTGGCGAGCCTCTGCAAGATCAACGCCAACATCGGCAACTCGGCCGTCACCTCGGAAGTGAATGAAGAACTGAAGAAGCTCCACACCGCCGTTCACTACGGTGCCGACACGGTCATGGACCTCTCCACCGGCGGCAACATCCACGAAATTCGCGAAGCCATCCTGCGCCACTCGCCGGTCCCCATTGGCACCGTGCCAATCTACGAAGCCATCGCCCGCGTCAAGCGCGTCGAAGACCTCAACGCCGAAGTCATGCTCGAAGTCATCGAAGAGCAAGCCGCCCAGGGCGTCGACTACATGACGATCCACGCCGGCGTCCTCATCCAGTATCTCCCGCTGATTTCCAAGCGCATTACCGGCATTGTGAGCCGCGGCGGCGCCATCCTCGCCCAGTGGATGGTCCACAACCACAAACAGAATTTCCTCTACGAGCGCTTCGACGACATCGTCAAGATTTTCAAGAAGTACGACGTCAGCTTCTCGCTCGGCGACGGCCTTCGCCCCGGCTGCGTCGCCGACGCCAGCGACGAAGCCCAGTTCGCCGAACTCAAGACTCTAGGCGAACTCACCAAGAAAGCCTGGGAGCACGACGTGCAGGTCATGATCGAAGGCCCCGGCCATGTCTCCATGGACAAGATCAAGGAGCAGGTCGAAAAAGAAGTCGAACTCTGCTACGAGGCTCCTTTCTACACGCTCGGCCCGCTCGTTACCGACATCGCTCCCGGCTACGACCACATCACCAGCGCCATCGGCGCAGCCATGATCGGATGGTACGGCGCCGCCATGCTCTGCTACGTCACGCCAAAGGAGCATCTAGGGTTACCGAACGAGAAAGACGTGAAAGACGGCATCATCGCCTACAAGATTTCCGCCCACGCCGCCGACATCGCCCGAGGACGCCCCGGCGCCCGCGACCGCGACGACGCCCTCAGCTACGCCCGCTACAAATTCGATTGGGAAAAGCAGTTCGCCCTCTCCCTCGACCCCGAAACCGCCCGCGCCATGCACGACGAAACTCTCCCCGACGACTTCTACAAAGAAGCCGCCTTCTGCTCCATGTGCGGCCCCAAGTTCTGTTCGATGAACTACTCGTCGAAGGTCGACGAATACAACAAGCAAGTCCACGGCATCGAGAAGAAGGACTATTCGGAACTGGTGGAGAGGCTGGTGACGCTGAAGTAGCTGCTATTCGTATTCACCAGTTCGGAACAAAGTTGCGCGCCTTCCATTCTCCTCGCACGAAACGCCAGTGTTTCCAGTGTTTCGGAGAGAACTTGAAGATCAACTGCTCCTGAAATCGCGCGACGTAATTCTGAAAATCCGCCGTCGGCTCCTCAAACGGGAAAAGAAACCACGCATTCACCGCCGCTCCCTTGTGCGCGGCAAAATTTAGCGACGACCCGGGACCCAGGCGAAAATCAAGAATCGGAAGTCCCTCCTGCCCAGGTAGTACGCACCTTGTTTCCGGCTCGACGAACTTGAACTTCCACGATGCGCGAAAGAAGGTGCGATCTGCCAGCGACGCATCTTGCTGGTCAAATTCATCGAGCAGCGCAAGCGCAGCCGAGGCACTCTCAGGACCGAGCCTCCAATCGTAGGCGCGATACTCTTTCCACGTCGGCGAGGCAGTGGTGTGTTCGACAGGGCCGAAAGCATCGCAAGTTCTCCGCACGCGGAATTCCAGCGCGTCGCTGTTGTCCGCGCGCATGTCCAGCATCATGGATAGAAGAATCGGCGCCTTCTGATCGGAGAAGTCTTCCATGGCACGGTGGATCTTCGCGTAGGCCTGTGCCCGCCCGATCCTGCCCGCTCGGTGGAAGAAGTGATATCCGATAAAAGGCGTCATGTCAGGCATCCCTTGTTATTTCTCGAACCCAAACGGATTAAACGCTCCCACCTGCAACTCCCGGAAGTCCCGCTCGTTCCGCGTGGCCACGTGCAATCCGTGAATGCGCGCCGTCGCGGCAATCATTGCGTCTTCGATTAACTCCGATGACTTCCCTGCCCTGAGCCGCGCCCACTCGCGGAAACACGCAGAGTCCATGGGAATCACGGGAAACGTCCCCTCCGTGACCGTCAGCCAGCTCTCGATCTCCACTGCTTTGGCTGGGTCATTCTTTCGCGTTAGTTCGGCGCCTGCCTGTAGCTCTCCTATGGTCACCGCCGACAGGAATATTTGCTCGGGCCGGAGCGTATCCATCCACGCCGGGTGCCCCATCCTTTCGCGTTCTTTGCGAAAGGGTGGGAGCGATGCTGCCTGAGGATAACCGTTTCCGTTGCATCGGTCGGAAATCCCGTCTACGATTAACCTCATGGCGAAGGCAAAGAAATTCGATCTCGAAGACCCCGCTCCCATCCTCGACGAAGACGAGGAAACCCTCGCTGCCATCGATGAAGGCATCCGGGATGCCGAAGCTGGCAGAGTCGCGCCTTCGGGAAAAGCCCGCGAGTTCCTGCCCAAGTGGACCACCGTCTCCTCTACCCGCTAATGACGCTATAATCCTCCCATGGCTGACCATGTGATTCACATCTCGGAAGCGGAGGCGGCCAGCGACTTCGCTGGGCTGCTGGCGCGGGTCCGCGCCGGTGCGGAGGTCGTGATCGAGAACGGCAAGGAGCCGGTCGCCGTGATCCACGCGCCGCTCCCGCCACGCCGCTCCATCTCGGAGTGCATCGCGCTGTTGCCCGCCGAATCGACAGCAACGATCGATGCCGACTTCGCCAACGATGTAAGGGCGGCTGTTGAGAATCATCGCGAACCCCTCGAACCACCCTCATGGGACTAATTCTCGATTCCAGTGTGCTGATCACCGCCGAGCGCGAGGGGCAGAACGCACGCCAGATTCTAGAAACCATCTCCAGTAAAGTGGGCAACACTGATGTCGGCATTTCCGTAGTGACCCTCATCGAACTGGCCCACGGCGCCGCTCGAGCGGACTCGCCACAGCGAAAAGCCAAACGACAGCAGTTTATCCAGGAACTCGTCCTGGCATTGCCCGTTCATCCAGTCACCGCGCCAATCGCTCTTCGAACGGGCCAGATCGACGGCGAGAACCAGGCGAAGGGTATCCGCCTTCCCCTCTCCGATCTGTTGATTGGAGCGACGGCTCTGGAGCTTGGCTACAGCGTAGCCACCGGCAATCTCCGCCACTTCGAGATGATCCCCGGACTAACATTGGTACGATTCTAGTTGCAGAGCGCTGCAGGGCCAGACGTCAAGACTTCGCCCGCACTTACGCCCCAAACCTAAACGGATTAAACGCTCCCACCTGAAGTTCCCCGAAGTCCCGCTCGTTCCGCGTGGCGACATCCAGTCCGTGCACGCGCGCAGTCGCGGCGATCATTGCGTCTTCAATCAATTCCGGCGACTTCCCTGCCTTGAGCCGCGCCCACTCGCGGAAACACGCAGAGTCCATTGGAATTACGGGAAACGTCCCCTCCGTGACCGTCAGCCAGCTCTCGATCTCCGCAGCTTTGGCCGGGTCATTCTTTCGCGTGAGTTCGGCGCCTGCCTGTAGCTCTCCAATGGTCACTGCCGACAGGAATATTTGCTCGGGCCGGAGCGTATCCATCCACGCAAGGACCGCACCGTGCGGTTTGCGTTTCCGCAATTCGGAAACAACGTTGGTATCGAGCAGATATCGAGTCACTGGATCTTGAGCGCCTATTTAAACTCCGGTCCGCTGAAATCGATTGCCGGGCGACTCTTCCATCCGCCGCGCTTCGGCACAATGTCTTCAAACCGCGGCCCTTCGCCCAGCAGCCACTCCTTGATGTTAGGCCGCCTCTCGCGCTGCAGTCGCCGCCACTCTTCCATCGGCACCAGCACCGCCTCTTCCACTCCCCGCCGGGTCACCACCTGCGGCCCTTTTTTCAGCGCTGCGTCCAGGAATTCGCTGAATCGCGCCTTAGCCTTCTGCAACTGCCATGACTTCATGGCTCCGCTCCTTAATCCTTTCTATTATCTAACTAGTCATATGACTAGTCAATATAAAAGAGAGAGGGTGCCCCATCCTTGTCGCGCTCTTTGCGACAGGGTGGGGAATCTGACTTTGAACGGAGTAGGTAGCGTCGCTTCAACACCAGGGCTAAACGGTTAGCCGGGAGGCCTACCCTTTCGCGTTCTTTGCGGGTGGGAGTCTCCGAACCCGGCGCAACCGATGTGAGGAAAGCTCCCCCTGGTCCTCCGGCTCAAACTTTTCCACAGCTCTCCACAAAAAGAATTCAGCTTCTTGTGACGTACAACCTTGACCGAGCATATAGAAAGCGCACAATGACATCGTGCGCGACCACCTCCCCAACAGGCCGTCAGAGATTCAGCGCGGCGCCCGTGTGCCAAGACTGGGCCCTGTCTCCTATTCCGGAGCACATTTCCAACAATCTCTTTATTTCCAAGATTTTGCAGTCGACGACGCAGACCATGATCCAGTAAGTTCAGCGAAATCAATATTTTGGCCACGACCTAGTGCGCCAATCCGCCACAACTTACCCCCTAAGTCCTTATTCCGGAATATTTTACGAATAAGACCTTTGTTTCCAATATTTTGCGGACCAGAAGACAGATCACAACCCGGCAAGTCACGCAGAATCAATATTTTGGCGATCTCGAGGAAAAAAAAGGGAGAGACCTGACACCGGGAAAGAGCCGAACGGACGAGGACCCAAGCAACTCCGCAATTCCTACTTCCCGTCCAGATGAATGTCCCCCACCCCTACGTGCGCCCGCAATTCGTACTTCCCTTCGCCGTGATACTTCAGAGTCTTGCCCAGCCAGCCGCTGGTTTCGCCGTAGCCATCGCCATGCACATCGCCAATCCCCGTGCTCACGTTCACCACCCGATACCCAGCGCGCCCGTTCGAAATGCGGATGTCGCCGACCCCCAAACTCAAATCCTTGTCGCCCTCAACCTCCTCGACCGTTACATCTCCGACTTTCGCATGCACGTCGATGTTCGTCGTCTGGGGCACTTCCAGTTCCACATCAAACTGAGTGTTGCCGCCCGAAGGCGCATGAAACTCAATCGTCGCATTGTTGCCGCGGACGTCAAAATCGACATTCGCCTCTTTGACGTTCCTCTCGTGGCGCGACTTAACCGTATAGCGCAGGCTGATCTTGTTGGTGTCTCCACGCTTGATGTGCATATCGCCCACACTCATCCGCACGTGCACGAAGCCGCCAGCGGCGAACTCGCGGGCATCGCTGCGCGTCTCTTCGTAATCCCAATCGTGGCTCGCAAAAGATGGAACCGCGCTGAACGACACCAGGACGAGACACGCAAGAATCATTTTGTAGATGGGATTCCAACGGACAAGAGACCTTACAGCCATGGAGCACCTCTCGGGCGCAAGAGCGCCTGTCTCTGTTACGCGGATCAACCCACCGAAGTTCCAGGAATTGTGGGTCGAGACTCAGTTCTGGAAGTCGGCGACGCCGTTCCACACCAGTTGGACGGCAATGGCGAGGATCAGAAAGCCGAAGATCTTGTTGATCGCGCCCACTGCGCTGGGACCCAGGCGCCTGACCAGCGGCCCTCCAAGGACGAAGAACAGGGTCACGCTAAGGGCAACCGCAGCGATGCCGATGATCATCCCGAGATATGCCGCAGCATTGTCCACATGAGCCGCCAGCGCCATGACGACTCCGATCGCGCCCGGTCCCGACATCAGCGGCATGGCCAGCGGAGCCAGCGAAATGTCCTCTTTGTCCGCAGCCTCGTGGCTTTCTTCCGGCGTAATGCGTGCATGCGAAGTGACCATGCCCCACGCCGTGTTCGCCACGATCAGTCCGCCTGCAATCTTGATCACGGGCAGCGAGATGCCGAAAAAATGCAGCACGAAGCGTCCAAAGAAAAGAAACGTCACCAGGATGACGAACACCCAAATCCCGGTCTTGTAAGCCGTGCGACGCCGCTCCTGCGCGGTCCAACTCGACGTCATAGTGAAGAAAATCGGAATCCCCCCAAAAGGATCGACGATCGGGAACAGCGCCAGAAACGTCGCTGCCGCCGAGTCCGGAAGCGTACGCAGAAATTGTCCCAACGCGTGAGCGGAACTCATAATGTTACTTGTATCCTTCGAGCGTCTTCGCCGCGCGCTCCAGCGCAGCGGTGAGCGCCACCAGCTGTTGCCGCGCCCGCTCGCTGTCGCCCTTGTCGAGCGCTTCATTTACTCCCGGAATCACCACCGCCGCGTAACCTGTATATTCTCCCGGCGCATAAATCACATGGCGAAACCACGGACGATGCGGAAGCCCCTGCGGCAGCAGCAGTGCCCGCTCCGCCCCGCGCAGAGCCTGGTTCATGCGTGTGGCATCCTGCGGCGGATTCTTCTGCTTCGCGAGGATCTTTACCCCCGTAGCCTCGAAATGCCGCGCCGCGGCATTCACCGCGTCAAAGTTGAGCACCTGCTTGCCGAACTTGTCTTCCGCTCTCCGGTGAGCGGCGTCCAGATACACGGCAATCTCCTTGGCGTATTCCTCGTAGTCGTAGGGCAGAACATCGGCATCCGCCATACGCACTGCTTCCAGCCCAAACACGCGTGCCATCTGCTGTTCATACACAAAATCCGGATCGCCGAATTTCTTGAACCACGCAAAATTGTCGAACACCGAATGGTAAACACCGTAAGAACCGCTGGAACTCACGTCGCTCGAAGGCACTCCGGAATGCTGCAGGAACGCGGTGTAATCAGAGCCACTGCCCAAATCCCCGACCGGAACGTCGCCCTTCGTTTGCGCCGCGGGAGTACGACGGCTGTCCCCAATGGCCTCCGTGGGAGACTGCGTCGACGCCGCATCCGGCTGCGCAGCCTTCTGCCACACTTCGTAGACAGTCCCGCCTTTCGGGCTGGGAACAACTTTGGTCACATCGCGCAGAAACTGTTTGAGACTCGGCACCGCCGACGCGCCAAACTTCTGCCCGGAAACGCCAACGTCCATATTGAAGTAGGCGGCTGCATTTGCCAGTTCGGCCTCGTGCTGTTCCACCCACTCGGTCGAACCCATCAGGCCTTCTTCTTCGCCATCCCAACTGCAGAACATCAGGGTGCGCTTCGGCTTCCAGCCCGACTTCAACAAGTCGCCGACGCCATGCACTGCTTCAAGCATCGCCGCCGTACCGCTGTTGGGATCGACCGCGCCATACACCCACGCGTCGCGATGATTGCCCGCGACCACCCACTCGTCTGGTAAGTCAGCGCCGCGCGCGCGGCCAACCACATCCCACAGCGTGCGGAACTGATAGTCCTGCTTGAGGTGCATTTTCAACTTCGCCGGCCCCGGACCGACGTGGTACGTAAACGGCAGTGCGCCTTGCCACTCTCGCGGCGAGTCCGGTCCCCCAAGATGCTGCAGCACAGGCCAGATATCGTGATACGACAACGGAGTCACTGGAATCTTCGGCATCTGCGCCGATTGCTGCGGAGACACGCGCTGCGACTCAGGCAGCGACGGCACCGACGCAACTCCAGGCGTGGTCGGATCCCCGGGAAACTCGAACATGTATCCCACCGACCCGCGCTGCACGCCCGTATCAGGCCGCCACGGCCCATCCGGATACTTATCGCCGCGCTTCCAACCATCATCTGCGGGATCGGAGTAGATGATCACGCCCGCCGCGCCATGCTCTTGCGCGACGAATACTTTCACTCCGCGAAAATTCTGCCCGTAGCGCACCACCACGATCTTGCCGCGCACGTCAACCTTCAGTTTGTCGAGTTTTTCGAAGTCTTCCGGCGTTCCGTAGTTGGCATAAACCACATCAGCCTCGACGTCGCCCGACGGCGACATACCGTTGAATGGCATCACGACGCGGGGATCGTCTTGAAACGGATCGTTGTCGACATGCTCACGCGTCGGCCCGTGCATTGCAATCCCGGCAGGTGCGGTCAGATCAACGCTGATTTCGGCGGGATAGTTGATCCAGACTTTGTACTCGACGATTTCGGTATCGAGCCCGGCATCGCGGAACTTCTGCGCGACATAGTCGGCGGTAGCTTTGTCTTCGATGGTCCCCGCCATGTGCGGCGCCTGCGTAAGAATGCGCAGGTGCTCTTCCGCCAGCTTAGAGTCGGGCACGGCGAGGAAGCGCGCTTCCGCCGCCGACTCGGCGGCCCCGTCGCGAAAGCCAAAGATGCCTGAAGTCGAAGTGGAGGATGCAGCCGCGTTCCCTGGGGAGGGCGTCGATGAACCGGAGAACAAAATGGCAGACGAAAGAAGTGCTGCTGAGAAGAGTTTCATGGGCTCCGAGGTGAAAGCTAGTAAGGTAGCACAGGCGCACGCCGCTGGCCCGGCGAAGAGCTGATATTCGCCTATTGTTCGCCTACTGCACCAACTTCACCACATTCACCAACTGGTGAAGAGATGTGATAGAATACTTCCATGAAACGAGCAACCATGACAATTCCGGATGATCTGGCGGAAGCCATGGAGCAGTACGTCCAGGCTCAGGAGGTACCGCCCGCTTTGACCACAGTTGTCCAAGTAGCGCTGCGAGAGTACTTGCGCGAACGAGGATTTCTGCAGCCGTACCGCCCCTTGAAGATCGAGCCTGTAGGACGCAGCGGGCGCAGTGACGTAAGCATCAACCACGACGCATATCTGGCAGGGATCAAGAAATGACACGAGGCGTTCTGGCGGATGCGGGGCCACTTTACGCAGCCGCCGACGCCAGCGACACGTATCACCAACGGGCAAAAGAAGAACTGCAGAAACTGCATCGCAACCGAATGCAGATCGTGGTAGCTTACCCGACGCTTCTTGAGACGCATGCCTTGGTGCTCTCTCGCATGGGCACACACGCGGCGCTCCTGTGGCTGAAATACATGTTCGACGCAGCTACGGTGAATCCAACCCCCGAGGACTATCGCCAGGCCGTGGCGAAGGTTCACTCACTGCCGGACCAGCACATCTCACTCTTTGATGCCGCAGTAGCGACACTGGCGGGCCGATTGGAATTGAAGGTGTGGACCTACGACCATCATTTTGACGTGATGCGCATTCCAGTTTGGCGGTGATAGAACGGAAGCGGCGGTTGATTCGCTCGCGGGTCCGAAGGCGAGACGCCCTCGGGACAGCCGGCAGGATGCCGGCGCTACACGTCGAGATTACCTTACCTGCCCGGTCCCGATAACTTCGTATTTTGATGACGTCAACTCCGCGAGCGCGAATGGCCCGCGGCAGTGGAGTTTCTGCGTGCTGATGCCCATTTCGGCGCCGAAGCCGAATTCTGCTCCGTCGGTGAAGCGGGTCGATGCGTTCCAATACACCGCAGCCGAATCCACACTG
Source organism: Acidobacteriaceae bacterium (assembly GCA_003166855.1). Classification (GTDB taxonomy): domain Bacteria; phylum Acidobacteriota; class Terriglobia; order Terriglobales; family Acidobacteriaceae; genus Sulfotelmatobacter. The sequence goes on along the minus strand of PMUM01000396.1, from coordinate 9,116 downwards.
CGCAGGAATTTGCGGGCGTTTGCCTCGTCATGAGTGACAATGGAATCGCTGTGCTTGGTGGAGTAGCGGTTGATATGCGCGACGGCATCGTCGACGTTGGCAACCACAGCCACGGCCATACATAGCCGCAAATACTCCTCATACCAGTCCTGTTCGGCTGCGGGACCAACGTGCAAACCGGCGGCCAGCGTACGGACCTTGCCGTCGCCGCGCACCTCCACTCCGGCGTCGATCAGCTTCTTCACAATGCGAGGTACGTATGCGGCAGCGACGCGCTCATGCACCAGCAACTTCTCTGCGGCATTGCATACCGACGGACGCTGTGTCTTCGCGTTGATGACGATGCGATCGGCCATTTCGAAATCGGCCGATTCGTCTACGAAGACGTGGCAGTTTCCTGCTCCGGTCTCGATCACCGGCACCGCTGAATTCTCGGTAACGAACGTGATGAGCCCTGCGCCGCCGCGTGGAATGATGACGTCGACCAGCCCGCGTGCTTTGATCAACTCGTGCACCGACTGCCGCGTGCTCGAATCCAGCAGTTCGATCGCGCCTTCGGGCACGCCAGAAACCGCGGTCATAATCTCGACCAGGCGCTGGTTGCTCTGCGCCGCTCCTTTGCCGCCGCGCAGAACGATGGCGTTGCCGGTCTTGAGCGCCAGCACCGCGGTATCGACCGTTACGTTGGGCCGCGATTCATAGATGATTCCCACCACGCCCAGCGGCACGCGCACCTTGCGGATGCGCAGGCCGTTCGTCTTTGTCCATTCCGCCAGGGTCTCGCCGATGGGATCCGGCAGAGCCGCAACTTCACGTACGCCACGCGCCATATCCTTGATGCGCGCTGCAGTCAGCAGCAGGCGGTCGCGCATGGCGCCTTCGAGCCCGGAATTCTCCACGTCTTCGCGGTTCGCGGCCAGGACGCTCTTCTCCTTCGCCTCGATCGCGTCGGCAATCGCCAGCAGCAGCGCGTTCTTTTCTGCGGTGGAGAATAACGCGAGTTTTGCCGAGGCAGCGCGGGCGCGCAGCAACTTCTCCTGCGTTGAGGCGGCGGTAGTGAGAGTGGCGGCCATTGATCTTTAATTATCTGTCTTTCTGCGGCGGGAAATACGTTCCGATTTTGCGTTCCATGCCCAGGGTGATCGCTTTGGGATGCCGGCCATTCACAATCGAGACGTGCACTCCGCCCTCGCTGGCCAGTTTCGCGGCGCGCAGCTTCGAAATCATTCCGCCACGCCCCTGCGCACTTTTGCCGTTGCATTGCGCCTCAATCGCAGGAGTCAGCTTGCGAATCACCCGCTGCAGTTTCGGCTTCTTGCGGCCGTTTGGCACCAGGAATCCGTCGACGTTCGTCAGCAGCAGCAGCCAATCCGCTTTCACGGCTGTGGCCAGAAGCGAACTCAACTCGTCGTTATCGCCGAAGGCCCCCTCCAACTCGCGCACGGAAACGCTGTCATTCTCGTTCACGATGGGCACCACACCCAGAGCCAACAACTCCGCAAGCGCGTTCTGCAGGTTGCGGTAGCGCACCGGCGAAGTGAAGTCGTCGCTGGAAAGAAGCAACTGCGCGACCACTTTCTTCCCGAAGAACAGGCGCTCGTAGGTATGCATCAGCTTGCTCTGCCCGACGGCGGCGCAGGCCTGCATGCGCGGCACATCGTTGGGTCGCTTCTGCAGATCGAGGCCTGACATGCCAGCGGCGATCGCTCCCGAAGTAACGATCAGGTATTCGTTCTTCGAAAGATCGAACTGGTCGACCATACCGCGCAGCAGGTTGATGTCAATCTGCCCGCCGGGAGCGATAAGGCTGGTGCCGACTTTGATAACCACTCGCATATAGTCTTGTAGGGCTGCAGGCCGGGCGCTTCACTTTTCTTTCGCTGCCAAGAACTCCAGCCTGGAGTACCCGGCAGGCAGATTCTACCGACCCAGCGGGGAGGGACAACATCTCTATCCTGCCGTTAGAATGTCTTTCTGGCAAGGTGAAAAATCTTGCCACATTTGCGGGCACAGAGAGCGCGGTCTCACGCAAATTGTGCTGGTGCTCGCCGAGGATCAGATGAAGGCAATTCTCCCAACAGCAATTGCTTTGGCATGTCTGGCAGTTCCCGGACAAGTCAGGTCCGAGACCAAACATGTCATTTTGCCAAACCCCAAGTTAGTGCGGTGCGTGTCGCTGGCTTGTTCGCAACTATGGCTAGACAAGGCTCCCGAGGCCAATGATATATATCCGCAAGCCGTGACGGTCGAACTTCCCGACAATACGCCTTGTGCCCTCGCAGTGACGGCGCAGTACGACAAGTCGGTATCGTTCGATGACTTGAAAGCCGCGATCGATGCGCGCTATGGCAAATGGGCTGGCGTCACCAACGACACCTCTCCCGTGAAGTCATGGCGAGTGGAGTCTGAGAGATTCACGATCCGATTGCGCAATATAACGGAGCAAGATGCGAAGCTGTCGGACAACAAGTTCGAGGTGGGAACGAAAATGGTGGTTTACACATCGTTCCAGCCTACGAAGTGCGATTCCGAATAGAACTCTGATCTTCGAAACTTATGCCTGCATCTAACGCCACCAGCCGCTTTTCCGATCGCGTAGATAACTACGTACGTTACCGCCCTGGATATCCTCCGCAAGCTCTGCAAGTCGTGCGGGACGAGTGTGGCCTGGCGCCGAAACATGTCGTGGCCGACATCGCCTCGGGCACAGGGATCTGGACTCGCATGCTCTTGGAAAATGGCAGCCAGGTCTTCGGCGTCGAACCCAACGCAGAGATGCGTCAGGCCGGCAAGCGCCTGCTGGCGGAGTTTCCTCAGTTCACGAGCGTCGCAGGGACCGCGGAAGCAACCACTCTGGCCGAAGCCAGCATTGATTTCGTGACCGCGGCACAGGCCGCGCACTGGTTCGACCGAGAGCGCTCCCGACGCGAGTTTGTGCGCATCCTGAAGCCCGAGGGATGGCTGGTGCTCCTGTGGAACGAGCGCCTCACCGATTCGACCCCCTTCCTCCGCGACTACGAGCAACTCCTCCTGACCTACGGCACCGACTACGAAGATGTACGCCACGAGAAAACTACGGACTCTGTGAACGATTTCTTCGATCCGGCGACGTTCCAAGCGCGCGTGTTCGAGATGCGACAGGAGTTCGACTACGCCGGGATCGAGGGCCGCTTGTTGTCGTCGTCATATGCGCCGGGTCCGGGACATCCCAACTACGCGCCCATGCTGCACGAGTTGCGGCGAATCTTCGACGCTCACGCCGTCGCTGAGCGTGCGACCTTCGACTACAAAACGCGAGTCTACTTTGGACGGTTGAAGTAACGGGTCCCAGGAGAACCTAGTGTCCGACGAAAAATCCTTCCACATGACACCCGACGAATTCCGCCGCCACGGCCACGCCGTGATCGACTGGATCGCCGACTACCAGGCACGCATCGAATCGTTCCCTGTGCTCTCTCAGGTGAAGCCCGGCGAGATCCGCGCTGCGCTTCCAGTGAATCCTCCGGCGCAGGGTGAGCCGTTCGACGCGCTGCTGAAAGATGTCGAGAAGCTGATCCTGCCCGGCGTCACGCACTGGCAGTCGCCAAATTTCTTCGCCTACTTCCCCTGCAACGCGTCCGGACCCGGGATCCTTGGCGACCTTCTTTCCTCCGGCCTGGGCGTGCAAGGGATGCTATGGTCCACCAGTCCCGCCTGCACCGAACTCGAAACGCACGTGATGGACTGGCTTGTTGACATGCTCGGCTTGCCCAAGAAGTTCATGTCGTCGAGTGCTGGCGGCGGCGTCATTCAGGACACCGCCTCGAGTGCCGCACTCTGCGCCCTGCTGGCCGGAAGGGAGCGCGCCACCAACTATGTGAGCAACAAAAAAGGATGCGACGGGCGCCTCGTCGCCTACGCGTCGACGCAAACACATTCCTCGCTGCAGAAAGCGGCGATGATTTCCGGCATCGGGGCGGACAATTTGCGTCTGATCGAGGTCGACCAGAATCTCGCCACGCGGCCAGACGTCCTGGCAAAACAGATTGATGCCGACCGCCGCGCCGGGCTGACTCCGTTCTTCGTGTGCGCGACGATCGGCACAACCTCTTCCAACGCGATGGATCCCATCGCCGCAATTGCCGAAGTCTGCCACCAGCACAAACTTTGGCTGCACGTGGACGCTGCAATGTCGGGCACTGCCATGCTCTGTCCTGAATTTCGCCATCTGCAGAACGGAATCGAACTGGCCGACAGCTACAACTTCAATCCGCATAAGTGGATGTTCACCAACTTCGACTGCAACTGCTTCTGGGTCGCCGACCGCAAGGCGCTGATTCAGACGTTGAGCATTCTGCCCGAGTACCTGCGGAATCAGGCTACCGAGTCGGGCGCAGTCATCGACTACCGCGACTGGCACATCCAACTCGGACGCCGCTTCCGCTCGCTGAAGCTCTGGTTCGTGATCCGCCACTACGGAATCGAAGGCCTGCAGCACCACATTCGCCAGCATGTGCAATTGGCACAGCAGTTCGCGGAGTGGGTGCGAAACGATGCTCGCTTCGAACTAGCCGCGCCCGCACCGTTGAATCTGGTTTGCTTCCGCCACAAGGCCGGGGACGCCGCCAATCAGACCATCATGGATCGCCTGAACCGCGGCGGCGACTTATTCCTCACCCACACCAAGCTGAATGGCAAGCTGACGCTTCGCCTCAGCGTGGGGCAGACCCACACCCAAGCGCGCCATGTGGAAAATGCTTGGAAGCGGATTCGAGAGGAAGCGAGAGAGTTCGCAACGGCAGGATAATTTTTCCCAACGCCCGCACCTGATCCAACACTTCGCGCACCTTCCCGGCCAACGCTGAGGGAGTAAACGGCTTCGCGAGAAAGGCAATCCCGGCGTCGAGAACGCCCTGGTGCCCGATGGCGCTGTCAGTGTAGCCGGACATGGACAGGACCTTGATTTGCGGGCGAAGGTTCTGCATCCGCCGTGCCAGGTCGGGCCCGCTCGAATGAGCCTAGAAATCAATTCACCCCATGGCTGACTTACCCCCACCGATGCGTCGCCCGAATGAGATTTTTGTGATTGTCGACCCCTTCCGTTCAGGTTAGTATCGATGCGTTCGTTTCCCCCGTTTTCACTCCCTCGAAACCGTTGTATCCCACAGGAGTTCGTCCATGCGATCCCCATTCCGCCGCTTCGTCCCGCTACATGCCCTTGTTTTCAACCTGGTGGTTTGCCTAACGACGTCCGCTGCCACGCCCCAGCAGCCTCGCTTTGCCTATGTGGCGAATAATCAGGATGGCACCGTCTCCGTGTTCGAGATCGACAACGCCATGCTTCGTGCGCGCGACTACGTCTACGTCGCGGGATCGAGTCCGCTCTCGCTCGCGCTCACCCCTTCGCAGAAATTCCTATACGGTGGCAGTAATGGGACAATCGGCCTTTTGGGATTCGCAGTAAACGTTGAAACCGGCCAATTGAAGGCCTTGCCAAATCTCCCTTCGACTGGAGGGTTGATCGCGGTCGCGGTGGCCCCTTCTGGCGCTTTTCTCGTCACAGTGGACGGCTCTTCCGTACAGTCCTTTCAGATCGACAACCAGAACGGATCGCTGACCTCCGCGGGATTCGCATCGGCCGATTCGCCCTGGTCTCTCGCCTTCCATCCGTCTGGAAAGTACGTTTACTCATCGGATGTGAACAACGATGAAATCACCGCACTCACTCTCGATCCCACCACAGGAGCGCTCACGCCGATCGCCGGATCGCCTTTTCCGACCAACTCCCAGAATCCCTTCGCTTGCGTTACTGATCCCGCGGGCCACTTTCTTTTTGTTGCCAATGTCAACGGAGCCAATCTCAGTGTGTTCGCCATCGATCCAGTTACCGGAGCGTTGACTGAAGTCCATGGCTCACCGTTTCCGACCGGAGGTGGCCCCGATGCTTTGGCCGTGAGCCCCAACGGAAATTTTCTGTATGTGGCCGATTCCTTCGATAAAACCATTTCGGCATTCGACATCAATTCGACCACGGGCAATTTGAGCGCGGTTGCAGGCTCTCCCTTTTCCAACGGAGCCTCCGGTGCCATGGGTCTCACTATCGACCCCTCCGGAACGCGCCTCTATTCCATGGATCACGACACCAACGAAGTCGTGACCTTCGGCATCCACTCCTCTACCGGCGCCCTCACGCTTGAGCAAACAGTACGCTCGCGCGGCGCTGCGATTTCCATGGCCATCGTCTCGGGCGAGACTCCCGCGACCTACCTGCCCAAATCGGTTTACGTGAGCAATCCCAGTTCCAACAACATTTCGGCGTACAGCATCGCACACAGCACAGGCGCGCTCACGCCCATTGCAGGATCCCCTTTTGCCACCGGGCCGTTTCCCTGGGCCATCTCCTCCGACGCCGGCGGACGCTACCTGTTCACCGGAAACCAGGGCAACCTCACTGTATCGGCATTCACCGTCGACGCAACCACCGGCGCGCTCACTCCCGCTCCTAGATCGCCTTTCCCCGTTGGGAGCGAGCCCATCTCGGTCGCAGTCGACAACGGCGCGCATTATGTGTACGTCTGCAACAACATCGACAACACAATCTCCGGCTTTTCGCTTTCGCCGTCAGGATCGTTGACATCCCTGCCCGGGTTCCCAATCTCGACCGCGCCCTACACGGATGTGCTCACCCTCACGATTGATCCCCGAGGAAAGTTCCTCTACATCGTCGCCGGGACCTCGAACGCTGTTGTCGCCTACGCCATCGACGCCGGTACAGGTTCGCTCACGCTGTCGGATCGTTCCCGACTGGAACTTTCCCAAATTCCGTCTCCGTCGACCCCACCGGCCGATATCTCCTGGTCAGCAACGCGCTCTCGTCCAACGTCTACGCATACTCCATCGATGGGGCACTGGGTACCCTCACCCAGACGGCAGTCTCGTCCTCCTCGGGGCTGGGGAACCCCTACGCCGTGGCTGCCGATCCCTCGGGAAAGCGCGCCTACGTGGGCAATGGACTCCCGAGCGACATCGTCGGCTTCGGACTGAATCCGAAGACGGGAGCCTTGAAGGAGTTGCCCACTTCGCCCTACCGCGGTGTGTCTGCGCCGTACTCGTTGAGCTTTGATCTGTCGGGAAGTTTCTTATACGTCGCGAATGATTCCGGGTCCAGCGTGTCGGGATATTCCGTGAACCGTACAAGCGGAGCGCTGACTCCGGTTCCCGGCTCTCCATTCGCAACGGCTTCGGGGCCCACAGGAGTCACCGTCATCGATAGCGTGCGCCCGTAGGAGACGAACTTGAGACTTAGTCCGCGGGCATGGGCGCGGGGCGCGGCACAGCGCGGCGCTCGGCGCCCGTGTAAGGAGCTTCCGCGGACGTCTCCAGCCATTTGCGGACTTCGGGCAGCGCTTTCCGCATAGCGACTTCGCCGACGCGAACCAGGTCGGCAGCGCGTTTGAAATCATCGTAAGCAAACCCGGCAACATCGGGCTCGATCACAATATCAGCCGCTTGGCGCCACAGTCCGGACATCGCATCCTGCGCGATCGCGAACGATTGTCCGATCACATCGAACAGATGGCGCGGAGGACCACCGTTGGCCCACGTGCCCTTCAAGTGGACGGCCACCACGCGGTCGGCGCCCATCTCGCGCAGCGGCCGCGTGGGCACCGGATGCGACAGCATTCCATCCACCAGGTACCGCCCGCGAATCTGCACCGGCAGGAACATCCCGGGATACGCGCAACTCGCCCGCACCGGATCGATGATCGAACCCGAGTGAAACACCACGCCCTCGCCGGTATTGAAATCGGTTGCGGTTACGCCGAGGGGAATGTTCAACTCCTCGAACGTCTTCACCTTCAAGATGCGTGTCAGAAAAGAAATCATGCGGTCATTCGAGGCGAAGCCGCAGCGCGAGAGTGTCCAGCGCGCGAAGGTCGTGAAGCGGACATTGTGCGCCAGTTCTTCCAGTTCCGTAAGCGACACACCGCTGCAATAAGCCGCGCCCATCAGCGCGCCCACGCTAGTGCCGGTCACGACGCGAACCGGAATGCCTTCTTCTTCGAGAACTTTAAGAACGCCGATGTGCGCGATGCCGCGGGCAAATCCGCCGCCCAACGCCACACCAATGGCAGGAATCCGGGGTGATACAAGAGGCGGAGTCTTGCGGGAAAGTTCCCGGCCGAACGCCTGCACGGTCCGAATGATCTTCCCCAGACTCTTCACGGCGAACCCCACATCCCCGGCCCGCGACCTGCCGGAAGTTCTAAAACCCCAGCTACCACATTAAGATGCCACAATCGCATCTAGGGTTACAGGGCACATCAGTGCCATCCTCGATTACGTTGGAGAGCACTCCGGGCACGGTAACAGTTACCGTGTGCCCATTAGCCCCGTGACGAAACCCCTGTATCCCTGCTAAGTTGCGGACAGTATGGTGCGCGAGTTCTCAGCCGGCGGCGTGGTCATTCGACAGAAAGACGGTAGCTGGTGGATGGCCGCCATCGAACTACCGTCTGGGACGCCGGTCGCGCCTCCCGATCTTGGCAAGCGCGCGGTGCGCCCGAAATCGAAGCCGGTGCTCTGCCTTCCGAAGGGCTTGGTGGATCCCGGCGAAAAGCCGCTCGAAGCGGCCCTGCGCGAGGTGCGCGAAGAAACCGGCATCACCGCCGTCCCCATCACCAAGCTCGGTGACAGCAAGTACGTTTACGTGCGCTCCTGGGGCGATGGCGAAAAGGTCTTCAAAATCGTCAGCTTCTACCTACTACGCTACGAATCCGGTCGGATCGACGATGTCACCGACGCCATGCGGGTAGAAGTCGCGCGTGCCCGGTGGGTGCCCCTGGAAGACGCGCCCAAACTCCTGGCCTACGGCGGCGAGAAACAGATGGCGCGCCAGGCCCTGCAGTATGTGAAATCCCACGCCGACCTCAAATAAAGCGTTGGGAGGCACTGTCAGCTAGAAGGGCGTCATCCCGACCGGAGCCGCTTTTCAGGCGAAGGGAGGGATCTCGCGCGGAGTCCGGTGGTCCACACAAACCGCATCACAACCCCGTGACCCCAGCCCTAGATAAATCCCCCCCGAAGCGATTACCATTACCAGTTCACAACTCAATCCTCTGTGTCCTCAGTGTCCT
>PMUM01000350.1 GCA_003166855.1 Acidobacteriaceae bacterium | reverse complement strand
CCAGTCCGTTGTAGACCGAACGGCTGATGGGGGCCAGCATCGACATGGCATTGTAGTTCTGGTTGATTCCGCCGAACGCACAAGGGTGGCCTAAACCACCTGCGCCCGTCGGCAAGTTGCAAGCCACGCCGTTTACGTCGGTCGGTGTACCCAGACCGTTACCGAGAAGAGCGGCTGTAACTGCACCAATCGTCGGATGGTTGTTTACCCCAGTCGCATCGCCAATCATGCAGTTAACGGCGGCTGCACCTGACAGGCCAGCGCAGGGGGTTGCACCCTGATCGGTATAAGCGTTAGCCGCTCCGGCCACGGCTGCCGTCGCTCCCGCAGCGTCGAAGTTGTTCGAAGTGCCCACCCTGTTGAGGTCTTGCCCTAACAGCGCGTGTGTTTCTACGTTACGCAGAAAATCAGCCGTAAAAACCATCCCGTGACGGATCTCGTGCTGAAATCCGACGTTCATCTGGATCGAACGGGGAGAGATGTAATTGGGAGCGAACATATTCGCGCCCTCCGCCGCTCCCGCACTCAGGACGTTACCGATGAATCCTCCGTTCGGTGCGGTGGGGTCGAACGGATAAGATGCCTTGAGATTGTTCTCAAGTGTGGCGACGTTGTTGGCCACCTGCCAAATCGGCAACTGATTGCCGGAAGCGTCTCCGCAAGTACCTGTAGGCACTGGCAACAGGGCACCACCCGGCAAATTCACCGGCTGTGCTGATCCCGCAAAGCACGCCGCAGTGTAGTACAAGAAGGCGCCTTGCCGCAGGCGTAGCGGACGATCAAAGAGAACGTTATTATAGATCACGTTCTCATAGAAAAGCCCGGCGCCAGCCCGTATTACGGTCTTGCCGTTCTTGCCAGGGTCCCAAGCGATTCCCAACTGCGGAGCGAAGTTCTTGTTGGGATTGTTCACCCGGTTTCCGTACCCGGGGAATGCAGCGTTTATTTCCGGGATAGCTGGCAGATCGCTATCCGTACGCCCCGTATCACGCACATACCGCAGCCCCGGCGAAATGGTCAGGTTGGGAAGGATCTTCCAGGAATCACCGATGTAGAACCCGATGCGATTGTCCGGCCCCAAGCCTCCTGCCGGGAAGCCCAGCGCGGCTTTCTCAGTGGAGTAGCCTTGGCCGTTGCCGATGATGGCTTCGAACATATCTTGGTTGGTCGGATTTGAGTTAACCGTCCCGTCGGGACCAAGAGGGCAGCCCAACGAATTCGCACCCAAGCAACCTGCGTCGACAGATCCACTGCCATAGACGTTGGCTGTCGTACCGAAGAACCCGGCGAAGCCGCCGCCCTGAATGTGGTTCCAGCTAGCGCCGAAGCGGATGATGTGCCTGCCCCACGCCTTGCTGCCGTCGTACTTCAACTGGTGATCCGACTGCGGTGTGCTCTGCGGCGCCAGAAGGTTCGGGCCTACGGTGAAGCTGCCGTTGTTGATGCTGACCGGATAATTTGCGAAGGGGACACTGGTTCCTCGGGTGCCGTCCACAAGTTGGTTCTGGAACTTCAGGAAGGAAAAGCGGATCGTATGGGTGAAGTTTCCGGTGTTAAAGTCGGCGCCGACCACGGTGTTCCGGGTGATGTTCCGGTTGTTGTAAACCTGGAAACTGTCGGGGAAGAATGTGGCATCCGTGGCATTCTTGTTGTAATTGAACCGGCTGAACAAACGAGCCGTCTTTGTCAACTGATAATCCACGCGTGCAGTAAGTTCCTGATCCGTGAAGGGCGCTGGAAAGAAGCCCGAATAGCCGTCGTATGGAGCGGCTTCGAGTACCGGCGCGCCCAAGTGTTGTAAGGTGCGTTCGCCATCCGCAAAGAAGAACAGCTTATCCTTCATGATTGGGCCGCCCAAGCTGCCACCCTCCTGGTTGCGCTGGTAATACGGCGATGGCAAGCTCGTCGCATGAGGCAGGCTGGCTCCGCCAATCGCGTGGTCGCGGAAAATGCCAAAAGCCTCCCCGTGGTAGGAGTTCGTACCGGCCTTCGTCGTCACGTTGATCGCGCCGGACGAAGTCAGTTCGTTCGAAAGATCGAGGTTCGATTGCGAGACCGAGAATTCCTGAATGGAACTGGCGGGTACGTCCAAGGTTGTGGTCCCGACGGTCTCGTCGCTGATGTCGACGCCGTCAACCTCGATGCGGGCCGTACGGCCGAAACGTCCGCCGAAGGAGATGGAAGAGTAACCGACCTTGGTCGGATCGAAATTTGCGCCGTCCTGAATCTGAACGCCCGGCTCCAGCTGGGCGAGATCGAGGAAGTTCCGGCCATTGACCGGAAGGTTCTCAATCTGGGTAGAATTTAAGACGCCCTGGACGATCGCCTGCTCCGTGTTCACCTGAACTTCAGTTGCCTGCACGTCAACGACGGTGCTCTCCTGACCGATCTCCAGCTTCACGCTGCCATTCGAACTGGTCTCGACCTTCACGTCCAACGCCAATTGCGCGGTCTTGAAGCCCTTGGCTTCGATACGCACACTATATGCGCCCGGGACGAGAGAACCGGAGGAATAGCCTCCCTGGCCGCTGGTGGCGGTTTTGATCGTCTGCCCAGTAGAGCCGACAATCGTCACCTTGGCGCCGGCGACAACTGCGCCCGTGGCGTCGGTCACGGTTCCCACGATGCTGCCAGTCGAAACCGTGGTCTGGGCAAACGCAGCACATGACAACAGCGCAAGCGTGGTCAGCAGGACCAGCCAGAAACCTGCTCGAGTAGCAAACCGCTGGGAGGTATTGAAGTACATCATCGTCCACCATCCTTTTAGGAGAGTTCGCAGAATCTTCGTCGTGTTTCGTGCCTGCACAGCCACTGTGTCCGAGATCGCTTGCAACAGAAATCTGTCCTTAACTTTTTGGCGGGAACGAGATGCAAGCTGAGCGTCAAGAACTTGCAGCTTAACAAATCGAGACTGAATCGCGACGTTCCCTACGAATCCACTTTGACTTTGTCTCGTGCTGCTGCAATTTTCCGGCCAGCGCCGATAAATATCCCATCCCCAATCCATGGCTTATTCATTTCAATCACTTACACTGCTTCCGCCGGTCTAGGGATATGCGGAAAACAGCTCCAGACACGCCGGTAAATTCCAAATAGTGTATCTCTGTTCTGTGAAACGGGAGATAGTCGCACTTACTCCGGCGTTTACATATACTTACAAACATACGTAAGCAACTGTTCGCGCGATCAAGTCTGGGATGTTATGTAGCGGGAAGCGGGGTCAGCGGGAGGGGGACCGCGTCTCCGGTCAGTCTGCCGACTTCACTGAGTAGTACCCCGCGCGGTGGCGTACGCGATAAGCTGCTGCCTCCGGCACTCCCGCTATTTTGACGTCGATGCGGCGGAACTCCGAGAACGACGTGCGCTGCGACGGATAGTATGCCAGCAGATACTGCGTGCGCAGCTCGTCGCTGATCTTGCGGAAGGCGTCATCGAGCTGAGCCGTAGAGGTCGCATAGTAGTACTTGCCTCCCGTATCGTCGGAGAGCTGGATCAGGGCATGCTCGCCTCCGATTTCGCGGCCCGCGCTGCTCTCGATCGGGACGATGATGATCGAGTAGATCAGCGCTTCGGCTTCTTGCGCAGCGCGCAACGCTTCCTTGTAATCAACCTTACTGTCCACGTCTTCGCCGTCCGTAATCAGGACGAGAACTTTGCGTCCTTTGCGCTTGTCAAGCGCGCGCGAGGCCACATACACCGCGTCATAGACGGCTGTGGATGCGCCCAGGTAAACGTGGTCGATATTCTGGTCGATACGCCGCAGATCCGCGGTATATCCCGAAGGGGCTTCGCGCACGACCTCGCTAAAACTGTATACCGACATGGCGTCGATGGGGCGCAGGATGGCGTGCGCAAAGCGCTTGGCCGAGGCCTGTTCGAGCGGCAGATCGTGGCGAGTGCTCAGGCTGGTGTCGATGGCCAGCGCAATCGAAATGGGCAGCGCGGACTCTCTGTCGAACACAGCAATCCTTTGCTCCCGATCGTCCTCTTTAAGAATGAAATTCTCTTTCGTCAGCCCTCCGATGGGAGCGCCGTGCTCGTCGGTCACGGTCACGAACACGTTGATCAGGTTGACGTCAACTCGGATGGTGGTCGTCGGCTCGGACTGGCGTTCCTGGTTCGGGGATTTCTGTTGAGGTGGATTCTGTTGGGGCTGATTCTGGACCGGCGTCTGCTGCGCCCATAGGCCGCCGGAGACAACGAGCACGCCGATCAGGAGCAGACTCTTGGCGGATTTTCTCATCGAATAGTCGAATTATAGCTTTGCGAGAGCGCGCAAAGCCGATCCCGGCGCTCAGTTAGATGCAGCGTCCGACGCGGGGCTGCCTCAGGTTCCGGAATTTGCCCGCTGAATTTCCGCCGGGAACGGCTCTCCATCGGCCCAGACCGCGCCATCTTCGAAGTGCTCCTTCTTCCAGATGGGCACGGTGCGTTTGAGCGTGTCGATAAGCCACCGGCTGGCGTCAAACGCGGCGGCCCGATGTGCCGAGGCAACCGCGATCAGCACGCTGGTCTCGCCGATTTCCAGCCGCCCCAGCCGGTGGACGATGG
>PMUM01000299.1 GCA_003166855.1 Acidobacteriaceae bacterium | reverse complement strand
TCACAACAACGGCGATGGCACTTTCACCGACGTCAGCAAATCCTCTGGAATCGGGCAGAAGGGCGGCAACGGTCTGGGCGTCGTAACTTTTGATTACGACAATGACGGATGGCAAGACATCTTCATCGCTAACGACCACATGCCCAATTTCCTGTTTCACAACAATCGCGACGGCACGTTTCGTGAGGTGGGATACATTGCAGGCGTGGCCGTCAGCGCTGATGGCCAGTTCGAGGCTGGAATGGGCACCGACGCCGCCGATACCACAGGAAACGGGCGACTCGATCTGATTGTCGGGCATCTGGATATGCAACTCGCACGGGTCTATCAGAACATGGGCGATCAGACCTTCGACGATGCGACTCTGCGCTCGAAGCTCTCGTACTCGACCTATCACATGAGTACTTTCGGCACGCGCTTCATGGATTATGACAACGATGGCTGGCGTGATCTTTTCATGGCAAATGGTCATGTGCTCGATAACATCGAGCGGTATCACGCCGATACCAAGTACGCCGAACCCAAGATGATGTTCCGCAACACAGGACACGGCATCTTCGAAAATGTCAGCGACGTGCTGGGACCAGACTTTCAATTGCCTCGGGTGAGCCGCGGCGCGGCCGTCGGTGACTTCGACAACGACGGCGATCTCGACATTCTCGTCAACAATTGTGGACAGGCTCCCCAACTGCTCCGCAACGATGGCGGCAACGCGAACCACTGGCTTGAAATCCTATTGATCGGAACAAAATCGAACCGTGACGGCGTGGGCGCGCGTGTGAAGGTCGTGGCCGGAGAACTCATACTGTACGATCAGCGCAAGGGCGGGATGAGCTATCAGTCGGCTCAGGACCCGCGACTACACTTCGGCCTGGGACGACACTCATCGGTAGATCTCATTGAGATATTTTGGTCCAGCGGCATGAGTACCAAGCTCGGGGACCTCAAAGCTGATCGGATTCTCGCGATTAAAGAGGGAGTGGGAATTATCGAACGTCCTTTCCCGCGCGTTCCCGCCGCACCAGCACGCTGACCCGAGCCTGGCATGAGCAAGTTCCATAACCTCGTTCTGCCCTTGCCGAATCGAATCAGTCCGGCGAAGGAGAGCCTTCTCCATAGCTCATCTTCCGTTCTCCCGGCGCTGATCGGATCCGCTCCGCTTGGGCCTGATTTAGGCTCTGCAGCTTCGCGATCGCTTCCTCCGCTCTTTGTGAATCCCCCTTCCGCCGATACGCTTTCGCAAGACTCGCGTAGATGGAAGGCTGCTCGGGTCTTATCTTGCGAGCTGCCTCTAGACGTGCAATCGCGTCGTCGAGACGCCCCGCCAGCAAGTAGATTTGGCCCAAGGCAATTTGCGAGCCTGCGTCATTCGGGCGCTCCGCAACCGATTTCTCCAGCGCGTTCTGCGCCTCGTTGAATTCTGGCTGGCCCGGCATGATCCCAGAACGCAGCAACGCCTTACCCAGAATTACGAGGAGAGCGGGATTCTGAACCCCTTTGCTGATTCCTTCTCGTGCAATTCGAATTCCTTCAGCTATATTTCCCTTAAGCAGTTCCTCTTGCCCTGCTGCCAGATAACCAATCTCACTTCCCTGCCCGATTTTTCTCGCTAGTTCAAAATCACCTTTCGCGACATCGAACTGATCGAGTTGCGACAATAACACTGCCTTCTCATAATGCAGCCGGACGGATTGCGGAAAGCTGCGCAGCCCGAGCTCAACAACTTTGAGGCCGAGCTCGAACTCCTGATTGTCCGCACAGGCATCTGCTACAAAAGCGAACAACTTTTCGTCCTGTGGGGAAATCGCAGCAGCACGTTGAAGGGCAGTCAGGGCTTCACTCCGCTTTCCTTTGCCGACATACGCCTGTGCCAGCAGATTGTCGACGTTGGCCGTCTCGTTTCCTCGTCGGCGCAGTTCCTCTAGGATCGGAATTGCCTTGTCGTACTCACCCATACCGACATAACACAGGCCGAGATTGAACTCGCGAGCATATGTGTCGACTGCACCTTCCCGAGCCGCGAGAAGATGAGGAACCGCCTCTTTAAATCGACCCTGCCGCGTTAGGGCAGTTCCCCGCTGCAGTTCATCTCCCGCTTGCGCAGCTTCGTTAGAACGAGAAGGTATGTTCTCACTCGTTGGCTGATTCTGCCGATCAGTTTCAGAAAGTGAATGTGTTTGGGGTGGAGACTGACCGAGGCACAGAATAGAAGAGAGAATAATCGCAGCCAACACGGATCTCCGCAGGCCCGTACCTACGGCATTCATCGCGATGTTCGCAGTCTTATTCACCGGACTACTTCCACTTGCCCTGTCCTTCCACAATGGTGATGTAGCGGCCAATCGGTAAGTCGGTGAATCGCTCTTTTCTGCCGCTCGGCTGGGGCCACTCCACTTCCAGCCAATCGATCTTCGTCCGCGGGCCCAGTCCTAGAACCATGCGCGGGTCATGGGAGGAAAGATAGCTGCCACCTCCCACTTTGAACTTGTGCCGATGCAGGTCTCCCGACTGGTAAGTTACCTTCGCGCCGACCGCAT
Organism: Acidobacteriaceae bacterium; assembly: GCA_003166855.1. Taxonomy (GTDB): domain Bacteria; phylum Acidobacteriota; class Terriglobia; order Terriglobales; family Acidobacteriaceae; genus Sulfotelmatobacter. The sequence continues at coordinate 6,742 of PMUM01000299.1, read as the reverse complement.
CAACGTTGGCTTTCGTTCCAACCAAACGAATGCCCAGCCAATGATTCTCCCGTCCGGCCAGATTTCGTAAAAGGACAGGCGAACTGTTGTTCTGGGATACCAGCAGATCTACCGCGCCGTCATTATCGAAATCTCCCAAGGCTAGTCCGCGAGCCGCGAGTGGCTTTGAGAAGATCGGACCGCTTTGCTGGCTGACGTTCTCAAATCCTTTTCCGGTATTGCGAAATAGCAGCATCGGCTCCCGGAACTTCACGCCTTCAAATCTTTTTTCGACTGTATCGTCCGGATGGCCGTTACAGAGCAGCAGGTCAATATCGCCGTCATTGTCGTAATCGAGAAACTTCAGACCCCAACCGCTCATGAGCCGAGTAGCGGCCCCAATTCCATTGGGGTTCGCGACATCGGTGAATCCCTCATCCTTCTCGTTGTGATAGAGCGAGTACATCTCCTGATCGACATTGGCCTCGAACAGGTCGATCCAGCCATCCTGATCGTAATCCGCTGCATCGACTCCCATGCCGGACCTTGGTTTTCCGAAGCCGCTCACGCCCACTCCGGAGAGCACTCCGATCTCTTCGAATCGCCCCTTGCCGCGGTTAGCGAAAAGAAAATTCGGCACGGTATCGTTGGTGACATAGAGGTCCATCCGGCCGTCGTTGTTCAGATCTGCCGCCACCACTCCCCACGCCTTTGCGCGTGATTGCGCGATCCCTGATTCTCTACTCACGTCACTAAACGTGCCATCGCCGTTGTTGTGAAATAGCCAGCACGGCATGGGATCGTAGATGCTGGGAATACAGTAATGCCGTTCGCCGGTAATCAGGTCACCGCAGAACTTCAGCTTCGCTTTGCTGTAGTCGACAAAACGGCACACGAATAGATCAAGACGGCCGTCATTGTCGTAATCGAACCACACAGCACTGGTCGCCCAACCTGGCGCCGCAACTTTCGCCTTAGCGGTGACATCCGTAAAGGTTCCGTCTCCGTTGTTGTGATACAGGATGCTGTTCGGGTATTGCGTGACGTATAAATCAGGAAAGCCATCGCCGTTGTAATCACCCACCGCCACGCCCATGCCATAGGCGTTTCCCGGTACTCCTGCGCGTTGGGTCACATCGGTGAATGAACCGTCCCGATTGTTGCGATAAAGAGCGTTGCGCAGCGGTGAAGGCGGCTCGTAGAAGTCGCAGGGACCGCTGTTCACCAGGTAGATATCCATCCACCCATCGTTGTCGTAATCAAGAAAGGCGCAGCCCGCACCGACGGTTTCCGGCAAATGCGCCATCGGCGACCGTCCGCTGACATGTGTCCATTGGATACCGCTGATGCTTGCGGCAATCTCCTCAAACGCAGTTGTGGAAAGGAGTGACCGCTCGTTGGCGAACAGAGCCGGAACGCAAATTCCGCCGCCGATCCCAGCCAACCCAAGCGCCTGCAGGAATCTGCGGCGAGACAATAGACCGCTATGATGACTTCGACCGCTTGTCATTCTCTTTCGCTCTGCCTCAGGGCTGCGCAGGCGTGCGGGGCGCCTTAGCGGCAGTCTCCTGCTGCAACACCATTTGCCGCTGCGCGTCTTGCTTTCGGCCCGTTCGCGCATACGCCGTCGCCAACTGATAGTGACCAGCGGGATCGTCTGGCTGCATTTTCACATAGCTTTCAAGAGGGGCAACCGCATCAGTGAATTTCCCCGCGGAATTCATTGACATCCCCAGAGCAAGATACGCCTCAATGAATCCCTCATCCAGTCTGGCAGCTTTATCAAAATGGCCGATGGCATCATCCCACTGCCCACTCTGCCGTGCGATTTCTCCCAGCAAAAACTCTGATGCCGCGCTGGTGGGATCGATCTTCAACTCCTCCCCGAGTTCCTTCTTCGCGTTCTCCAAGTCGGGAGGAGTTTTGGTCAGGAACAGCCGTCCCAGCCGGTAATGAATGCCGCGCCGCTTCGGATTCTGTTCCAGGATCATCCGGTACTGCGTGATCGCCTTGTCCCACTCTCCCTGAGATTCGAATGCCTCTGCCTCGAGTTGCTGCGCTTGCGGAGACGAAGGGGCCGTGGCTGCCAACTCGTGTGACGCTCTTAGCGCCAGATCGGAATAGTAATGAGTCGTGAGATACAGAACTTCGGGATCTTGAGGAAAGCTGCGGTTGAGGTCCAGGAGAGTCCTCACTGCAGTGTCGGTCTGTTCCAACCCCATTGCGCAGCGAGCCATCGACATCAACACGTCGTATTTCAACTTCTTGTCCGCGATTTGCACCCCAGCCTTCTTCAAGATCGGCAACGCTTCCGAGCACCGCCCCTTCGATGCCAGGCTAATTCCGTGTTCGGCGCCGCTCGAAGTGGCGCTGGCGGGAGCTTTCGAAGTTACCTGCGCAATCCCAGCGCTGCAGAAACAAAGTGCGGCCACAGCGATGAGAATCCATTTGCGGAATGGTTCAGGAACGGAGTCCATGTTCGTTGCGCGGAGTATAACGCCAGCTATCATCGATCGCCAACCGCGCATTTCGCAGTGCCGCTGTTGTTAGGATCGCTTCCGATTGCAATCTAGGAGTTACCCTCGAGTGCCAGGCAGGCCGCTAAGAGAGACACCGATCGGTGCGGATACAGCTCAGATCAGTTGATGGATTGGCGCTCATTCCAAGGGGCGGCAACGACAAATGTCACAGGTATTGAGCACCACTGAACCGGCTCATCGCGGAAGCACCAGACAAGAGTCTTATCCGTTCAAGGTGTTGGACGTTGCCCAGATGCTCTTAATTCAGGCGCATCGCACGAAGAAACGGGCTGAAGAAGGTTTCGCCCGCGAGACGGAATTGGCGTGCGTCTGAGCGGAATTACAATGGTGATAACGACAAACCAGAGGTGGCCGTAGCCCTAACCGAATTCTGGACGGTGTGGCTTTCGTTCACTAAAACAAATCGCCGAAATCGGGGGCGCGCGATGCGCCCCCGCAAGCCAGAAAAAGCGACGACTTCGGTTTAGCGGATTCAAGCAACAGTACGAAGTGGACAGTGTTCTTCTTCGCGGAGCTCAGGCAAGGTCGTAGCGATCAAGATTCATCAGCTTGTTCCACGCAGCCGCGAACTCTTTCACAAATGCCTCCTTCGAGTCGTTACTCCCATAGACTTCTGCGATTGCCCGGAGCTGGGAGTTCGAACCGAACAGCAGATCGACGCGCGTGGCGGTCCACTTGGTTTTACCCGTGGCCCGATCGCGCCCCTCATACACCCCTTCGGATTTAGAGGGCTCCCACTTCGTATTCATGTCGAGCAGGTTGACGAAGAAATCATTCGTCAGCGTCTCCGGCCGGTTGGTGAAGACGCCGTGTTTGGTCTGCCCGAAGTTCGCATTCAGGGCGCGCATGCCCCCCACGAGAACCGTCATCTCGGGGGCAGTCAGTGTCAGCAACTGCGCCCGATCCACCAGAAACTCTTCAGCCGACAGGATCTGTCCGCTTCGGAGATAGTTGCGGAACCCGTCCGCGACCGGCTCCATGACGGTGAATGAGTGCACGTCGGTCCGCTTCTGCGAAGCATCCGTGCGCCCCGGCGAGAAGGGAACCTTCACTTTGTGCCCAGCCTTTTTCGCAGCTTCCTCGACGGCCGCGCAGCCGCCCAGCACGATCAGGTCTGCGAGCGAGACTTTCTTCCCTTTGTTCCCGTTGGACTGCGAGCCGTTGAACTCCTTTTGGATCGTCTCCAGCTTCTTGAGAACCTTCGCGAGTGCGGCCGGCTGGTTCACTTCCCAGTCCTTTTGCGGAGTGAGACGAATGCGCGCCCCGTTCGCTCCACCGCGCTTGTCAGAGCCGCGGAACGAGGCCGCCGACGCCCAGGCCGTCGTAACCAGTTGCGAGATCGACAGTCCGGATGCAAGGATCTTCACCTTCAGAGCGGCAATTTCCTTCTCCCCGATCAATTTATGATCCACGGCGGGAACAGGGTCTTGCCACACAAGCGTCTCTTTCGGAACGAGAGGGCCAAGGTACCGCGCGATCGGCCCCATGTCACGGTGCGTCAGCTTGAACCACGCCCGCGCAAACGCGTCTGCGAAATGATCCGGATGCTCGTAGAAGCGCCGTGAAATCTTTTCGTAAGCAGGGTCGAACCGCAACGAGAGGTCCGTGGTCAGCATGGATGGCGCATGATGCTTTGACGGATCATGCGCATCCGGCACCGTACCGGCGCCTGCACCATTTTTCGGCGTCCACTGATGCGCTCCGGCCGGGCTCTTGGTCAGTTCCCATTCGTAGCTGAACAGGTTCGTGAAGAAGTTGTTGCTCCACTTCGTAGGCGTCGTGGTCCAAGTAACTTCCAGTCCGCTGCCGATGGTGTCGGCACCGCAACCCTTGCCAAATTTATTCTTCCATCCGAAGCCTTGCTCCTCAATGCCGGCGCCTTCTGGTTCGGCACCTACATATTGAGCGGGAACGGCAGCGCCGTGCGTTTTGCCTAAGGTGTGTCCCCCGGCAATGAGCGCGACGGTTTCTTCGTCGTTCATCGCCATGCGGGCGAACGTGTCCCGAATATCCCGTGCCGCAGCGATGGGATCGGGCTTTCCATTGGGCCCTTCCGGATTGACGTAAATCAGGCCCATTTGCACCGCGCCGAGAGGATTCTCCAGGTCACGATCGCCGGAGTAGCGCTCGTCCGCGAGCCACGTGCCCTCAGGTCCCCAATAAATTTCCTCTTCGGGCTCCCAGACATCCGGGCGGCCGCCGCCAAAACCGAACGTCTTAAAGCCCATCGACTCGAGTGCGACGTTGCCGGCGAGAATCATGAGGTCGGCCCAGGAGATTTTCCGGCCATACTTCTGCTTGATCGGCCAGAGCAGGCGACGCGCCTTGTCCAGGTTCACGTTGTCCGGCCAGCTATTGAGTGGCGCGAAGCGTTGCTGACCGGATCCGGCCCCGCCGCGGCCGTCGCCGATGCGGTACGTACCCGCGCTGTGCCACGCCATACGTATGAAAAGTGGCCCATAGTGGCCAAAGTCGGCCGGCCACCACTCCTGCGAGTCCGTCATCAAGGCTTGCAGGTCCTTGATCACGGCATTGAGGTCGAGCGTCTTGAACTCTTCTGCATAATTGAACTCCTTACCCATTGGATCGGACAGCGGGGAATGCTGGTGCAAGACCTTCAGGTTCACCTGATTCGGCCACCAATCGACATTCGCGTGGGATTTGCGAACGCCATGCGCTACTGGACACTTCGATTCGGTTAACGTGCTCTTGTCCTTAGTTTCGGGAGAAACACTCCCCGATGAAGTCGCGAGTGTATTTTCCATATGTTTTCATCCTTCGATTCTTGATTGCGTACTGCATGAAAAAACTATTTTGGGGCACTGCAACGGCGACAGAGGCCAAAGACCTCGATCAAGGGCTGCGTCAGATCAAAGCCGTCCGGCAGTTGCCGGGATAGCCGCTTCAAATCGATGAAGTCTCCTTCAATGTCCTGCACCGATTTGCAGCGGGAACAGACCAAGTGGTGATGAGGTTCGAGATTGCCGTCCACGCGCAACGTGGCCGCATGCGGAGTGACCTCTCGGAGCAACCCACACTCAATGAAAAGCCGCAGATTATTGTAGACCGTGGCGAGAGAAATAGATGGAATGCGACGCCGAACTGCGGCGTAAATGTTTTCTGGGGAATGATGTCCGTGAGAAGCGATGACGGCCTCAAAGACCACCTGACGCTGGTGCGTGACCGCCAAACCGTGCTTCCCGGCCAGCTCACGGAACTGTCCATGGGTGAAGCGCATGATTATCGAGTAAGAATCATTATAAAACGACCGAGAGCAGTGTCAACCGAAATCTTTCCTTGGACCTCGAAGAGGGCGGGCCGCAAGACCAGGCTCGGCATCGGGACCCGCTTCGGATGGATTGTCGGCCAACAGGAGTTGATCTGATGCCAGCGTACCGCAATTTGTAATGATAAGTCGGCTCGCCGGAAGTTTTGCTAGCGATTGTGGCCGGATCACGGGCAAGTCGGTAATGCGCAGCTTCCCGCGCCGCGAGAGAGGGCTGGCGAGTATCCCAGTGGGAGGACCGCATCCTTAATTATCTGGAGGCCCGGCGCGCAACTGCCTTCAGCATCGACTGCTACTCGCCCGACCATCTACTGGTCCAATGTCGAACATTGGGTATTACCTTTACAGCCAGAGGTATCCCGGCGTGGGAATTGCGATCAGCATCTCGATGTAGGGCATACGCGGTGCGCCGTCGGGAGAGGCTGAGGCGACCGGGGCGTGCCAAGAAGACCGTGCCACTCATGAATTCAACCCAGGAACAACTGGCGGATCCTCAAGCTACCTTCGGTCGGCGTGCCTGTGAGCAAGGATGCCAGAGCAACAGAACCTGAGAGTCATCGAGCTGCCGGCGGTTCCTGACCGGTGGGAATTCCGACCAGGTAACGATAGAACGCAACAGCCCGGTTGACCGCGGAAGACTCATTTCCCGTGATCAGCCGGTTTGCGTTTTTTCCCGTGCGCACGATGCTGTAGTATCGCCAGACATTTTCTGATTCGCGATCCAGAAAGTAGATCGACTGCACCTCGCCCGGGTGGAACAGAGTGATGAAAAGATCGTGCATCGTGCTGGCGTTCTCGACGGCGAAAACGACTCGGCCTGCCGAAGCCTCCATAATGTGCATTCGGTAGGTGACCCTGCCAGCAAGGTTATCGACCTGCACATAATAGAGGACTTGGCCTTGCTTCATCTCTTCGGGCGCGAAATCTTGGCGGCGTT
>PMUM01000164.1 GCA_003166855.1 Acidobacteriaceae bacterium | reverse complement strand
CAGCGAAATCCGTCGAGCCAGCGCAGTCGGCATAGGTAAACCAGGACAGGCAGGCTCGTTGGCGAAACGGGCCTCGAACTCGGTCAGGTCCCGCGGGTAACTCCTCTGGAGAGATTTCTTCGGTACACAGAGAAAGCAATCGCCAACTCCGTTCTATTCTGGAAGTACCAGGGTTTCATGGCAACGAGTGCGGGCGAACGACGGACAAGCCTGACATAATCCGGTAACGTAAGGGTTGGCAACTATCCGGGATTGATCGAGTCGGATCTCGAACTTAATCTCGGCGGGCCACTGCCTTTGGGGCACTGCGTTTCATAGCGCCCTGGCCGACCTTCACCATGACGGTCCAAAATGGGCGGAAACCTTAGGAACAGATTTGACGCCAGCCTGACCGGAAGGCGGTTCTTCTCATAATCCTGGCTAGCATGTTCCGCTGGGACGACTGGGTGTTCCGGATTCCTGAGTTGGAAGGGTCTGCGTGGCGGGCACTGTGAATGGTGTCGTTCCAGCCAGGTTGGCCGCGCATTCTAAGATCGCCTGTGCATCGCCTTGCAGAGTAAACGGCAAACTCGGAATCGACTGGTCAGGGCTCTTGAAATTAAACGCGCTCGTTAAGTCTCCGACCGCGGCCCGGCGCCAGGCGCTCAAATTCGGCACTTCGGCCCCGAATCGAGTTTCGAGAAATCGTAGGACCGAAGTGTGATCGAAGAGGTCCGAGGACACGAATCCGCCCCGACTGAACGGCGAGATAATCATCAAAGGTACGCGAAAACCTAACCCGATCGGCCCGGTGATCGCCGGACTGCCAACTACCGTCGGATCCGGAACCGCGGGCGCGGTCACATATTCGCCGGGCGTGCCCGGAGGCGCCGTGACCGGCGGAACATGATCAAAGAATCCACCATTTTCATCGTAGGTAACCAACAAAACCGTCTTTGCCCACAATGCGGGGTTCGCGCTGAGAGCACTGACGACAAGGGAAATAAGATTCTCTCCGAACAGCGACGGCGCAGGCGGGTGTTCCGAAGTCAGGATCGACCCTACCAGCCACGATACTTGGGGCAGATTGCCGAGCGCTACATCGGACAGGAAGTCGACGGGAAACTGTGGCCCAAATGCATTCTGATGCAGCACCGATGCAGGATCCTGGAAATTCTTGAAATAGGAAAGCACATTGTCCGACAGAATCCCGCCCAGAATACTCTCATCCGGTGACGAGTAAACCTTCCAGGAAATTCCCCGAGCCTGAAGTTGTTCGGGCATGGTCGTATAGGTCAGACGGCCGTACATTGCCGAGCGATTTGTGACGATCGTCTGCAAAATCGGTCCGCCATTTTTCCCATCTGGATCGATCGAGGCCGCCATCGTATAGAGGCGATTCGGGTCGGTCGGGCCGATTACCGAGCAAAAATAGTTGTCGCAGATCGTGAAGCCGTCGGCCAGAGCGTAGTAATAAGGAAGGTCTGCGCGGGTGTAATAACCCATGCTCAATACCGCGTCGTTGGAATCAATCGATAGACGCGAACTCACAAAACCGTCCATCTTGCCGTTGTCCCAGCTCTGATGTTGCGGCACCCACTCGTGGCTAATGTCGTGCGTGCACGCCGCATTCGCCTGCGAGGTGTCCAGGTGAAACGGCAGGAGCTGTCCCACCGGTGAGGTCGTGGTGTTCGCTGGATCGGGTTGCTGGAATGCCGCGCTTTGATCGGAAAATCCGCGGACGCCCGGGTAGCTTCCAAAGTAGTGATCGAACGAGCGGTTTTCTTGAATCAGGATCACCACATGTTCGATGTCAGTCAACTTGGCACAACCGGAGGAAACGAACGGAACCAAGCTGGAAATACTGCAACCCTGCAAGCCCAAGGACACCAGCTCTGCAGCTGCCGCCGCGCTTCCGATTTTAAGTAGTTCTCGGCGAGTGAAATTCCGCATAATTCCGAAGGCTTAGATGCACTCGCCTGAGCGAAGGTAGGACCGGTCACCAAGGCCTTTGTCGTCGGCAAGCCGAAATGGAGCCATCCTGACCACGTCGACATGATTGGGAGGGATTTACCTGAGAGTAGAACGCTTGTGTTTTCAGACACTTCGCTGTTGACCTTCAATTGATGTGCCCTGCATTGATCTCCTGCTTGATTTCCAGCATCTTGGCCTAATAGCAAAAGCCTGTAACTAGCGATGAGACAATCCTCAGCTTGTTGTGGGATTGGCTTTGTCCTTCGGCAGCATTGCCCGCGGGCAAGAGAATCAGTCGGCGGCGGCTTGGAATATCGGTTTCTGTTCGGGCGAGCGTTCTTACGTCGAACCTGAAAGGAAATATGGAACCCCACATGTACCCATATGCCCCGCGCGCTGCCAGGTTTTCTCGTCTGCCGCATGATTCACCGTGCTGTGTGGCGACCGCCACGAGCGCTCCGCAAAACACGGCACAGTTCAGCGGTTCGCTCGTGCTCGCGGCAGTTGTTCTCCTCTTTCTGATGGAACCAGGGAATCTTTTCGCGCAGCAAACGGCGTCCGGCGATCAGGGATGGTCGCAGAACAATCAAGACACCGGACAATACGCGCCAAATGAGCAATCACAGCAGCAGTCCGACTATGGACAGCAGCCGGACGCGCAACGGCCTTATCCGGATTCCGGTCAGGCGTATCCGCAAGGAGGATATGGCCAGGCGCCGGCCCAGCCACTCGATGCGGTGCAACTCGAACAACTCGTCGCCCCGATCGCGCTTTATCCAGACAGGCTGGTAGCGCAAGTCCTGGCCGCGTCGACCTACCCCAGTCAGGTTGCGGATGCCGACCACTGGCGGCAGACGCAACGCTATGCCTCCTCTGACCAGATTGCGGCCGGTGCCGACGTCCAGAATTGGGACCCGAGCGTGAAAGCGTTGACGGCGTTTCCTCAGGTGTTGGCGCAGATGGACCGCAACCTGCAATGGACCACCGACTTGGGCAATGCGTACTACAACCAGACACAAGACGTACTCGAGGCAGTTCAGGTGATGCGCCGGCGCGCTCAGCAAGCCGGCAACCTGCAGAGTACGCCCCAACAGGCGGTGCGTTACGACCAGGGCTACGTCCAACTGACGCCGGTGAATCCGCAAGTTGTGTACGTGCCCACGTATAACCCATGGACAGTCTACGGAGAGCAGGTTTCGCCCTACCCCGGGTTTTCGCTGCTGGGCGCAGTGGAATCATTTCTCGGCTCATCGCCGATAAATTATGGGCTCGGGATCGCGATGAGCGCCTTCAGCCAGACGCCATGGGGCTGGCTGGCGTGGGGCTTGAACTGGTTTGCCCAGTCCGTGCTCTTCAACCAGTCGGACTACCATTCGCAGAGCGCCACGGTCGCTGATTGGGGATTCCGGCACGATGGGCCGCATGCCTACGCAGGAAGAACATCATTTGCGAGGTACGGGAACGGCCACACATCGGACGGGTACCGCCGGTTCGGCGACGGACACAACGCGAACCGCGGACAGGGATTCGGCCACACGACGGGCAGATATGCCGGGAACTGGCGAGGAAACTCCAACGCTGGCTTCCATGCCTTTGGAACCGGCTACGACCGCGCGCCTCGCCAAGCCTACAACCATATGCAGGCCGCGGAAAACGGGAGGCAGTTTAACGGCCATAGCAACGGATCCAGCTTGAACCGGAGCGCCGGAGAGGACCATCGCGGCTGGGCGGGTGCAGGCTACGACCGTTCCATGCAGGCCCATCGCGCGCCGACCTCGGGTTTTCAGACTAGCGAATTCAGGGGGCGGTCTTCCGGGGCTTTCGCGAACAGGGACTTTGCGCACTCCGCCGGAAAACCACCGCACTCGGGTAGCTTCCATCTGTTTGGGGGCGGACACGCGCCCAAGAGCGTAAGCACCCGGGGCTCAGGCGGCTTCCACATGGGAGGTGGCGGGCATGCGCCGAAGGGCTTCCACGGCGGCGGGAAGAATTTCGGCGGGGGGCATTCGCACGGCGGAGGAGGTCACTCCGGCGGTCACGGCAGCGGCAAGCACCACCGCTGAAGCGGCGGGCGCGCGACTGCCCGTCGCGACGAAGCCCATCCGCGGGACCTCAGTAATCTTGAAAACCCCGCAGTCCTTATTGCCCTCGTCAAGGCGGGCACTCTATCTTTGAGATCTGCCGCGTTGAGTTTCCAATGGACCTGTTTCTTTCGACGCTGCTCGTCATCCGAGGCATTCACGACTACAGTCCAGACGAAGCGCTAGAAGTTGGGAAGTAGCAGAGCCCGTGTGGGACGGACACTCCTGTCCTTCCAGTGCCGGAAAACTGACGACTGCTTAACTGCAGCTGCGAAGCCAGCGAGAGAATGGAGCCCACAGGCGCAAGCCGTGGGCGATGGAAAGCGGAAAGCGGAAGAAGCCCGGAAGGGGCGGAAGAATGGCAGTAAGGAAACAACGTGAAAGGCAGAGCGAAAGTCGGATAGGACGCTTAGTTCAGCGGCGCGGCTGAAGGATCGCTTAACTTAATCAACTTCCCCGGCGGATATTCCGCAGCCGACAATGGAGTCTCCGGGTCCGGATTCACGATCGTCAGCACTTTCCCGCTCCGAACCCCTCGGATCGTCAGACACTGACTCTCCACCGCGATCACGCGATACTTCTCGTCGAAGACATCTCCCTTGGGCTTCATTTTGAGTTGGATGCCTGATCCCGGTGCCGCGACTCCAGCTTTCTGCTCCGCTCAAGCATTTTACGCTTAGTTGTAAACCCCAAACGGATCCACCGGATCCCGCTTTTCCAAATCTCGCGACGAACATCTACAATCTGGCCTTGTTATGGACACGGCCCACATCGCTGAGTTGCTGGAACCCTTCCTCCGCGCAACCGTCGAACTGCCCGGCTCACCCGAACCGGCGCGAGCCAACGCGGCGGCCGCTGTCCTATCGCCCGCTCAACTAAAATATATATCGACGTACATCGATATACTCCTGCGATGGAACGCCCGCATCAACCTGACAGCCATCCGCGATCCCGAAGACATCGTTACCCGCCACTTCGGCGAATCCCTCTTCGCCGCCCGCCACCTGTTCCCTGGAGGGCGGGTGGTCCCCGGTGGAAGAGCGGCCCTTCAGGGCCGCGTAAACGGCCAGGAAGAAATGGGGGCTTTAGCCCCTGAGGTTCACCGCGTGGCAGACGTAGGCTCTGGCGCGGGATTCCCCGGCCTCCCGCTCAAGCTCTGGTCCCCCGACATCTCCCTCACGCTGATCGAGTCCGACCACAAGAAGGCAGCGTTCCTCCGCGAAGTCGCGCGCGCGCTTACATTGACGGACGTCAATATACAAATCGCCCGCGCTGAAACCCTCACCGGAACCGTCTTCGACACAGTCACCCTGCGCGCCGTCGAGCGCTTCGAAGCAATCCTCCCCACCGCCGTCGGACTGGTCGCCCACTCCGGCCGCCTAGCCCTCCTGATCAGCTCCGCCCAACAAGACCAGGCGCGCTCGACGCTGCCCGATCTCACCTGGTCCGCTCCCGCCCCAATCCCGCACTCCCGCTCGAGGATCTTGCTCATAGGCGGCAAGCAGTGACGAAATCCCCAAGTCAATAGACAACAAAGTGGAATTCAATTCCAGATATTCACTACAAAATGAGGAATATTCCAGTAGTCTATGATTGAAGTGGTACAAATTCTGTTTAATGCCGATCATGCCTCGATAAACAGGTAAATTTCTTGAGGACGGACCTGCGCTTGGTTCGAGCTGCGGGTCAACGCGGAACCAGATAAGTAGCAAGTGGAACGCTTGACAAGTTTAAGGCCTAAATTGTTACGAGGTAAGGCATCTATACGCCACAAGCATGGCCTAAAGTGGTCCGTTAGTAGCATTCTATGAAAATGTAACCTGCCCATGAAGCGGCAAGACGCCGCGTTTTCCACAGTGTTCCTGCAGGAACACTTCTGCAATTTGTGAAGAATAGCCATCCAGACATCTATGCGTAGATGGAATAGCCAACGTGAGCCCGCGAGACAACCGCGATATGTTCCTGCAGGAACATCCTGGGCTCCGCTTTCCGCGGGCGCGGTGGGGATTCCTTCTCGTCGAATCGCGATCGCTTATCACCGCCGGTGTTCCTGCAGGAACAGTGTTGCAATTTTACAAAAACAGGAACAGGCCGAGCGGCCGACGTCGCCGTCAAAGGGCTTGAACGCGACAGTCTGACTAGCCCGGCCCCCCAGGCGCGTCGGCATAACGTTTCTACGAGAACACTTCTGACCATTGATCCTTGAAGGGCAGTCCGGGGTCAGGCCATGCGCAGTTCCCGCCCTGCGAAGTCCAGGTAGTAGCTGTTTCGTCAAGCTCGCCGCCAGTGTTCCTGCAGGAACACTTCCTTCGATTTGTGATTGACTCGTGCGATTTATGCGCGAATGTTCCTGCAGGAACATTCGGACGCGTTTTGCACACAATTCACTTGTGTGCACAGCAATTCGTCATTGCATTTGAATTGCGATGCGGATTATGCTGCTCAATAGCTCTGGTTCTCCAAACAATCTCATGGGACGTGTCATCGCTGTTGCCAATCAGAAGGGCGGCGTGGGTAAGACTACGACTGCCATCAATCTAGCCGCGTCCTTCGCGGCTGCGGAAGTCAACACGTTGCTGGTCGACTGCGATCCGCAGTCGAACGCCACGAGCGGCCTGGGATTCGTCAAGAATCCTGACCGCGGCAGCTCCTATCATCTGCTGATGGGTGCGGCTACGGCTGAGGAGGCGCTGCTCACGACTGAGCTCGAACAGTTGTGGCTGATTCCTGCGCACAAGAACCTCATCGGCGCAAATATTGAACTCGTCGACGCAGAAGGACGCGAGTATCGCATGCGCGACGCGCTTGCTCCTTTGCGTGAGCGCTTTCAGTTCATCGTGCTGGACTGTCCACCGGCGCTCGATCTGCTCACCCTCAATGCGTTGGTCGCGGCCGACGCGGTGCTGATCCCGATGCAGGGGGAGTACTTTGCTCTCGAAGGTGTGAGCGAGTTGCTCGACACCATCGAGCGCATACGCGCCGGGCTGAATCCTGAGTTGGGGATCGAGGGCGTGGTGCTGACCATGTTCGATGAGCGCACCAACCTGGCGCAGCAGGTGATGACTGAGCTGAAGAATTATTTTGGCGAGAAGTTGTGCCGCACGACTGTGCCGCGGAACATACGTCTGGCGGAGGCGCCCAGCCATGGGAAGGCGGCGCTGGTGTACGATCCGCGCTCGAAGGGTGCGGAGAGTTATATACGGCTGGCGAAGGAGATTATTGAGCGGCAGCCGTCAGCTGTCATTGCTCAGCCGTCAGCGGAAACCTCTCCTGCCAAGACGCAGGTGGGAGAGGCGGTGCAGGAGATTCCGGCTGCGGTGCCGGAGATGGATAAGACGGCTTGAGGGCTGGCGATATTATATTGATACGCATCGATGTATTACATTGATGAGCGTCGATATATGGGCGGGAGAAGTGCATAGATCCTTCGGCGCCCAAAAGCGGCGCCTCAGGATGACAGGGCATTGGGTGTGAGCATGGCAGAGATTGAGGGAAAACATTTCATGACTACTTCGGCGGCGGAGAATACGGCGGGGCGGGTGGCGGACAAAGAGAAGGTTGAGAAGCGGCGGGCTTTGGGGCGGGGGTTGGAGTCGTTGCTGCCGGGGCCGCGGGTGGTGGGGAGCGCACCGCGACCGGTTGGGCCGCCACACGGTCCGTCTCCACATATTCCTGCGCCTGCTGCCGGAGTTCCTTTTGATGGAACTATTCGGGCGGTCGTGGACGAAGTTGTGGAGGACGCTGCGCGGGCGGGGATCCCTTCGACTCTCGCTCAGGGCAGGTCCGCGCCACATACCCCTTCTCCACACATTGCCGTGCCACATGCGACATCTTCACCAGCCGAGCTGCGCTCGGCGGGACAGCCGGGGGCGGCTGTCCCCACATCGGCGGACGAGACCATCACGATTTATGCGCAGGCGGAGTCGCGGATGCCGGGGAATCTTGTCGTCAATCTGGCGATTGCGGATATTGATAAGAATCCGTTTCAGACGCGGTATGTGCACGATGATGACGCGTTGGAGGAACTGGCGGACTCCATCAAGGCGAATGGCGTGGTGCAGCCGATCCTGGTGCGTCCGTCGGAGGAGGACGGACGCTACATTCTGATTCTTGGCGAGCGGCGGCTGCACGCTTCGAAGAAGGCGGGGAAGACGCAGATTCCGGCGCTGGTGCGGCGGGTTTCGCTGCAGCAGGCGGCGGAGATGACGATCGTCGAAAACCTGCAGCGCGAAGACTTGAGCGCGCTCGAGCAGGCGGAAGCGTTCCGCGTGTTGAGCAACGAATTTTCATTGACGCAGGCACAGATTGGGGAACGGGTCGGGTTGTCGCGGACATCGGTGACGAACTACATGCGGCTTTTGAAATTGCCGCGGGACGTGATGCAGCTGCTGGCGGAGAAGAAGATTTCGTTCGCCGAGGCGAAAGAACTGCTGGCCCTGTCGAGTGACGACCAGATTTCGAAGGCGGCGCTGTACGCGGTGAAAAAGGGTCTGACATTGGAGCAGATCGAGCGGCTGGTCCTGTCGATGAACGGAGAACTGGATCCGTTCCCGGGGATGCCGGGGCAGGTGGTGAAGAAGAGCGGAGCGCGGTGGGTGGATCCGAATGTCCGGGCGGCGCAGACAGACCTGGAGCGGCTGCTGGGAGTGCGAGTGCGGATCCGCGACCGGAAGGGTAAGGGGAAGATTGTGATTGAGTATCACACGGTGGATGATTATGAGCGGGTGGTGGAGATGCTGCGGGGAAAGAAATAGCGGGGAGCTACGAGCTATGAGCTACGAGTTTTTCCAGGCGGCCTGGCGGCCGCCTTTTTCTCGACGAGAGTGGATTATGGGGAACCAAGAGTGTAACGGTTGGTTCTTGGCGAGCGTCTAACCGTTCCTTGTCGGGAGTCAAAAGTGGGATCGTCCGCTGGAATTAGGGGGTCTGGTGGGATGGAACGGCGACTTCGCTAGACAGGTGTTTACTGTTCTGGTTCGGCGCCCAGTACGCGACGGACGGGCCACGACGGGTGTTGGTGATGTCGGCGACATGAAAAGACTGAGCCACCCGCCACAGCAGAGAAATAGGAGCGCTCGCTAATGCATGCAAGGTTCTTCGGCTTAGTGTTGCTTGTTTGCTCAACCGCTGCCATTGGGGGCGCGCCAAAGCAACCCATCCTGGGTCATCGTTCAGCGCCCTTGCTCACCGTGGACGGACTCACGTTCAAAGATCTCGATCGAAACGGAAAGCTTGATCCTTACGAGGACTGGCGGCTGCCTGCAGACGTCCGAGTTGCCGACCTGGTCCAGCGTATGAATCTCGAGGAGTTGGCGGGACTGATGGTGCACGGCACGCTGCCGAGTTCTGGCCCGTTAGCGCCTCTCGGAGTCGGCAAGGAGTATGACCTGGTGAAGGTCCGCCAGTTCATCGAGGAAAATCACATCAACGCGTTCATTACCCGCCTGAATGGAAGCGCTGAGTTCTTTGCCAAACAGAACAACGAAGTTCAAGCGATCGCAGAATCCTCGCGGTGGGGTATTCCGGTGACGATCTCCTCCGATCCGCGGCACCATTTCGAGCAAGTGCTTGGGGCCACCATGCAGGACAGAGCGTTCTCCATGTGGCCGGAGCCTCTGGGTTTTGCGGCTCTGAATGATGCAGAGCTCACTCGCCGCTTTGGAGATGTCGTCCGTCAGGAATATGAAGCGATGGGCATTCGCGAATCGCTTGCGCCTCAGGCCGACCTGGCCACGGAACCGCGCTGGGCGCGCGCCAACGGAACTTTTGGCGAAGACGCCGACATCGCAAAACGCATGGTCGAAAGCTATGTCGCCGGAATACAGAATGGCACGGATGGTTTGAATACCGGCAGTGTGGTCGCGGTAGTGAAGCATTGGGCAGGGTATGGTGCGGCAAAAGGCGGTTGGGATGGACATAACTACTACGGCCGCTACGCCGATTTTTCCGGGCACAACTTCCCGCAGCATCTGATTCCGTTTACCGGTGCCTTCGCGGCGCACGCAGGCAGCGTGATGCCAACCTATTCGGTCTTACAAGGGGTTGTCATTGATGGGAAACCGCTGGAGCAAGTGGGAGCCGGATTTAATCATCAACTGCTGAGCGAGTTACTTCGAGCGCAATATGGATTTCGCGGCGTCATTGTAAGTGACTGGGCGATTACCAACGACTGCTCCGAGGCTTGCCGCAATGGTACGGCCGCCGGGGTCAAGCCCACTCCGCAGGATATCGGCATGCCGTGGGGAGTCGAAGAACTGACCAAGGCGCAACGTTTTGCCAAGGCGATCAACGCGGGCGTAGATCAGATTGGGGGAACGGAACAATCGAATGTCATCGTGGAGGAGGTTCACAACGGATCGATCCCGGACGCGCGCGTCCGGGAAGCGGCGGGCCGTATTCTTCTGCAGAAGTTCGAACTTGGTCTCTTTGAACAGCCCTATGTGAATGAGACCAAGGCGGCTGAGGTCGCCGGCAACAAAGATTTTGTGGGTGAGGGACAAGCTGCTCAGGCCCGCGCCGTTGTTCTGCTGGAGAACAACCGTCTCGCAGCAACCGGCCAGCCTTTGCTGCCGGTGGCTGCGAAGAATAAGAAAATCTATCTGTACGGCGTCTCTGCCAAGGCCGCGGAGGCCGCTGGATTCATCGTGGTCGCGGATCCCACGCAGGCGGACCTGGCGATCATTCGAGCACCCGCGCCGTACGAGAGTGAGCATTCGAACTTCTTCTTTGGATCAAGGCAGCACGAGGGAAGGCTCACGTTCACGGAAAAAGATGCGGCTTATGCCGAACTGCTGCGCGTGAGTCCGATGGTTCCGACCGTGTTCCTGACCACGCTGGAACGGCCGTTGATCCTGACCAACGTCCGCCCGCACGTGACTGCGCTCTTGGGCGATTTCGGCATCTCGGACGAACCGCTGCTCGCTCTGATTACCGGTAAGGTATCGCCAAGCGGCCGTCTGCCATTCGAGTTACCGTCGTCCGTCGAGGCGGTGAAGCAACAAAAAAGCGATTTGCCGCACGACTCGCAATCCCCGCTGTTCCCTTTCGGATTCGGGCTACATTATTGAGTGTGGAGGGAAGGCAGGGCATCGTCTCCGTCTCCGTCTTGGAGATGTGACTGCGCGATAACCTCAGGCTGTTGTACGCTCTCGGCAGGGCGGACAGGAGTGTCCGCCCCACATGTTCCGCCCCCACACCTTCACACCACACTGGTTAGACCGCTGCTAGGCTCTTAGCTTTTGAAGAGGCGGCGTGGCGGCCGCCTTTTCTTTTTGCGACGCAGGATCCGAGGACGAAATCAGGTTCGGTGTCCGACATACCAAGGGGCACTCACGGTGAAGATGCGTTCATTGCCGCGGGCGAGCAGCACCCATTCCAGAAGGCGGCCGCGCTGATTGTGGAGGAAATATTCGTACCACCGGTCCTCCACCAACTCCGGGATAACGACCACAATGCTTCGATCCGGATTCTTTTTCGAGAGATCGAGAATAAACTGAACCACGGGAATGATGACGAAGCGGTAGGGTGAAGGCAGGATGTGAAGCTCGGGTGGTTGCTTGCCCTGCGCGCGAAAGGGCCGGTCAACGTACTGTTCCCAGTCGTCCTGCAGCAATTCGGAATGCTCGTTGGGCTCCACGTGCAAGGCGATCACTTCCGGGGAAAGCCGGGCAGCGAATTCAATGCCCTGGCGTGTGATGTTGCTCCAGCGGTCGATGGTGATGACCGCAATGGGATGCACGCCGAGGCCAGCCGCATCAACTGGAAGCTTGCAGGTGGTGAGCACCTTCACGGAGTGGTAGTGGCGGCGGACCATGGAGAAAAAAACAATGGTCAAGGGAATGAAGAGAAGGGTAATCCACGCGCCCTCCATGAACTTCGCCACCAGCACCACGGCCGTCGTGGTGCCTGTGACGAGCGCGCCGAGTCCGTTTACCAATGCGCTCTTCACCCATCCCGGGCCGCGATTTTTCCTCCAGTGCATGACCATGCCCGCCTGGGAGAGCGTGAACGCGAGGAAGGCACCCACCGCATAGAGCGGGATTAGCCGGTCAGTCACACCGCCGAAAAGAACGAGAACGCCGCTACAGAGTACAGCCAGCACGACGATCCCGTAGGTGTAGACCAGTCGCCGTCCGCGGTAGCCGAACACGTGCGGCAGATAATTGTTTTGAGCGATGGCGCGGCACAGGCGCGGGAAATCGGCGAAGGCGGTGTTCGCGGATAAAGACAGAACCACGAGGATGGAGCCGATCGTCAGATAGTAAAAGATTCCTTTTCCAAAGACTGCGGCCGTGAGCATGGAGAGCACGCTCTGGTAGCCGGGCCGGCCAGGATCGGTCGCTGCGATTCCATAAACTTTTACGAGATAAGAAATTCCGGCCAGCAGCACAGCTAGAAGAAAAATAATCACGGTAAGACTGCGCTGCGCGTTTTTCACGGCAGGCTCGCGGAAGGCCTTCACCCCGTTGCTGACAGCTTCGACTCCGGTCAAGGCCGTGCAACCGCTGGCGAACACCTTGAGCAGCAGCCAGTAACTGACGGCTTCCGTTATGGCTGGTGGAGGCGGAAGGGGAACTGCAGGCGTGGGATGTCCGCCGCTGATCAGGACCCGGAGTACGCCGGCAAGGATGGTGATGAGCAGTGTGCCGACAAACAGATACGTTGGCACGGCGAAAACGGTCCCAGCCTCGCGCACGCCACGGAGATTGAAGATGGTGATGACGATCAGAATGCCCACGCAAAGGGGAACCATGTGCGGGAGCAAGGACGGAACGGCCGAGACCAAAGCTCCAACGCCAGCGGAAATACCTACTGCGGCTGTCAGGATGTAGTCGGCGAGCAGCGCTGCCGCGGCGAGCAGTCCGGCAGGGGCGCCAAGATTGAAACGCGCCACCGTATACGAACCACCGCCCGAGGGATAGGCCGCGATGGTTTGGCGATATGAGAAGTAAACGATCACCAGCAGCGTGATGATGGCGGCGCTGACCGGAACGATGTAGCGAACGCCCAGCAGTCCAAGAGGAATGAGAAGGCTGAGGGCAGCTTCCGGTCCGTAAGCGGCGGAGCTAAGGCCATCGAGACCAAAGATCGGGATGCCCTGCGCGGGACCGATCTGTTCGGCCCGCTCGTCACTGGTCTTGATCGGTTTGCCGACGACGACATCAAGTATGTTCATGAGGGATGGTGCTCAATGGACGGGTTACGCTAGGAAAATCGACGCACCGAGTTTCCACGCCGGACCGCACGGTTGGAAAATCGGTCACCCACGATAACATTTCGATTCGCCAATTTACATGGGAGTTTTGGGTTCGAAGAGCCTGCGGCCTGGTCGCGACGATCGCAGGGCTCGTGCAGGGGAAGAATCAAGATCGTTACGGGGTGTGGAGCGGGAGGTGGATTTCCGGCTGGTCGGGATGGTTCGAGAGGGAGGTCCTATGCGGGAATTGCTGGGTCGGTGGGAGAATGAGCGTCCTTGGGCGGGTGGTTACTGCATTGGTTCGTCGTGGCGCGGCTCCCTGCGGTCCGCCACACTTCCTCTTACATCACACTTCGGCTAGAGCGGCTTCGGCTCTCTTTCTTAACGGGTCCAGGCGGGTTTTTTCCAGGTCATCCCTGTAGAAGAGGTTGTAGGTGTCGAAGGGGATGAGGCGGCCGTCGGGGTGGACGATGTGGACACAGGTTTTTTTGACGCTGCGGACATCGAAGGAGTGGGCGTCGATGAATTGCATGATGATGATGCGGAAAATGTTTTCGTAGGTTAAGGACGGGAAAGATTCCGCCGCGCTTCGCGCTGGCGGGACGGGCGAGGCGCCCGTCGCCACATGGTCCGAGGACGCCTCGCGTTGCTCGGCTGGACGGACGAATGCGTCCGTCCCCACATGGTCCGTGGTGACGTCATTCGGGATCCAGACTTTCGGCAGGCAGCAGAGGAGTTCGCGGAGAGTGCCAGCACTGCTCGCGGGGGAATGGTTCGTCGCGAAGAGTTTAAAGAGGTTGTCGCGGACGGCGGGATCTTGTTCGTACAAAATTGTATTGGCAGCGCCGTTGATCAGGACTTCGGGCGGGATCATGCTGGTGAGCGGTGTGACTTTGCCGTTGAGCTTCAGGGCGTAGGCCATCGCCAGCGAATCGGGGTGGCAGGGGACGGGGATGATGTCTTCGGGACGGAAGACTTTGGTCTGTTCGAGAATTTTGCGGCGGACTTCGGTGAGCGTTAGGCGGTCGGTGGCGGGGTTGAAGTTGCGGACGAATTTGCCTGGCTTCTTTCCCGGTGAGTCTGTACCGACCGAAGGAACTTCAAATTCCCCACCCTGTCGTCCCAAAGAACGGGACGGCAAGGGTGGGGCACCCTCTTCTACCCACGTCTCTAAGCGGCCGGCGTCTTGGATGGGTTGGAAGGTCACGCCTCTTACGCACGGCTGCTTGAGGGCGTAGTCGATGATTTCGCCGATTTCGTGGTCGTTCAGACCTTTCTTCAGCGTCACCACTAAATTCGTGGCGATGTTGTAGCGGTTCAGTTTTTCGAGCGCGTCTTCGCGGATGCGGCGGAGGTCGGCGCCCCGGAGTTGCATCAGCGGTTCGCGCTCGAAGGAATCGAACTGGAGATAGACTTCGAAGTCTTCTTTGTAGTCAGCCAGGCGCTTCACGAAGTCTTCTTCCTGCGCGATGCGGACACCGTTCGTGTTCACCATCAGGTGGCGGATGGGGCGAGCCTTCGCCATCTCAACAATCTTGAAAAAATCCGGGTGGACGGTGGGCTCTCCGCCGGAGAGTTGGACGACATCGGGGTGGCCTTCGTTGCGCACGACCGCGTCTAACATGGTTTCGACTTGCTGGAGAGTGCGGAACTGCTGGCGCTCGGGGCCGCTGGCGGCGTAGCAGACGGGGCAGCGCAGGTTGCAGTAGTCGCAGATTTCGACGAGCGTGAGGCAGGAGTGCTGCTCGTGGTCGGTGCAGAGGCCGCAGTCGTAGGGGCATCCCCATTTGACGGGCGTGTTGTAGACGAGGGGCATCTCGGGAGGCTTGATAAAGATCTCGCGGCAGCGGCGGTAATAGTCGACGTCGTCGGCGATGAGGATTTTTTCGGCGCCGTGCTGCGGGCAGCGTTTGAGGAGGTAGACGTTGTTGTCCTGGAAAACGGTTTTGGCTTCGACTTTGCGGAAGCAGGTGGAGCAGATGGAGATGGCTACGTCGTAGAACAGGTAGGGGCGGGTTTTGTGGGGCATGGAGGCTGCCTTGGGTAAAGTGACCTGCCGCGAATTCCAACGAGGGGAATATTAGCAGCGGAAACGGACTCGCGGAGGAAGATCTGTGGCAGTTTGGAGAGTGTCCCACAGGTCGGTGGCGGTGAAGGCGGACCCCAAAAATAACCACCGAGGACACGGAGGACGCAGAGGAGGAAAACATCCTTACATGGGAACTTGCAAAACCCCACTTCTCGCGCAAAGGGCGCGCGAGAAATGGGGCACCCTGTCCATTGGACAACCCAGGAACTTCGAAAACCACAGAGGGCGCGCGGCTGCCCTCGCTTCGCATCGGGGAACGGACGAACGCGTCCGTCCCTACGTGAGTTATCTCCACGTGAAGCGGTAGAGGAGCGGAGTGATGGCGTGGATTAGGGAGAAGAAGATGAACGTTACGACGGCGGCGACGATGAGGGACACGGGCTCGGGGTGGAGTCCGACTTGCTGGATGGCCTGGTAGGCGAGGACGAGGATGACGATGTGAATGGCCCACGGGACGAAGAGCACGATCATGGCAATGGGATGTTGTCCGGCGAAAAGGCTGAAGTATCCAAGGCTGAGGAGCGATTGCATGATGAGGATGGCAGGCACGGCCAGGGAATAGGTGAAAGCGCGGCGATCGGGGCGCTTGAGAAGGGCATAGATCAGCACGGCGTAAGGGAGGTGGTAAAGCACAAACGGGCCGAACAGTACGAGGCCCCAGTGCCGGAGGGGAAACGGGGCGAAGATGCGCGGGCCTGACCAGAAGTGAAGTTGATTGAAGGTCAAGGCGACGGCACTGAGGAAGATCTGCGCGCCCAGGGCGAGGACGAGGCGGTCGATGGATTGGCGGCCGAGCGGGGAGAGATGGAGGGGGACAGTGGCAGGAGTCTCGGGTTGAGGTAAGACGTTGCCGGATAAAGCACCCTGCGGGAGAGGGTCGAGATGCGCCAAGGACAGGTAGAGGCGGCGAGAGAGCCAGGCGATGAAGATGACGCCCAGGACGATAAAGACGATGCCGATGGCTATGAATGCGACGAACTGACCGTTGGCACCGCTGGACGCGCCGGAACAGATCACCAAGAGAATAACCAGCAAACTGGTGACGAGGACGAGGCCGGCGGTGAGGATGATGCCGAGGGTGCGGAGCGTGTTGACGGCCCATCGTTCCATGAGTTGTGCGAGGTATTGCGGGAATAGTAAAGCAATTCCGGATGTACGCCCATTGAATTCCTTGAGCCGCGAACAAGGCGCGAATTAATTCAGGAACACGAAGAGGGCGGGCAGCAGGATGCGATAAATGAGGATCACGACGAAGGCGGTAATCAGGCGGGTGGGGTCGGGACGAATTCCGGTGAAGCGGATGGCTTTCCAGGCGAGATAGGGAACGAGGATGTCGAGAATCCAAGGAATGATGGAAAGCAACGGAATGGCAGCCTGGCCGGAACGAGGGATCAGAACGAGAAGGGCCGAGTGACCGGAGAGTCCAAAGAGGAGATGGAGAGCGGGAATTACCAGAGAGTAGGCGAAGGCCGTGGGTCCGGGCCGGCGGGTGAGACTGTAAAGAAGCGCCAGATCAGGAGCGATGGCGGCCAGGCCCCAAGCGAGAAATCCGAACTTGAACAGGGCGAATGGAGTGTGGGTTGAGCCGAGGGCGCCGTACCATCCGATGAGTCCGAGGACAACTTCGGCGGTGATCTTGGTGGCGACGGCGAGAGCCAGTTGTTGAATGGCTGCTTGGCTCGCGGGGGAGAGATGGCCGACGACGTCGCGGGTGACCCGGGGCTGACTCGCTGCAGGCGGAATGTAAGGTTGAGGGATACTGGGCTGCGAGACGCGCGGAACGTCGCTGGATGGAATCGAACGGGATTGCATTGCTGCGGGTTGGGGCGGCGCGGGCGGTGCGGAACTGGGCGGCACAGTCGAATATGGCGGGAGCAGCGAATCTGGTTCAGGAACGCGGCGGGGCTTCTGATTCAATATGGCAATCTTCCGCATGGATGCGATGACGAAGAGCAGGGCGCCCAAGGCGACGAGCACGAAGATCTGTCGATCGTCGCCGCGGGTGGCGGAAGCGCAGAGGGAGGAAAGCAAGAAGACGAGAGACGCCAGAATGGCGATCAGCGAGAAGAAGATGGTGCCAAGCACTTTCATGAGAGGGCGTTGGCGGCGCGAGGGGCGGGGCGCAGCCAGCGAGTGACGTCGCGGGAATAGTACAGCAGGATCAGGACGCAGGCCCACTGAATTCCTCCGAGGCCGAGGAAGATGCGGGGGTAGGGTTTGATGAAGTCGCAGAGCAGGCGGAAGGACATGTAGGCGACCATGAAGAGTTTGAAAGCGTCGCCAGGGAGGAAGCGGGGTGGGACGGGTTCGTGGCGCGGGTAGGGATCCTTCGACTGCGCCGTGACTTCGCTTCGCTTCGTCACGGCTTCGCTCAGGATGACAACTCCATTTTTCATGGGAATTTTTCTTAGGACGCGATAGAGGATTGGGATTAAGAGCACGAGGAAAGCGATTTCGTAGAGTTGCGTGGGGTGGCGGGGAATGTTATCGCCGAAGTTGACGGCCCAGGGGAGAGTGGTTGGGGTGCCGTAGGTGTTGTCGGAGAGGCCGGTGAGGAAGCATCCGATGCGGCCGATCGCGATGCCGAGCGCGAGGGGAATGGCGTAGAGGTCGCCGGTGGAAGCGCGGAGTCCGATGTAGCGTTTCGCGAGTTCGACGGTGATGAGCCCAAAGGCGAGGGCGCCGACAATAGTTTTGCCTCCGACGAGATAGTTAGGGTCGTGGAGATGTTGCCAAGTGAGTTGCGGGTCTTCGAGCCAGAAGAGAAGTTTGGAACCGAGTGCAGCGCCAGTGACTGCAGCGGCTACGACCGCCCAACGCAGCGGAGTGACCAGGTGATCTCCGAAGCGGCGGCGGAGTGATAAGTAGACGCCGAACGCGACGACGTAGGAGAGGGCCTCGAAGAAGAAGTGTGGGTGGAGGGTGTAGGGGCCCAGGTGCAGGTAGAACGGGAAGCCCGCGAGATGGGATGCGAGGGTGATGGGGAATTATAGCGAGGGGAGTCAAAAACCCCACCCTCTCGCACAAAACGCGAGAAGGGTGGGGCACCCGCGACGATAAGAGCATTCTCTCGCGTCCAATGGTCGAGCTACGCTCGACGGACAGCCGAGGGCGGCTGTCCCCACATGAATTCAATTCTAGGTTGACAGCGGGCTTATTATTCTGTATATTCAGTTTGTACTGAAAGAAACGTTATGGCAGAACTCACGGGAGTGCAGAAGCAGTACATCCTTCACTGGGGGGAAATGGGGACGCGGTGGGGGATCAACCGGACGGTGGCGCAGATTCACGCGCTGCTGTACTTGTCGCCGAAGGCGCTGCCGGCGGAGGTGATTGCCGAGACGCTGAGCGTGGCGCGGTCGAATGTGAGCACGTCGATCCGGGAACTGGAAACCTGGGGGATCGTGCGCGCGGTGCATGTGCTGGGCGACCGGCGCGAGCACTATGAATCGATGAAGGACGTGTGGGAGATGTTCCGGCTGGTGATTGAGCAGAGGAAGCGGCGGGAGATCGATCCGACGCGGGAGATTTTGCGGCAGTGCCTGGCCGATCTGGATCCCAAGGAACCGGGCGCGGACTATACGCGAGAACGGCTGACGGCCATGGCGGGATTCTTTGAGGCGGTGACGGAATTGTATGACCAGATGAAGCGGCTGCCGACGGGAACGGTGCGGAAACTGTTGCGGATGGGGACGAAGGTGCGGAAGAAAGCGGGGTAGCGCCCCTTTTTTGTGCGATCGGTTCTGTGTGTACAGAATGATCTGTCACAGGAGGCTTGTTGTGAGATCGGCCGTCGCGATCGGCTCGCTCACCAAAAAGACCGAACCAACCACAGAGGACACAGAGTACACGGAGGACTTTATGAACGGGACTCTGATGAAGGAAATGATCTGGGGTGCGGGGTGCGTACATTTGGGGATCATGGCTGCGAACCTGCCGCTGCCGGGAAGACTGAAAGTGCGGGAACGGTTGGCGGGCGTGCCACGATTTTTGCGGCAGATCTTTTACGTGCACTGGGTCTACATCGTGATTGTGCTGGGGTTGTTTGCGGCGCTGTGCTTCGGGTTTGCGCCAGATCTGGCGGGCGGGAGTGCGTTGGGACGGTTCCTTAGTGGATTCATGGCTGCGTTCTGGTTGCTGCGAATTGTGCTGCAGATTTTCTATTACGATCCGGAGATACGGCGGGAGAACCGGGTGTTGGACTCGATGTACTTGGTGTCCTTGATTGTGTTGGTGGTTGTGTTTGGAGTGGCGGTGATTAGGCCGGCGTGAGGGAAGTCAAAATCCCCACCCTGTCGTCCCAAAGAACGGGACGACAAGGGTGGGGCACCCCCTGGAGATGAGTCGATGAAGACGACATTGCGCGGTCGGAATGACAAGCGAGAGTTATGGGCGGCCACTTGCGCTACTGCGGGGGCGGTAGTTTGGGCGGGCCTCGCTGTATTGGCACGGATTGGAATTGGGCGGGTGGGTGCGATTGAGTTGCTGTTTTTGTTTGCGCCGCTGGTGATTGTTCCGTTGGGGATGGAGTTGTCGCGTGGGATCGCGGGAAGCGATGTGCTCCACGAACTTGCACGCCGGTTGCAGCCTGTGGGCGCGGGGCTTGGTATCGTGGCGACTTGGCTTCCTCCGGGAAGGCAGGCAGCGTTCTTTGCGATCGGGTGGCTGGTGGTCTGCGTATTGATGGGTGGTTCTGGAATGATGGGATTGGCTCGCGCTCCGTGGCTAGACGCGGGCGGGGGCGCCCGCGCCACATACGCCCGTACCACATGGATCGTGATCTGCATTGCGCGGATGGATCTGGCGGTGGGTGGAGCGTGGCTGGTGGCGTCGCGGTTGGGGATGCGGCCGATGGGGATTCAGGAACCGATCGGGCTGCTGACGGCGGTGCACTTTCATTTTGCGGGATTTGCTACGGCGACAATCGGGGCTGCGACGCTGCGATTTGCCGAGAAGGGCGCGCCACAGCGGTGGCTGCAGCGGCTGGTTCTGATGGTTGCGGTGCTTCCGGTGGTGGTGGCGGCAGGGTTTGTGATCTCTCCCATGGTGAAGATGGGCGCGGCGGTGCTGTTTTCCGTGAGCGTGGCGGTGCTGGCGATTGCGATCCGTGCTTATGGAAGGAAAGCGCACGACGCTACGGCGCGGATCTTGTTGCAAGTCGCGGCGGGTGCGATTTTTGTGGGGATGCTGCTGTCGGGAGCATACGCCGTCGCAGACTACATGGGGAGCGATGCATTGACGATCCCGGAGATGGCGAAGACCCACGGCATTCTGAACGCAGTTGGATTCTGCCTTGCGGGTCTGCTGGGATGGCTAGTGGAGAACGATGCCCACACGGCGGTAACCGATGAGCGTAGTTTTCAGACGGAGCTGGAACGGGAACCTGTACACTAACAAGAATCCAAATCAGCACATGCCGGGGCGTGCCGGCAAGTTTTCCATGACGCAGGAAAAATCGCAACGGAACGATCCAGCGGGAGCCAGTAGGGCTTCCGAGAACTCCGGAACGAATGGCCTCGGCGCGAAGCCGGGGGCGGCGGCCAATCCGTCCACGCTTCCTTCCTCGTCATCGCCCCCTTCTGCCTTCTCTACCGCAAGCCCGTCCTCCTCTGACCTTCCAGCCGATTCCGCCCGGGAAAGCGCTGTCAACAAAGAGCTGCGGCGGCTGAACCGCGCGTTGCACGCTCTGAGTGCATGCAACCAGGCGCTGGCGCAAGCCGGCAGCGAGCAAGAATTGCTGCGCCAGATCTGCGACATCATTGTGAATCTGGGTGGATATCGGATGGCGGGAATTGCCTATGCGCAACAGGACGAAGAGAAAACGGTCCTCCCGATGGCGCACGCCGGGCATGGCAGCGGATATCTGGAGCAGATTGCGCTGAAGTGGTCGGATACGCCGGCCGGGCGAGGTCCGGCGGGAACGGCGATCCGTGAGAACCGGATTTGCGTGGTCCCGGACACAGCGAACGATCCGATGTTTAGGCCGTGGCGGGAAGCGGCATTGGAGAGAGGATACGCCGCCGTGATCGCCCTGCCGCTGCGAGTTGCGGGCTCGGCCTTCGGGGTGCTGGCGATTTATTCGGAGCAGGTGGGCTCGTTTGAAAGCTCGGAAGTCGAACTGCTCACCGAGATGGCGAACAACCTGGCCTATGGCATCACGGCGATTCGTTCGCAGCAGGAGACGCAGAGGGCGACGGCCGCGCTGCGGGAGGCGGAGGCAAAATACCGACAACTGGTGGAGCAGGTTCCCGCGATCTCGTATGTGGCGGAGGCGGGGGCGCAAGGGCGCTTTCTGTATCTCAGTCCGCAGGTGAAAACGATTCTCGGCTACCGTCCTGAGGACTGCCTGGCGGACTCGCATTTCTGGTGGAGTCACCTGAATCCGGACGACCACCCGACTGCGCTGCTGGAGGATACCTGGGAAGAAGGGCCTCCGTTTCAAGTCGAATACCGCATGCGAAGGCAGGATGGCGACGAGGTGTGGCTGCGGGATGAGGCGGTGATTGTCCGCGACCCGCAAACCGGGAAGCGGCTGACGCGCGGGATGTTGATCGATATCACGGACCGGAAACGCGCCGACGAGGCGCTGCGGCGGAGCGAAGAAAACTACCGCATGTTCGTGGCCCAGAGTTCGGAAGGAATTTTCCGGCAGGATCTGGATGCGCCGGTTGCGATTGACCTTCCGGAAGAAGAACTGATTCACCATATTCTTCACGATTCGTACATGGCTGAGTGCAACCAGGCGATGGCGCAGATGTATGGACTGGATTCTCCGGCGGATCTCCTGGGGAAACGCCTGACGGACTTACTGGTAGTGGACGATCCCCACAACATCGAATTGACGCGCGAGTATGTGCGGAATGGATTCCGGGTGCTGGAGCGGGAGTCGCACGAGCAAGACGTGTACGATAACCCGAAAGTGTTCCTGAACAGCATGTTCGGCATTGTGGAGAGCGGGAAGCTGTTGCGGACCTGGGGAATTCAGAGAGACATCACGGCGCGGCTGAAGGCGGAGGAAGCGCGTCACCAGGCGGAGGAGGCGCGGCGCGAGAGCGAAGAGCGCTACCGGGTATTCGTGGCGCAGACGTCGGAAGGGATCTACCGCACGGAGCATGATCCGCCGGTTCCGGTGGATGCTCCGCTCGAAGAGCAGATCAGACTCAGCCTGGCGAGCGGGTACATCGCCGAGTGCAACGATGCCATGGCGAGGATGTACGGGCTCAATAGGGCTGAGGATATTATCGGCAAGCGGTTATCGGAGTTCTTGATTGCGGATGATCCAGTGACGAAGGAGTTCATGGAAACATTCCTGCGGTCGGGATACCGGATCACGGACTGGGAATCGCATGAGAGGGATGTGCAGGGACGAACCAAGATCTTCCGCAACACGATGGTGGGAATCGTAGACAAAGGATGCCTGGTGCGGACGTGGGGCATTCAGCGCGACGTGACCGTACGGATGCATCTGGAAGAGCAGCTCAGGAACGCGCAGCAACTGGAGGCGATCGGGCGGTTGGCGGGCGGCGTGGCGCATGACTTCAACAATATTTTGAGCATCATCATGGGGCACGGCGAGCTGCTGCTGGCCGCGGTGGGAGCGGACGAGCGGGCGCGCAACGGGCTGGAACAGATCCGGCGGGCGGCGGACCGGGCGGCGTCGTTGACGCAGCAACTGCTGGCTTTCAGCCGGAAGCAAGTGCTGCAGCCGAAAGTTCTGGACTTGAATGAAGCCGTCGCCGACGTGCAGAAAATGCTGTCGCGGGTGATTGGCGAGGATATTGAGCTGGTCGCGAGCCTGCATCCGTCGCTGGCGTCGGTCAAGGCGGATCCAGGGCAAGTGGAACAGGTGCTGATGAACCTGGCGGTCAACGCGCGGGATGCAATGCCGCACGGCGGCAAACTCATGATGGAGACGTCGAACGTGGAGGCGGGCGCGGACTTAGCCAGCGCTCTTGATCTTCCACTTGGGCGATACGCCATGTTGAAGGTAACCGATACTGGTCATGGGATGGATGCGGCCACGCTCTCCCACATCTTCGAACCATTTTTTACGACGAAGCCGATGGGCAAGGGCACGGGGCTGGGGTTAGCGACGGTGTACGGAATCGTGAAGCAGAGCGGGGGAAGCATCCAGGTAGAGAGCGAGGTGGGAGGCGGAACGACGTTCCGGATCTACTTGCCGGCTACGGAGGGTGGCACGCGCAAGCGGCAGGCGACACTTGGGGGAGAGATGGTGGCGGGAGGGACAGAGACGATTCTGATCGCAGAGGATGAACCCGATCTCCGTGAACTGGCGCGCATTTTTCTGGAGGGCTACGGGTACACAGTGCTGGAAGCGGAAAGCGCGGAGCGGGCGATTGAAACGGCAAGTAATTTTGCGGGGTCCATCGATCTGCTCCTGACCGATGTGATCATGCCGGGGATGAGCGGTGCGCAGCTGGCGGAGAATATTCTGAGCAAGCGTCCGCAAACCAGGATTGTTTATATGACCGGATACACCGACGATATGGTGGTGCAGCACAAAGTGCTGGAACCCGGAGTGAAGCTGTTGCAGAAACCGTTCAACCGGGTTGACCTGGGGCTGAAGGTGCGGTCGACGCTGGATGGGAAGTAGGGTCAGCCAGTAAAATCTCAGATTACAGTTTTGCAGATCATCTTCCGTTGCGCGGATTCTCTCGGAAACTTTCAACCACAGAGGACACAGAGGACGCGGAGGATTGTCGTTGGGGAAAAAGGATAATGACTTATGACGAAGGTTCAGGAGAAATCACTTGACCACGAACGATGAGGGCGCGGCGGGAAAGAAAATCTGGGTCACGCTGAAGGGGCTGCCGCTGACGTTGCGGCTGGAGTGGCCGTTTCATCCGTCGACTTCGGGCGCGGATTTCTTCGTGCTGCATGGGGACATCCGGCTGGAAGGTTCGGAAGGACTGCACGCGCCGGTGGCGGTGAATCTGTCGCAAACCGTGCGCGAGGTGATGCCGTCGCTGGATCCGAAGGACGCGGAGGCCCCGGTGATCAACGCGCTGCGCAAGGAAGTCGACCGGCGGCAGATTGAGTTTGTGAAATCCGGGAAATTGTTGCCAGTAGCGTTTTCCAGCCGGCACTATGACTTCAAGCGGCAGCAATGGGTGTTTGGCAAGGCCACGGACGAAGCCATGGCGGAGTTTGTCGAACGCAAAGTTTACTGGCAGACAAAGTTGGGAGGAACTTCCCCACTTCTCGCAAATGACGCGAGAAATGGGGAACCCGGGCGGGTGTGGATTGGCGATCCGACGGAGGCGCAGTATCTGCAGACCACGCCGGCGCACTTGATCGAGATTGCGGCACGGCTGCTGGCGGCGCAGGGGCTGCTGCGGATCGAGGGCGAGTTTGCCGAGGCGACTCCCGGCCTGATGGATCAGGCGGATCGATTCGAGAGCGCGCGGCGGCGCGCGATGGAAGAGTTGGAGAAGAAGCACGCGTTCGAGCGCGGGTAGGCAGTATCAGTACTCAATACCCGGTACTCAGTACTCAGTGCTGGCCACCGCGAGCCACCGCTATGCGATTGATGACGAAAGTTCTCTTGCTCGGGCTTGGTGTCGTTGCTCTTTCGGTCGTCGGCGGGGCTCTTTGGATTTTCTTTGTGGCGAGAATCACCCTCATGCGCGGCGAGAACCTGAATTCGACTCTTACGCCAATCTCCAAGGCAAGGGCTCTGCCTCAATGGAACTCCTCGCGGAACGGCACGATCGTGACCTATCTTGGCGTCGAAGGGATTTCCATGGTCAGCGGCGTCGGCATGGGCGTGCCGTCACAGGTACCGGGTTTGAAGCGCCAGTTGCGAACGGTTGCGAGGGTCTTCGCATTAGACGATTTCGCTGCCGATCGCAGAACTCTGATGTCTTGCGGTTTGCCCTTGATGTCAACCACGAACCAGATTCGGAGCCAGGCGACGCGTTCCGGGTCCAGCCCCGGGAGCGCGAACTCGTTGATGGAGAGACGGGGAGGCATGCTCTTTCCAGAGCAGACGCCTATTTCGATGGCGCCCGCTGGTGGGTCGAATAAAGAAGGATTCATGGGGGGCTCGAGAGAGAGTTCGACAACGCTGGCGCTGATCTTCTTGTGGCGATCTTCAAAGCACACGACTTCGCGCGGGAAAGCGTAGTCGCCGAACTTGCGAAAGGTTCCGTAGTCGCAGGCAGTGCGTACGATATTTCGGGGACGTTTTTCGGGAGAGACTCTTTCCAGCAGGACTCCGCTTTTCTTCTCGAAGCAAAATACGAACTGCAAGTTTTCGATGACAGGTCTGCTGAAGGCACAGTCGGCAGTCACGTCACTGGCTGTGCGTTCCCTGATAAAAGCGAACGCCAGGTCCAAGGAAGCGGGCGGGAGGAAAACCATCAGACTTGGGAGCGCGTTGGCCTGCTCGGGAAATTCGTCAGGAGACGCGAGCCAATGCTTGCCGGATCCGCCGACATCGATCTGCCGCAGATTTCCGATGACCGCTTCGCGGCGCCACTGCGAGTCGGAAACCCAGGTCTCGGTGTAGGTTCCCTCGACGGGATCGAGATTGTCTCCCACAAAAGAAAAGGTAGCTTTCAGGCGGAAGGCAGGGGCGTCTTTCGCGCGGATATCGGAGAGGTGACGGGCTCGTTCCAGGAGGGCTTCGGCGCGTTCCTGAACGGTTGGCGCCGGGAGGGCTGGTTTCTCAGCTTCTTGCGCGGGCATCGAGGATGCTAACCAAGAGAGGAGAACAATCGGAAGAAGAATGGCGCGGACGTTCATGGCTGACGAACAAGGAGCATAGTACTCCTGACGAGCGGTTGAGGGCGG
This sequence comes from Acidobacteriaceae bacterium, assembly GCA_003166855.1. GTDB lineage: Bacteria > Acidobacteriota > Terriglobia > Terriglobales > Acidobacteriaceae > Sulfotelmatobacter. The sequence goes on along the minus strand of PMUM01000164.1, from coordinate 2,932 downwards.
GCAGACTACACGTGTCCGGGAAACACCATCGCCAGAACCATGAAAAGGGCAAACGCGATCGCGAGAAACAGGAGAATTCCGACAATGCCCCAGCCCAGTGCGCTCCATCCATTGGAAGGCGTCGTGTCCTTGTGGGCGGCCTCCCATTCTCTGAACTCCCTGTCCTGCACAAGGTAGAAAGCCACACAGAAAGCGCCGTCCATGCCTATTCCCACGATGCGAGCCAGAGCGTCTGGAATGAAGAAGAGGATTGCCGCGACTGCAACCAGAGCACAGGCGGTGACCCAAAGGACTCTCTTGGCTCTCTCCTGATGTCCCATTCTCCGCAAACTGATCGCGGATACGAATGCGCCCGCGACCGGGCCAAAGAAGAAAGCGATTCGACTGGCCACTCTCGGACGCCACGGAGCTTTCGGTGTCTCAGCGGGCAGAGGTGGGCCGATGGTGTAGGACTCCCTTGACGGAAGCGGCGGGTTGGATGCGATGGCGTATCTCCAGAATGCGAAACCCTAGCACCGTAGATCGCCAACTGCAACTCCCACCCCACCCTCTTCCTAATCGTCAGACCCCTTCCGCGAGAAGAGGCCCCAGCAGAATCTTGGGGCGATGGCGTAGTTCACCTGCACCAAAACAATGGCGGCGATGCTGTAGTAGGTATTGAGAAAGCAAAGCGCGGCGCCACAGGCGTAGAGCGATTGCGCGATCACGATGCGGCGGATGACCGCGGTATGAATTTCGGCGGGGACATCGTCGGCGAGTAAGTGGGCGCGAGTGGCGTAGCGCCAACTCCAGTAGAGGATCACGCCGAGCAGCAGGATGTTGAACCAGTACGTCAGCAGCGCGATGCGGTAGTGGATGAACTCGGCGAGCAATGACGTGGAGAACGGCGTCAGCGTGATGGCGCAGAGGAAGGCGATGTGAATCCAGGCGAGGTTGCGGTCGGCGCGGGCAAACTGGTTGAGCTGTGTCTGCTGGCCGACCCAGAAGATGCCATTCGTCATCACGCTCATCAGAAAGATGAGCAGACGAGGCGAGAGCACGACCAGGGCATGCCAGAGATCGTGCTCGGAATGAATGGCTTCCCCCGCCGGGACGCGAAGGTCGAGCACGAGCAGCGTCATGGAGACGGCAAAAATGCCGTCGCTGAGGGCGGCGAGGCGCTCGACGCTTTTTCCTGCAACGCGGTTGTAGAGGGACTGCATCGAATGGAGTTTAGCGGGTTGCCGGGAAGCGGCAAAGTGGCAAGCGACAGATTCGGAAGACCGCTTGCATTTCGCGATCGCAAAGCACGGGGAAGGGTGAAGGGCGTGGGGATCGTAAGTTTCGGGTGGGGTGAATTCTGCGCAAGTACGCTCTTGCTGATTTCCCTGGCGATCCCATGCGGGCGCGCGCTGGCGCAAGACGAACCAAGTTCGCAGTCCCCTAAGCACCAGGGAAACTCGCAGCCGGTGCCCCCTCCCCAGGAGGAGAAACCTCAAGAAGAGAAGAAGGAGGAAAGCGCAAACCCCGCGCAAGCCGCTGCGGAAAAGACAAAAGAAGTAACCATGGAGGCGGCTGTAGCGACAAAGAACTTTGGAACGGCGGCGCTGCTCAAAGCGAGGGATTGGGAGAGTGGCTGGCTCACCGGTGTTTTCGTGGAGAAAGGGCGGCCGCTAGTTCCGATGAGCGTGGAGCAGCGGCGGGAAATCTATTTGCAACAGACGCTCGCAACTCCCGGGGCGTATATGAAGCGCATGTTCGCAGCGGGGATCGACCAGGCGCGCGGGGTGCCATCGCAATGGGACGACGGTTGGGACGGATATGTGGAGCGCTTCGCGTCGCGGGAGGGACAATTCATTGCGGCGAACAGCCTGGCGGCGCTGGGAAATGCGAAGCTGAAATACGAACCGCGCTATGACCAGTGCCGGTGTAGCGGCTTCTGGCGCCGGACGCGGCATGCCATCGTGCGAAACTTTCTTACCTACAACGAAAGCGAGCAGGAGTTGCGTCCGCAGTGGGCGCTGTACGGAGGATCGTTCGGCGGAGGATTGATCTCGACGGCATGGAAACCGCATCCGCGCAACGCCTTCGCCGAAGGTGGGCGCGCCATGCTGGGGCAGGCTGGCTACGGCGTGCTGTTGAACTTCTTCATCGAATTTTCGACGGACATCAACCGCAAGATTGGAGCTGAGAGAAGGTAGAGAATTCCCTACCCAGGCTATGGGAGTTTTCCCGGTTTCTGATTCGGGTACATTCCCGATGGCGGGCAAAGTTGATTCATGATTCAACTATACGGGGGCAGGTCTCGGGTGGACACAAGGCGGGGGATCGCCCCCTCGCGCTTTGGGATCCGCGCCCGATTGCACCTGCCCTTTTTTCCCCGCACACTCCTCAGGAGGGCGATGGCTTGCGGACGAACTGCGCTACCACCGCTCCGAGGGTGAAGAGCGACATCAGCGAAATGATTCCTAGGGAAATGGCGCAGTAGATACACCACACGCCGAGGACGTTGGCTTCAATGTTGGCGAGGTACAGCGAAAAGGTGAGGCCAGCGAAAGCGGGAATGAGCAGCAGGCGGTAGCGGCGCAGGAAGGCGAGCGCGCCCATAAGAATGTATCCGGCGATGCCGAAGACGGCCACCGGAATTTGGAAGTGCAGAGGCCAGTCGTCGGCGTGATGCGGGAGCATGGCGTAAGGGCTGTGGTTGACGATGCCGCAGTCCCAGTGCGCGTTGATGTCGCAGGGGGCATCGCCTGCTTCGCGGTAGTGCTCACGCAAGGCGAGAGAAGAAGCGACTATGCCCAGCACGGCCAAAATCAGAAGCAGATATTTCATGAGTTCCTCGTTGCTAGTGGACGATTATGAATTCCGTTGCTTTAACGTACCTCGGAGGCTAAAGCCTGACTCATAGCAAGTGCCCCTGTCGCAGCGCTCAAAGCGCTGCGCCACCCAA
>PMUM01000076.1 GCA_003166855.1 Acidobacteriaceae bacterium | reverse complement strand
ATGTTCTCCACCATCACCACCGCGCCTTCCACGATCATTCCGAAATCCAGCGCGCCTAAAGACAGCAGGTTCGCGGGAATGTGGTTCAGGTCCAGCAGGATGGAGGCAAATAGCAGGGAAAACGGAATCGTGATGGCAACCACGAGCGCGCCACGCGCGTTCCCCAAGAATAGAAAGAGAATCAGGGTAACGAGGAGCACGCCGTGGGTGAGGTTTCGCAGAACCGTGTTGCTGGTGTATTTCACTAAGTCGCTGCGATCCAGGTGAGGGACAAATTTCACCCCGGGGGGCAACAGGCCGTGGTTGAGTTGGTCGATTTTTTGATGCAGGGCGGCGAGCGTGGCCTGGGCCTCAGCTCCTTTGCGCAGGAGGACGATACCTTCCACCACGTCTTCATCGTTGATGACAGTGCCGTCGTCGTGCCGGATCGCTTTCCCGAGTTGGCCCAGCCGCACTTTCGGAGCTTGCACCACGGTTCCGAGGTCGCGGACTCGAACCGGCGTGCCATTGACGGCCTTAACGACAGTCGCCGCGATGTCATCCGTAGTCTGCATCAGCCCGACGGCGCGGACATTTAATGCCTGCTGCCCCCTCTGGATGAAACCCTCGCCGGCGTTTGTGTTGTTGTTAATCAGCGCCTGTTCCACCTGGCTTAGGGAAAGTCCAAACGAAACGAGCTTTCCGGGATCAATCTGCACCTGGTATTCGCGAGTGGGGCCGCCGAAGATGTTCACGTCGACGACGTTGGGCACGGATTTGAGCTGGTTGAGCACGAACCAGTCCTGCAGAGCCTTCAGTTCCATCGTGTCGATTTGGGGATTGGTGCTCTGCAGCGTGTAAAACATGATCTGACCGGTGGGACTGTAGTCGGGACCAAGGCCGGGGTTGACGCCGGGGGGCGTGGTGGCTTGGGCCAGGCGGTCGAGCACTTCCTGGCGCGCCGTGAAGGTCGGGATGTCGTCGTCGTAGATGATGGTGATTACGGAAAGCCCTGCCAGCGAGACCGATCGCAGGTGCGTCAGGTGGGATACTCCGTTGAGCTGGACTTCAAGCGGGACGGTGATCTGCTGTTCCACCTCTTCGGCAGCATGGCCCGGCCATTGGGAAATGATCTGGACGTAGGTGTCGGCGACATCCGGATAAGCTTCGATGGGCAGGTTGTGGAAAGAGATGATGCCCCAAATAAAAAGGACGACCGCGAGACTGAGCACCAGGATGCGATTGTTCAGCGCCAGATCAACCAGGTAACGGATCATCTTTTTGCGTCGCCTCAGACTCGAAGAACTCAGTCGCTGCGTCCCGGAGGGGTATAAGTTCTTCTATCGCGAAGCGGCGTGGGGACGAGGCACTCAAACGTCTCGCGCGGGGGATATTTCGATTCCTGCGTAGAGGGGTGATGATTCAGTCGCGCGATTGGGAATGCGCGCTGCCGGAGCCTAAAGAATGATTCACAGTGTGCGAGGTTTCCCAGGCTGATGGCCCTCACTGCTCAAATCTTGTGGACAAATCGTTTGATTGGTACCGCGGGCGATCTGAACAATGAAATAATGCGGCCACATCCGAACGATATTTATGTTTGAACAGATATGGGAACAGAAGAGCCGGGCCGCCGTTCTGGTTGCCAGCGGGGTTGCCGTGCTGGCCATTGCAGTCCTGGACTGGTGGACGAAGCCCTATTTCTCTTTGGGTTCCTGTATCTGTTTCCCATTATGCTGGCGGCCGGGTTCCTGCCGCGCTGGGCCATCGTAGTTTTGGGAATTGGCTGTGCGCTACTCAGCGAACGCTTCAGTAACCTGGACCCCTCGGATTCCACGGTCCGGCTGACTTTTGAAACTCTGGCGCTCTGCGGCTGCGGGCTATTTACCTCGGAGGTCCTGCGAAACCGGCGGTTGAGCTTGTCGTCGCAGGAGCGGCTGCGCGTGCTGGTGGAAACCAGTCCGGCGGCGATCGTAACCGTCGACGAGCGCGGCTTCATCGAATTGGCCAACCGGGCCGCGATCGAATTGATGGCGCCGCGCGACGGACACTTGATCGGCTACCCGATCGCGGCTTTTCTGCCCGAACTGCACCACGCTTTGCGTTGGGAGGACCGGCCACAGTTCAGGACGTCGATGCAGTGCCGGGGACACCGCGGGAACGGGGAAACCTTTTTGGCGGACGTGTGGTTTTCCAGTTATAAGGATGGGGCGAAACCCAAACTGGCGGCGATCATCGCGGATGTCAGTGAAGAGCAGGCCCATCCGCCGGCCGCTTCTTCTCCCAACTCGGTTGCGGCAGACCAGCAAGAGCGGGCGGCGTTGAGTAACCGCGAACTGGACGCACTCCGGCTGGTGGTACAAGGTTTGGCCAACAAAGAGATCGCGTCGCGCATGGAAATTTCTGAGAGTGCGGTCAAGAACACGCTGCAGCAACTCTTCGCCAAAACCGAGGTGCGGACCCGCGGCCAACTGGTTCGGGTGGCATTGGAACGGTACCGGGATCTTTTGTAAACGGAGTCCCGAACCGACCACCCACATTTGAGTGAAAAAGCCTGGAATACGACAGGTTTCGCGTGTTCTGTCTTGCCGGAGAAGGCTGGCGACGCCAGCCCGCAAGACCGACTTCGCCTGCTATAATAAGCACTGGGGCGGTTACGTTTTTCTCCTCTTTCAGGTCTGCTGACCTAAGCCAGTCCATCTGAAGTTGTCCCATCTTAGGCTTTTCAGCGAGTGCGCGGTTTGCCAATGCCGCTGGTAGCGACCTTGCGCGACAGTCGATCAAGTCCGCAATGGCCACCGCGGGTTGAGCAACTGGCTCGGCGATGCAGTACTCGCCACGAAGGGTCGCTTCTTATGAACGCAACCAGTATCTCGTTCGGTGTGCTGATCGTGCTGTTCACGATCCTGCTGCTGGCCTGGAGGCGCAGGCTGAAACCGCAGACCATCGGGTTTCGATCGCAACGAATGTGTCCGTCTTGCGGACTGATCACATCGCGACTCAATCCTCGCTGCCTGGAGTGTGGCGTGGCTAGCGTCCCAAAGCGGTAGGTGGGGAAATGCAGAAACGGGTCGCCGCTGCATTGCCATCCTCTGATCTCGTTTCTCACTTAAGGAGATAAATATGAAAAACATCAAGTTTCTTGTGAAAGTAAACCGCGGCGGTGCACGTGCTCCCCAATACGTGCAGCGAGTGGATTCGTCACCGATCCAAATGACAACCATCCGCAAGCTGGCACAGGTGATGGGGAGATTCACGGCTGAAGACGCCGTCAAATCGCTGCAAAACTCCAGGGGCATCGCGGAGTTGGAGTCAGTGCAGGTGAATGCCTAGCATTTCGCACTGAGAGCGCCCGGCGCTTCTTGCGATGGGTGGGCGGCAACGGGCCCCGCTCTGCGCCGTCGTCTTAAAGGACGGGCGAGATGATCGCGCTACGGACTAGTTCGAGGAAGTTTACTGCGGTGGGACGGATGGAACTCTCTCGGGAGCTTTGCTGAGAATTAAGACCTGAAGGGAGTGATTGAGAGAAAAAAGCGGGGAGGGCGGGGGAAGGCCGAAAGCCCGCACCAAACCGGGCACTTCGAGTATGTCGCGAATGCAACCGCCAAGGCAACAAAAAACACCCACCTCGCGTGCCTGCACCCACGATTTTCACTTTTCATGCAAGGGAGACGCACAAAGCTTGCAAGTTCTGTCATCCACTCCTTGTTTGAGATAAGAAAACTGGGAGAGGTTGTCAATCAGTAAACTTCTCCTAAATTAGAGCTCCCGGCGCGGCTGCTACACTGCCTAAATCATGCGTGTGAAGATCCTAGGGTCCGCTGCGGGCGGAGGGTTCCCGCAGTGGAATTGCGCGTGCCGGAACTGCCGCGCGCTGCGCGACGGAACGTTCCAGGGCAAGGCCCGCACGCAGGCGCAGGTTGCCATTAGCGCCGATGGCGCCACGTGGTTTCTACTTGGAGCTTCTCCTGACTTGCGCTCGCAAATCGAAGCCACGGCCGAACTTCATCCGCGCGAAGGGGTGCGCCAGTCGCCGATCGCCGGAGCGGTTCTCGCAAACGCCGACATCGATCATGTTCTAGGACTCCTGCTGCTGCGCGAATTGCAGCCGCTGCGAGTGTATGCGACCGATTCCATCCGGCGGATCCTTACGGAAGACAATTCGATGTTCGGCATGCTGCAGCGCGTTCCGGGGCAGGTAACGTGGACGGGCTTCGCCCCAGGAACAGCCTTTCCATTGCTCAATGCGGCCAATGAAGATTCCGGCATGAGTTGCCGCGCACTCTCGCTGGGCCCGCATTTCCCCGCGTACGTCTCAGCGCGGCGCCAGTCGCAGCTTTCATTCGGGGAAGCATCGTTAGGACTGATCGTCGAATCGCCATCGGGAAAGCACCTTGCTTACATGCCTGCTGTGCCGCAGATCGACGATTCGCTGATGAAAGAACTTGAGTCCGCCGACGTGCTGTTGTTTGATGGAACGTTCTGGAGCGACGACGAGTTGATTCGGATTCAGGGCAGCGGGCAAACTGCGCTGCAGATGGGACACGTTCCCGTCTCGGCCGACGAGGGCAGCCTCAGCAGGTTGGCGGGACTGCGCCGTCCACGTAAAATCTATATGCACATCAACAACACGAATCCCATGCTGAACGAGGCTGGCCCGGAATACCAGCAGGTGCGCGAGGAGGGATGGGAGATCGCGGAGGATGGATGTCAGTTCGACCTGTAGACGCAAGCGCGCCCGACGTAGGACTTCTCTCTTTCGACGGGCTGCGCGCCCAGTTGCGCGGAGTGGGCGAGGAACGGTATCACCACCAGCACCCATTCCACCTGATGATGCACGAAGGCCGCTTGAGCCGCGGGCAACTCCAGGCCTGGGCGCTGAACCGCTACTACTACCAGAGCATCATCCCGATTAAAGATTCGATCATTTTGTCGCGGGGACCGGATCCGATGTTTCGCCGCGCCTGGCGGAAGCGCGTGGTCGATCATGATGGAGACGCTCACAGTGACGGAGGCATCAAGCGCTGGCTGAAGCTCGCGGAAGCCACAGGACTCGACGCCGAGCAGGTATGCGCTGGAACTGGGATTCTTCCGGCGACCCGTTTCGCCGTGAATGAGTATTTAAATATCGTGCGCAGCCGGAGTCTGCTGGAAGCGGTGGCTTCGTCGCTGACCGAGTTGTTCTCGCGCGACCTGATCTCACTGCGCATGGAGAGAATGCGGCAGCATTATCCGTGGCTTTCGGGAGGGCTGGATTACTTCGAGGCGCGGCTGACGCAGGCTCCGGAAGATGCTAAGTTCGCGATCAACTACGTGTACGAGAATGCGAAGACGCGCGCCGAGCAGGAACTCGCCATCCAGGCGCTGCGCGACAAGTGCGACATTCTGTGGGCGCAACTCGACGCGCTCTATTTTGCCTACGTGCAGCCTGGTTGGCCGCCGCCGGGCGCGTTTCTGATCGAGGGAGCCTAAGGATGGCGCCTCCGTCCGATACAAGCCAGCCGCGGCTCGCCGCCGGTTGCCGCTGGGGCGGAACGGAAGAGGATCGGGTGATTCTTTTTCCCGAAGGTGCCATCAAACTGCAGGGTACCGGACGGCAAATCCTGGAGCGGTGCGATGGCCAACGCACGTTCGAAGAGATTATTTCTGGCTTGCAGAAAGAGTTTGGTATGACCGACCCCGAGAAGATTCGCGCCGACATCGGCATGTTTCTGGAGCAGTTGCAGCGCAAGCGGATCGTGGACTATTAAGACGATTTAGTGCCCAATGCTTTCTAACCCTCTCGCTCTCATCGCCGAAGTGACGCACCGCTGCCCGCTGCACTGCGTCTATTGCTCGAATCCTCTCGAATTGGCCGGCACGAAAGCGGAGCTCTCGACCGAGGAGTGGACGAGCGTATTCCAGCAGTGCGGCAAGCTCGGCATGCTGCACGCGCACTTTACCGGTGGCGAGCCGTTGGCTCGCACCGATCTGACGGAACTGATCGCTGCGGCGCGGGCGGCGGGACTCTATACCAACCTCATCACGTCAGGCCTTGGGCTCAACGAACAGCGTTTGCAGGCGCTCGTCGACGCCGGACTCGACCACATCCAGATTAGTTTCCAGGATTCTCGGGAAGAAGCCGCGAATTGGATCGCCGGCGCGAAGGCGCACGCGCACAAGATTGATCTGTCACGGGCCATTCGACGGCACAAGATCGCGTTCACGGTGAATCTGGTCGTACACCGGCAGAACCTCGACCATCTGGAAGAGATGATTGCGTTCATCGAGCAACTGAACCCCGAGCGTGTCGAAATTGCCCACACGCAATACTACGGATGGGCGCTGGCTAATCGCGCGGCGCTGATGCCGACGCACGCGCAGCTTGAGAAAGCGGTCGCGATTGTCGCTGAGGCCGAGAAGCGACTGGCAGGGCGGATTCGCATCGATTCCGTGGTGCCCGACTATTACGCGAAGTATCCCAAGGCTTGCATGGGAGGTTGGGGGCGAAGATTGATGCTGATCAATCCCGCGGGCAAGGTGCTGCCTTGTCATGCAGCGGAGGTGTTGCCGGGATTGACGTTTGAGAATGTGCGCGACAAGACGCTGGCGTGGATCTGGCAGGAATCGCCGTCGTTCCAGCGTTTCCGTGGCGAAGGCTGGATGCCGGAGCCGTGCCGTAGTTGCGATCGCCGCAGCGAAGATTTCGGAGGCTGCCGCTGCCAGGCTTTCCTGCTGGCGGGCGATGCAACGGTGACCGATCCAGCATGCTCGCTGGCTCCGTCGCATGGCATTGTGGAAGCGGCCGTGCTTGAGGCGAATGGAGACGTGGAGGTCGCACGGCCGACTTCCGCATCGTCGTTCGTGCAGTTGCAGAAGCAAACGACGGATCTGTGGAGTTACCGCACGAACCCGGAGTGAACGCGTCTCAGGGGCTAAAGCCCAACGTCATTGAGCGGGACCTTTACGCGGCCCTGGAAGGGCCGCTCTTCCACGGTCGTGCACGCTGATGTGGTTCTTCCGCGATCTCTGAAGTCCGTACCTTCTCTGCTCTTTCCGCAGGTTGCGCTCCTGGCACGAGTATCCCCGATGAAGTCCGGAAGCAAATTCTCACCAGCGCACGCCCACGGTAATCGGGCGCAGGTCAGTCGTAATTCCGTTGCGTTTGCCGTGGAGATAGCGGAACTCGGCGTAGATATCCATCTTCGTGCTTATCTTGCGGGTGATGCCGCCGCCGAAGTTTTCGCCAAATTCGTTCAGGCTGGAATGGAGAAAGTTTCCATTCACGGGCAGGTTGTCGTTCGTGCACGATCCCCACCAAAGGAAGAAGGCGTTGCAGGCTGATCCTGGAAGAGCGGTCGAAGAATTGAGTTTGCCGGAGCGATGAAAGAAGGAACCGCCACCCAGAATGTAGCCGCCCCAGACCTTAGTCACGGGAATATTGATGATGGGATCGAGGTGAAGCGAGTAGACGTGACTGGTCGCCGACGGCGCTTGCGCACTTTGCAGGGCCGAAGTGCGCAGAGGCAGGTTGTCAAACTGGAAATCGAGGCGCAGTCCGAAGTACTTGCCGTAGTTGCGGGCAACGCCGGCGGCTGCGATGCCACCCCCACCGCGGACAAATTTCGCAGTCGTGCCGTTGGTGAGACTCGCTCCGCCACCTACGTTGAAGACCCAGTTCTTGTAGTCTTTGACCTTCGGCTTGCGCCCTGGGATTTCTTCGGTAGAGGCTTCCTGAGTGCCGGCCTGGGGGTTCTCAGGCTGCGGTTGGGCCGAGGGTTGCTGGACTGGTGGTTGCTGCGCCGGAGGCTGCTGGGCCGGGGTTTGTTGGGCGTGGATGGATGTGGCTCCCGCCAGAATCGTCACTAAGATCGATGTCAGAACGATTCTGCACAAGGGAACCGTCGCGAACTTTTGAATCATTCATTCTCCTCCCGCTGCCGGGCGTGGTTGCGGACGACCTAGCGCTCGGGCCATATCGGCCGCATACCTCGTCAAAGAGAGGCGCTTCTGAAAGATCGGTCCGCGATGCTCCCGCCGGGATAGCACTCGCAGCAGGCAGGCACCATGATACCAACTTTGATGCGGATTCCGCCCGCGATGCCGCCCCGAGTGGTCATGGCCGCTGCTGGATGATCAGTTCTTTGGTATTCATATGCTCACCGAGGCTGTGAAAAAGGCTGGGGAGCCAAGCGTTCCACTGGTTCCAGTCGTGACCACCGTGGACGGTGTGAAACTCGAATCGAAAGTGCCGCGAACCAAGCAGCGCGGCGAATTCGCGGTTTGCGGGAAGCAGGCCTTCCTGTTCGCCACAGGTTAGAAAGAAATATGGAGCCGCTTCTGGATCCGCGGTCCGGAGCGAAATGAAAGGATCGCTGTCGCGGCGGGTCTGGCTTCCGGAAGGACCGAAAATCGCGTTGTAGCGGCGTGACTGCTGGAGGCGCTTGATCGAGAAAGCGCGGCGCGGAACGTCGATGGCAGGACTGATTCCACCCGCGAAAACGAAAAGGTCAGGATGACGCAGCGCCAGGTTCACGGCACCGAAACCTCCCATGGAAACACCTATGATCGCGCGGTTCGAATGGCCGACTGCGGCTGGAAACTTGCTCTCCACCTCGGAGATAAGATCGTTCACGATGTAGTCTTCGTAGCGATCCTGCGGCGGATCGACGGCATTCGTGTAATACGACGCTGCGCCCTCGGGCATCACGAGAACGAGACCTGATTCCGCGAACTGAGAGACATCAGAATCGTTGGTCCAGTCCCGAAATCCTCCTCCGCCGCCATGCAACAGGTAGACCACCGGCAACTTGTGTCCCGGGGGCACGCTCGCAGGCAAGACTACGCGGTATTGCATGTCGCGGTTGAGAGCCGCGCTGCGGAATGTGATGTCGCGTAGAACGACTTGAGGAATCAGTCGCGGATGGTCTGGCGGCGGTGCCGGTTCTCTCTTTGTGCAACTCATCGACAAAAGCAGAATGGCGGCAAGCAGGATACTGCAGGACCGGCGATGGCGATTGGACCTCATGGAGGCAGCGATCATAGCGGAAAACCGAGGTATTGCAACTCCCCGGTGGCAGTGCATGTTCTCACTGCGTCAACATCGGCGATGCGAGAATGCGGACTGGCGGTTTGCAGTTTCATGGAAGCACTGCTCGCACGTATGATAGAGAATTCCATTTTCATAGTGAGAGATCCTTGCCCAAGCGGACTTCAAAACCGGCGGCGAAAGCCGCTGCATCCAAAAGCCAGAAACAGAACTCCGCCTGCCGTGTCGCCCTGATCGGCTTTGGGACTGTGGGCCGCGCGGTGGCAAAGATCCTGTGCGAGAGCGGGGACGGCTCTCTGCGGCTGACTCACATCTGCAATCGCAATGTGGAGAGAAAGAAGCAGCCTTGGGTGCCGAGCGATGTTATCTGGACCGACGACGTACAAGCGGTGCTAAAGTCGGACGCACAGATCGTGATCGAACTGATTGGCGGGCTCAATCCGGCCGAGCAGATTGTGCGGAGCGCACTTGGGTCGGGGAAGTCGGTGGTCACGGCGAATAAGCAACTGATTGCGCGGCATGGCCCCGATCTTCTGCAACTGGCGAGCAGCAAGGGAGGGCAGATCGAGTTCGGCGCGTCGGTGGCGGGAGGAGTTCCGGTTCTTCCGGCGCTGCGCACTGGGTTGTGCGGCGACAAGTTGCACGGCATTGCGGGGATTCTGAACGGCACCTGCAACTACATTCTGAGCCGGATTGAGAACGCGAGGATTCCCTTCAGCGAGGCGCTGGAAGAAGCGCAGGCTCGCGGATACGCAGAGGCCGATGCGTCGGAGGATCTGGACGGTGGAGACGCTCGCGCCAAGCTGGCCATTCTGGCGCTGGCGGGACTGCACTCACGGGTCGCGCCGGAATCGGTTCGAGCGAGGACCATTCGGGCGATCGATGCGGTCGACTTCGATTACGCGGCGGAACTGGGCTGCACGATTCGCCAGATTTCGCGGGCCGATTTGAAAGCAGATACTTTGTTCGCGGATGTTGGACCGTGCCTGGTTCCAACCGATTCGCCTTTTGGACGCGTGCAGAGGAACCTGAACCTGGTGCTGACCTCCGGCCAGTACGGCGGAGATATGGCGTTCCTGGGCGCAGGCGCGGGCGGCGATCCTACGGCGGTGGCCGTGGTCTCCGACTTGATGTTTGTGGCGCAGAGCTTGTCTGCAGGCGGGGGCAAACGGAGTGCTGCCAGCAACGTCTCGACACCTGCGATCAGCAATGATTTCGAGACGCCGTGGTACTTGCGGTTTTTTGTGCGTGATCAGCCGGGGATTGTGGCACGGCTGGCGCAGATCCTGGCGGCGCATCGCCTGAACATTGATTCCCTGCTGCAGAAGCCGGGCTTTGAGAAGAGTTCCCTGCCGTTTGTGATTACGCTGGAGCCCTGCCGAGATGCGCTGCTGCATCCGGCGCTGGAAGAGATGGCGGGGTTGGATTTCGCAATCCGGCCGTGCCTGTGCCTGCCAATCCTGCGGTAGATGAGGTTGTCAGGGAAACAAACAGCGCCGGTCGTCGCTTAACATCTGCGCTGCAACGATCCGGCGCCTGCCGAGACTAATTCCAGAAGGGATTCTTGAGACCCGCTGGCGCGAGGGCGCTGTCGGTTTTAGCTTCCGTGCCCGACTCGTCCGAGATTTTCTCGTCGATGAAGCGGGACGGAGGTGGCGCAGTGAATTCGTCTTTCTTGCCGGGCGTTGGATTATAAGGATATTCAGATTTCATTGGGGAGCGACCTCCATGTTTATGATCTAGGTTCATTAAACACCCCGGAGGAGGGGTGGGAGCAGCTAAAGTTTGGATGGCTCGCATCGAAAAAGCCGGGGCCGGGGGCTTTGGAGCTTCACGGCTGAAAGCGCGGCGACGCTGTCAACGGCGCGTAGAGTTCCCGCGTGATGGCGTAGAGCTTGTCCTGCGACGAGGCTCCTGCCGATGGGGCTACCATTCTCTCGAATTTCAAACCTGCCTTTTGCATCACGCGTTCCGAAGGCAGGTTCTCGAGAGGGCATCGGCCCTGGATCCGAGTCAGCTTGAGATCGCCAAATCCGAATTTCAACGCTGCCTGCAAGGCTTCAGTGGCCAGCCCGGCTCCGCGGTATCGGGGAGCAACGTAATAGTTGATTTCTCCGCAGTATTCGAAGGTTTCCGGGGCGCGATCGTATCCGATCCGGCAGAAACCGCAGTTGCCGACGAGGGCTCCGCTGGCTTTGAGCAGCATTGCCCAAGGGCCCATTCCCCATTCCCGATAAGATCGGAAGCAAAATTCAAGAAACTGATCCGCATGAAGCGTCTCTTCCCAAGCGACCACGTCCGCGAGATCAGCCGGCCGAAATTCACGCAAATGCAAGCGCGCGGTCTCAAGATCGGTCATCTTCAGCAGCATGGATTGAACTCGTGAACGCGCAGAACCGGGCCCGACGGCTTGGAGTTATCATACTCAACGGGTTTCGGCCCGGGAACATTACAGATTGGGACATCACCAGCTCATAGAAAGGCCTTATGAAATACCGCAAGCTTGGCCGTACCGGATTCGAAGTGAGCGACATTGCCCACGGGTTGTGGGGAATGAGCGGGTGGAGCGGCTCGGACGATAAAGAGTCACTGGCGGCGATGCAGCTGGGCGTGGATGAAGGCTGCAACTTCTTCGATACCGCCTGGGCGTACGGCGAGGGCAAGAGCGACGGGTTGCTGGGCGAGATCATGGCGCGCAATGTGACGCGCAACCCAGGGAAGAGGCTCTATGCGGCTTCGAAGATTCCTCCGGCGAATGACCGTTGGCCGGCGCTGCCCGAATACAAGTACAGCGATGTTTTTTCGGCGGAGCACGTTTTCAAGTATGCCGACCTGATCCGCAAGCAACTGCGGGTGGATACGATTGATCTGCTGCAGTTTCATGTGTGGGACGATTCGTGGACCGGGGAGAGTGAGTTCCGCTCCACGGTGGAAAAGTTAAAGCGCGATAAGTGGATTCGATATTTCGGGCTGAGCATTAATCGCTGGCAGCCGGAGAATGGAATCAAGGCTCTGCGGACGGGACTGGTGGATGCGGTACAGGTGATCTACAACATCTTCGACCAGGCGCCGGAAGATGAGCTATTCGCGGTTTGCGAGGAACTGAATGTGGGCGTGATTGCCCGCGTGCCGCTGGATGAAGGCAGCCTCGGCGGAAAGATGACGCTGCAAACCACTTTTCCAAAAGGTGATTGGCGCGCGGGATATTTTGGTCCAGAGAATCTGGCGAAGACAGTCAAGCGGGTCGACAAGTTGAAGGAAATTCTTCCTGCTGGAATGACACTGCCGGAGATGGCGTTGCGCTTTATCCTGTCGCATCCGGCAGTGAGCACGACGATTGCGGGCATGCGCAAGCCGGAGCACGTGCGGCAGAACGTTGCCACGAGTGACGCCGGGCCTCTAGATAAGAGCCTGCTGGCGGAACTGAAGAAGCACCGGTGGGACCGAACGCCGCAGCGGTGGTCGGATTGAGCAGCGATTGCCGCGAGCGATCCTCAAAACAGTGCGCAGGCTTTTGCATCGGCAACGTTCCTACGACTGCTGGTAGTAGGGCGCTCGCTCAAGATACTCTCCCTGTCTAGCCCGCGTTAGTCCCATGGTCCGCATGCCTTTCTCTAGCAAATCAATCCTTGTCTGTGTGGCGCTCGCTGTACTGGCGACCGTTCTTCACGCTCAAAACCCGAGAGGCTCGCTGCGCGGGACGGTGCAGGACGTGACTGGCGCACGCATTCCCTCGGCTAAGATCGCGGTGGAGTCGGTCGATTCGTCGCTGCGGCGCGAGGCTGTCAGCGAAGACCGCGGCGAATTTCGGCTGGATGATCTGCTGCCCGGCGCTTATCGCATCACGGTGAGTGCCGCGGGATTCGCGCCGGCACACGCGGATGTCTCCGTCGCTGTGAGTTCGGTGCGGGAAGTCACGGTCACGCTGAAGGCTGTGGCTCCGGGAGAAACGGTGTCTGTGCAGGGGGAGAATTCGTCGATCACGACACAGCCGATTGATCTGGTCAGCGTGGTGCACCAGGGAGTGGTCAGCAGTCAGGACTTGCAGATGCTTCCGCTCGCTGCCCGCAGCTTCGCCAACATCGCGTACCTGGCTCCGGGGACGGAACCCGTCGAGCCTTCCGATCCGACCAAGGCGCGAATCACCGCCGTTTCTACCGGCGGGAGTTCCGGGCTAAACAACGATCTGTCGGTGGATGGCGGGGACAATTCCGACGACTGGATCGGCGGATTTCTGCAGAACTTTTCGCCGGAAGCGATCCAGGAATTTGCGATGCGCACCGCGAACGAAGACGCTGACACTGGCGGGACAACGGCGGGGTCGGTGGTCATCACCACAAAGCGCGGAACGAATGAGTGGCACGGGAGTGGCGCATTTTACGATCGGGCGGCGGCGCTGAATGCGCGCTTTCCGATTGAGAATCCCGCGCCGAATCCGAAGCAGCCGTTTTCGCGGCAGAACTACGTTGCCACGCTCGGTGGGCCGATCGCGCGCGACAAGGTCTGGTTGTTCTCGTCTTTTGAGTACGTTCGCGAAAATGCCAGCATTGCCTACAGTCCGAACAGCCTCACGGAGTTCAACGCGCTGGCACAAATCGCTGCGGACGGGCTGATTCCGGGCGTGCCGTCGATCGCGGTTCCGCAGAACGTTCCGATTCCCTTTCGCGACTACATCGGGTCGGTGCGGTTTGATTGGGCGCAGTCGGCGAAGTCGCAGTGGTTCCTGCGCGCGTCAGAAGACAATTATCTGACGCACAACAGCCTGGTAGCGCAGGCGACTTTGCCTTCGACCGGGCTGACCACGCATGATGTTTATTGGAACAGCGTGATCAGCAATACCTACGGCTTCAGCCCGACTTGGCTGGGGACGTTTGTGTTCGATGCCAGCTTGCTGCATCTGACGCAGACGCGAAACTCGACGCTGGGTTTCGCGCTGGCGTTTCCATTCAGCTCCACAACACTGACAGTTTCGGGATTCGAAACTTACGGCGACAACCAGTTCGCCACGCCGATCACGCTGTTTCCGTCGCTGCGGGATCAGCAGAAATATCAGTTCCGCTACGACCTTGGGCACGCCACGGGCGACCACTCATTCAAGTTTGGAGTGAATTTCATCCACGAACCGGTGCTGGGTGGAGCGTTTTCGGGAAATCAAGAGACGCTGTACTCATTCCCAAGCGATCCGTCCTTCTACACGTTGAACGCCACGAACCTTGCACAGTTCCCGATCGACTACGCAAACGGGGCTTCGACGACTCCCGCGAGCGATGGAAGTTTTTCGCAGAGCGTGCAGCGGCTGGCGCTCTACGCACAGGATTCGTGGCGGGTGGCGCGGCATCTCACGTTCAATTACGGACTGCGCTGGCAAACCACGTTCGGACTCTTCACTGGCTCGGGACGCAGCCAGGCGCAAGACGCGGCATTCCCGACGCTGGAAGGGCTGCAGATTCCGCTCATTCCCAATGTCCCGCACGACTACCGCAAGCAATTCGCGCCACGACTGGGAATCGCATACGCTCCCGGCGACAGCGGCAGAACGGTTTTCCGCGCAGGGTTTGGACTCTTCTACAACGACCTCGCGCAGAATGGGTGGGGCACAGCATTTCAGGCGGTCAATTCTTCGACCTTTGTCACGGGCGCGTGCGCCCTGACGGGAACCGCCGGCGCCTATGCCCTGGCCGGTCCTGGCTGCCTTCAAGGTGGAGTTGGAACTACCGGTAACATCATCGACTCGTATTACAAGACGCCCTATGCCATCCACATCACGGGCGGCGTTCAGCACGCTCTTAATGAGCACTGGACGATCGGCGCCGACTACACGCACGAACAAGGCAATCACGGCTATCGCGCCTACAGCTATACCAGCGATACGAACCTTTTCACTCCGCTGATTCCCACGTCAGATCCAATGTATGGCGCCGATCAGCAGAGCGTCGTGCCGAACGTGAACATCTTCAAGTCCGACAACCGGTCCAGCTACAACGCGCTGATGCTTCACCTGCAGGGCAACGTGTCGCAGCGGTTCAATCTGGTCGCGAATTACACGTTCTCGAAAGCACAGACCTGGGGATGCGTGCTGGGCGAGCTGTTTGACTATGTGAATGGAGTTTGCAATCCGCTGAACCCGTTCGGGCCAGGCGACTACGGGCCTTCGGGCGAAGACGTTCGACAGCGATTCGTTCTTGCGGGCACTTTACACGTCCCCGGAGGGTTAGAAGTGAGCACGGTGTTTCAGGCCGAGTCCGCCCGACCCTTTACGATTACGACCGCTGACAACAGCCAACGTATTTCGGTGAATGGCACGCCCACTGCGCTCGATGCCTTCCGCGGGACACCTTACATCCAGATGGATCTGCGGGTGACGCGTCCATTCAAGTTCGGAGAGCGCTGGGAAGTACTCCCCTTCGCTGAGTTCTTTAATCTCTTCAATCGCAATAATCCGGGCGCCAATTTTGTAGGCACGATCGCGGCGCTCCCGGTTCCGGACAGCGACATCGCCTCGGGCAATGCCACCAACATTTGCCTCGACTATCCAACCTGCAATCAACTCCAGCCCATCACGAGTTTCAAGCAGCTGGAAATTCCCGCGGGCGGACTGGGGGATTTCTTTGGACCGGGCACGACGGTGGGAATTCCGTTCGCGGCGCAGTTGGGCGTGCGGGTGAATTTCTAGACTCGCAGAGTTCTAGTACGCCCAGTATGGCCCCGTTCCTCCCGGAGTGGTTTTTCCTTCGATGGCAGTAAATACATTTCGGCCGTAGAAAAACGGCAGACCCCAATCGAATCCGGCAAGAGAATTCGGTCCGGCCAGATCCGCAAACACGAAGGCAGTCAGGTTGTTGTTGAAGAGGCTGTCAGCATTGGCCACGCTGAACTTGATTTGACCGCTCGTGCCGTTGGATCCCTGAGTTGTCGCCGTAAGATTCTGCGTGCTCGACGGGCAATAGAAAAATGTAGCGTCGGTGCAGACCGGGATTCCGGTCGTGCTCGCGGTTAGGAAATAGAGGCCGTTTGATCCGCTGTCGAGAAAGCTTTGGTCGTAGGACTGATTGTTGAAGCTGGTGGTGAAGTTTCCGAGGTCGTTCAAGGCATACACCGTGGCGCCGTTGAGCCCGTTGTTCGACTGCGTTCCAATGCCAAAGACGAGCGAGCCGTTGATGCTGGCAACCGGCGCGGTCACGGCGGGGAGTTCGAGAATCACTCCATTATTGTCGGTAGCGAAAAGCGCGACGGGGTTTTGTACTTGCTGCGCCAAGCTCTGCGCGATAACAATGCAGCCGGAGCTTGGACATTCATAGTACAGGCCGGGGTTGGAGGCGCCGGTGGTGGCGCAGGCGCCGCCACAATCTTGCGCGAAATTTCCCACGCCCAATATGCCATTCGCGCCCAGAGCGTCCAGCGTGTTCTCGGAAGCTCCTTGATCGGAGCAACTGGTGGGGACGGGAAAGTCCGTGGCGCTGATCACCTGGGTCGGGACGGAACTTGCCTTCTCCCCGGAGATCTGAACGTCGGCGGACTGCACCGGACCCCATGTATATCCGCTGACAAAGGGAAGACACTCGACGACGGGGTTGCCGTCGGATGATTTCTGTTGCGACAGGGAGATCGTGAGCGCGGAAGAAAGGATCCTGAGTCCGGAGGATCCGGTGTCCACCAGAATGCCGTCAATCGTCTGGCACGTAGAAGTGCCCGGCGCGCACACGGTGATGCTGGTAAATGCACCGTTGGTATAGTTGCCGGTTGGTCCTGAGTTCACCGTGATGGGCTGAACGTTGGAGCCGGAAGTTGACACTGAATTTGAATTCACGTGCGGGCTGCTGCTGCCTCCGCAGCAAAGGCCGGACCACAAGGCTGCGCACGCTGCAATCATCGGGAATATATTCCGAAGGGTGAACCTGTTGTATGGGATGGATGGCTTCATCGGATTTCTTCCGCGCTAACGCCCTGCGGGAGCATGTCTGGAATGTATGCGTGGCCGGTGAACGAACGCATGTGTCCGCCCGCGTGGACGACAAAACCAGGCTGTTCAATGCGGAGCGGCTTTCGGCCGGCGGGGGAGTTCGTCGGCGCCTGGACCGCTTGCTGGTACTGTTCGAAATAGGAGCCCAGGATCTGCCGCATGTCGGGCGGCCACGGACCTTGCCAAGCCACAGCGAAGACTCGTCCCGACGAGGAAACATATTCACGCACAATCGTTCCAGTGGCGGCGCGGATTTCGTGGATGGTGTAAGCCTGGCTTTGCCTGGTGCGCAGAGTGCCTTGCATGTGAGCCTGGTCAGCCTGAACGGAGCTGACGGGCTCACCTAACGCCGCAAAGGCGGGCGAGACAGTGATCAGCGTAGTGGCCGAAAGAATGCCAACCGAAAGGGCCCGCTTCATGGAGGAGATGCGAAGTTGAGAAATCCGCTGTTTCACTGAACAAATACTCCTTGGCCGGAACAATCTTCAATCTTCGGCGCAAAGATTGAGCCTTCTCGAATCGCTCGAGCGGATGATGTAGTTAGATTGGGGATCGCAATTTGAGGTTGCCAGGATTTTAGAACCAACGATTCGGGGCTGACGAAAACTTGCGGTGGTTGCTACCGCACCAACCACTCGGTTGCGGTGTGCACGTGCACCAGAAGTTGAACATAGGTGAGGGCGAACACCGCGACGGTGGCCGCGGCTGCTCCGAATGCATATCGTAGCGAGATTCTCCCGTGCGCAGTAGGGCGATCGTCGCTCCAGGCGATCAGACGCTCGACGCGGGCGTTCATGACGGCACCGGGGCTGGCCATCAGAGCGACGGTGAGGTCCACAGGCGCTTCGACTGGTCCGAGGCGTGCAAGCTTGATCAGGGCTGCGGCCAGATCGAGCGCCTCGCCGGCATTGGAGACTGCGGCGTCATCGGCGGCCATCTCGGTGGCTTCGAGCCAGGCGGCTTCCAGGCCAGACATTCCGGGGAAGGTTACGAAACGCAACAGGAGCTTTTTCAAGTTGTCGCGGCGGCGAACGTGGGCGACTTCATGATTCAAGGCCGTGTGCAGTTCGTTGGCCGTGAGCATGGATTCCGCAGCGGGGGACAGCAAGACTCTAGGACGAACGATGCCTGCGGCGGTCATCGCAGGAATCACTGAGGAAATTCGCAGAACAGGAATGTGTGCGTAGGATTCGAGGGGCTGCGCGGCGTTGGTCCACGTCGAGACAGTGCGGGAGGCTCGGCGCACGGCCACACCCGCGTTCACAATTCCAAATATTCCCAACGCAGCGCCGAAGATGCCCAGAGCCAGAGGAATCTCGCCCAAAGGCTCTTCGATGGCCCGCGGCTCGAGCAGCAGGAAAGACGGCACTGTGAAGGCAGCCGTGATTACGGCCGCGGTGGCCAGTGGCAACATTCGCAGGGCGAACAGCACATCTGCAACTCGGCGAACCGCAAGGCGCTCGATGCGCGGCTGGACCGTGCGCCAGGCAAGGCACAAGGCGAGCGAGAGAACGCAGTACACCATCACGAACACGGAGAAAGAGACGGCGATGCCGCGGGCGGCGAACATCAGGCTTTGTCCTTGGGCTTGGTTTCGTTCCGGGCTTCGACGTTGCGCAACTCGCGCCGCTTCGCTTCCACTACCCGGCGAAGGTCATCGAGCAACTGTGCGTCACGCTCGGTCAGGATTTCGACCAGATACGAGAGCGGCAACGACGATGCGGGGCTGGCATCCAGCAATTGCCGGAAGGCCTCGCCGGCGACTTCACGGTGAAGTTCTTCGCGGGTGAATCGCGGCTTGTAACGGAATGCGCGGCCTTCGGCTTCGCGCGAGAGCAAATTCTTTTTGAAGAGACGGTCGAGCGTGGTCATCACCGTCGTGTAGGCGAGATCCTGACAGGAGCCGTCGACGAGGTCACGAACAGTTGCATTTCCGCGCTGCCACAGGGCTTCGAGCAGACGTTCTTCCAAGGGGCCCAGTTGGGAAGAAGATGCGCGGAAGTGGAAGATGCGTTTCATGCCTGCGAAGTCGAGGGTGAATTTTATCCCAGGCGGAACGTCCGCGCCACAGGGGTTTTCGGGCTTTCTGGTATTTACATGTGGGGACAGCCGCCTTCGGCTGTCCTCGGGCCGGAGGCCCGAGTTCTCTTCTTCTATTGTGGATGCCGGTATCAAAATCAGGTCGAGCTGCGCTCGACGGACAGCCGAGGGCGGCTGTCCCCACATAAAACCATGCCTAAGGCAGAATCAAATGGCGGCCCCGGAGGGGCTCGAACCCCCAACCCTCAGTTCCGAAGACTGATGCTCTATCCAATTGAGCTACAGGGCCGTGATATGGGAAGAGGTGGGAGTCGAGCTTTTGCTCGACCGGACAGCCGAAGGCGGCTGTCCCCACAAAACGCTCACTTCAAGAAAAAATCTGGGGTGGGAAACGGGAATCGAACCCGCAACCGTCGGAGCCACAGTCCGGTGCTCTACCAGTTGAGCTATTCCCACCACTCCTCATGATTATAGCAACTGCGGTACGGGGATGTTAGAGCTTAGCTGGAGCGCGCGTGGAAAGTAGTGATGAGAATTGAGAGGCAACGAAGAATACAGATCTGGGGGGAGGGTTCGGTTATGGATGCGCTCGGCTTCGCCCTCGCTTGGACGGCCGAGGCGGCCGTCCCTCCATGAGCTTTAGCCGCGGCCTACGCCTACGTATTCGAATCCCAGGGCTCGCAGGCGAGTGGAGTCCAGCAGGTTCTTGGTATCGACGATTACAGGCTTTTTCAGGAGGTGCTTGATGCGGTCGAAGTCAAGGGCGCGGAACTCAGGCCAACCGGTGCCAACGACCAGCGCATCGGAACCTTCCGCAGCGGCATAGGCGGAGTCGCAATAGCGCACCGTGCTGTTGAGCCGTGTCTTGGCTTCGGGAATGGCGACGGGATCATAGGCCCGCACGTGCGCGCCTTTAGAAACCAGCGTTTCGGCAAGACGCACCGACGAGGATCCGGCTACTGAATTCGTATTGGGCTTAAAAGCCAGTCCCAGAATGCCGACTTCCTTGTTCTCGACGGAATTCAGGACGAGGGCAATTTTTTCGACCAAACGATCGGCGAGGTAATGGTTCACGTCGCGCGCGGCGCTGAGCACTTTGAGCGGCACGCCATGAGCCTGCGCCAGTTCGGCGAGAGAGTCCATGTCGGACTCGGCGAAAACACCTCCCATGCCTGCTCCGGGCTGCAGACAGCGAGGCGCAATTTTCTTGTCGAGACCGAGCGCGAGAGCCAGATTCACAGCGTCGGCATTGACGCGTTCGCAGAGCGCCGCGACTTCGTTGATGAAGGAAATTTTGGTGGCCACGAACGCGGTGGCGGCTTCGCGAACCAGTTCCGCAGTCGATTGGTTGGTCACAATCACCGGGACGCCGCGCATGACCAGGGGATGAAAAATCTGCTTCAGCATCTGGACGGCTTCGCTGGAAGTCGATCCCAGGATCAGGCGGTCGGGCCAGTTGAAATCTTCTACAGCGCAACCATCGGTAAAGAACATCGGCTGCGACACGATGGTGGCCTGCAGACCGGCATCTTTGATGCTCTTTTCCAGAGCGTTGGCGGTGCCAACGGGAGCCGGAGTCACAATCGTGAGAATCGGAGGCTTCGCAGCGAGTCTCGCGATGCGCATGGCGATGTCGGCTAGGCCCTCGGCTTTGTCTTCGGCCAGGAAAATCACTTGGGTTTTGCGGGCAAACGACTCGATGTCGGTGGAGTAGGCCAGCCGGCCGGCACGCACGTTGCGGCGAA
>PMUM01000410.1 GCA_003166855.1 Acidobacteriaceae bacterium | reverse complement strand
GTTTCTTTGCCCAGATAGTGATCGATGCGGTAGATCTGCTTCTCGTCGGCCTCCTTCAGCAACTGCTGGTTCAACGCTTTCGCCGACTCCAGATCGTGCCCGAAGGGTTTCTCGATAACCACACGACGCCAGTGACCGTTGGCTTGTTCCATCAATCCGGCGGCGGAGAGCTTCTGCACGATTGGACCAAAAAAGCTTGGTGCCGTAGCGAGGTAGTAGAACACGTTCTGGTGGGCGGAATGCTCCTGATCCACCTTGTTCAGAAAATCTTTGAGTTGCGGATAAAGTTTGTCGTCGCTGAAATCCCCGGCGAAGTAATAGAAGCGGCGGGAAAACCACTCCCACAGATCATCGTCCACGCACTCCCCGCAGTACGCTTTGACGTCGTCGTGCACACGTTTTCGGAATTCATCGTTGGAGTACTGGGTGCGCGCGACGCCTACCACGGCAAACTCGCGGGAAAGCAGTCCCGCCCGCGCCAGGTTGTAGAGCGCCGGAATCAGCATGCGCCCGGTCAGATCGCCGGCAGCGCCGAAAATCACCATGACGCAGGGGTCACCCTGCTTTCCGATTCGCGGCGGTGCCGCAGTGGGTTGTTCCGCTGTTTCAGCCATGAAAAAATCCTTTGATGAGTAAGAAATAAAGCCGCGTCTATGCGGTCTTCTTCGCCTTGTCCGCGCCTTGCTCCACGTGTCCGCCAAATTTCTGCCGCATGGCGGAAAGCATCTTTTCCGCGAAGGTATGCTGCTGCCGCGACCGGAAGCGCACGTACAGAGCGGCAGTCAGAACGTCCGCAGGCACGGCTTCCTCAAGCGCCGCCTGGATCGTCCAGCGGCCCTCGCCCGAATCCTGCACGTAGCCTTCGTACTCCGAAAGCGTAGGGTTCTCCGTGAGCGCCATCGCCGTCAAGTCGAGCAACCAGGAACTGACGACGCTCCCCCGTCGCCAAACCTCTGCAATGTCTGGCAGGTTCAGGTCGTAGCGGATGTCCTCCGGCAGATCTTTGCTGGTGGCGTTCTTGAAGATGTCGAAGCCTTCCGCGTAAGCCTGCATCATGCCGTACTCAATGCCGTTGTGCACCATCTTCACAAAATGCCCGGAGCCCGATGGACCGCAGTGGATATAGCCGTCCTCCGCTGTGCCTCCAAGCTTTTCTCGTCCCGGAGTCTTGGGGATGTCGCCTTTACCCGGCGCCAGAGTCTTGAAAATAGGATCGAGCCGCTCCACCGCTTCCTTGGGCCCGCCAATCATCATGCAGTAACCGCGATCCAGTCCCCACACGCCGCCGCTCGTGCCTACGTCGATGTAGTGAATGCCCTTGCCCTTCAGTTCGTTTGCCCGGCGCACGTCATCTTTGAAATAAGAGTTGCCGCCGTCGATGATGGCGTCGCCGCCCTGCATGTGCTGCGCGAGTTTCTGCACGGTCGCCTCAGTCGGGCCGCCCGCAGGAACCATGATCCAGACCGCACGGGGAGGAGTAAGCTTGCTAATCAGATCTTCAAGCGAAGTGGAGCCACCCGCGCCTTCGCCAGCCAGTTGCTTCACCGCGTCGGCGCTGAGGTCAGAAACCACAAGCTGATGTCCGCCGTGCATCAGTCGCCGCGTCATATTCGCGCCCATGCGCCCGAGCCCCACCATTCCCAATTGCATGCGTCGCTCCTAAAGTAGCGCCGGCGTCCCGCCGGCTGTCGCGAGGGCATTTTGCCCTCGCATCGGTCCCTCGTAGAAAGCTAGAGAGCCTTCTGAACCGCCGCCTGCAGCGCTGCCAGACCCGCCTTCACGTTGCTCCCCAAATGAACTCGCAGCGCCCGTCTGCCTCGATCCGCCAACACCTGGAAATCCCCGCGAGCCTGCGCCGCCTTCACCACGCCGAATGTATATTTCTGCCCGGGCACGGGAAGCTCGACGGAATCGTCGCAAGTGATTTGCAGGAACACTCCGGAGTTGGGTCCGCCTTTGTACGCCTGTCCCGTAGAGTGCAGGAATCGCGGTCCAAATCCTAAACAGGTTGCTACGCGCTTCTTGTCGCGTACCAGGAGCCGCAGAGTTCGCAAGCTCTCTTCGTGTTCGCCGTTCATCTGGATGTAACCGAGCACCGCGAAGTAATCGCCGGCCTTGATGCGCGCCAGATGCGCCTTGAGATATCCCATCAGCGAAACATCGCTGCCGGCACTCTTCGCCAGTTCCGCAGCATTCTTCTCGTCGGTAAACAATTTGATGCCGGAGTCCTCGACGACTGGCTTTTCCGCCGGGAGAGAGCCGGTCTTCTCATACGCCGACGTCAACTCGCGCGTCGCGATCTTGCTGGCTTCGACGTCAGGCTGGTTGAAGGCATTGATTCCGATGATTGAGCCAGCGACAGCGGTGGCGATTTCCCAGCGGAAGAATTCTGCGCCCAGGTCATAGGTGTCAGCCATGGTGATGCGCACCACCGGATGGCCGGCCTTTTCAATTGCCGCGACCTTCACATCTTGACTGGCGTCCGCCCCCGTTTCCAGCCGAACATAAACGAAAACGCGATCGCTGCTGTAGACCTCTGGAGTTGTCAAAGTTTCGCGGTCCACCGGGATGATGCCCTTGCCGATTTTCCCGGTCGACTCCGCGAGCAGTTGTTCCAGCCACGCGCCCAGATCAGAAATGCCAGGGGAGGTGATGATCGTGACCTTGTCTCGGCCCGCGTTGGCGGCTGTTCCCAGAATGATGCCTAGCACTGTGCCGGGATTCTCCTCGACACTCGCACCGGCGCCACAGGCACGCACCATCTCCGCGGCCCTTGCGAGAAACTTCTTTGTGTCCATGCCCATCACAGCGGCCGGGACCATGCCGAAGTTTGACAACGCTGAGTAACGTCCGCCGATCGAGGGCCGTCCGAAGAAGACATGCAGAAAGCGATCTGCCTCTGCGACCTGCTGCATCTTCGATCCCGGATCGGTAATCGCGATAAACTGGCTGCCCGCTTTCGTCGCGCCCACCACTTGCTTCGTGCGTTCAAAGAAATACTGTTTGAAGATGTTGGGCTCGAGCGTGCTGCCCGACTTGCTGGAAACGATAAACAGTGTCTTTGGGATATCGATCAGGTGCTCAAACGCCTTCACCTGACCGGGATCCGTCGAATCGAGCACGTGCAGCGTAGGGAAGTGAGCGGTCCTGCCGAAGGTCATCCGCAACACTTCGGGACAGAGACTGGATCCGCCCATCCCCAGCAGTAGTACGTGCTGAAAGCCGCGCGACTGAACTTCCTTCGCAACCTTCGCCAGTTGGTCGTGCTGCGCGATCTGCTCGTCGACGATATCGAGCCATCCCAGCCAGGTCGCTTCGTCGCGGCCCGTCCAGAGCGTGGCATCGCGGTGCCACAAACGCTGCATCTTGCCGCCCGATTGCCAATCAGCAACCGTCGCTTTCACCGTAGCGGCCAACGATTCCGGCAGGGAAGTCTTCAGTCGGCTCACGAGATCTATCCTTTTTGCTGAGTGCTTTTCGCGACCGCGGCCAGCAACTTGTCGAAGGCATCGGCAAACAGCTTGACACCGTCGTCGGTGAGTTTGTCAGTCACTTGTTGAATGGAAATGCCTGCGCGTGCCAGATCGTCCATCACTTTTTGCGCACCCGGCACATCTTCCAAAAGCGCGTTGCGAAGCAGTCCATGATCGCGGAAAGCGTCGATCGTGGCCGGCGGCATGGTGTTGACTGTATCGGGTCCAATCAATTCTTCGACGTAGATCACGTCGCGATAGTTGGGGTTCTTGGTGCTGGTGCTGGCCCACAGCACGCGCTGGGTCTGCGCTCCCTTGGCCGCCAGCGCCTGCCACCGCGCTCCACTGAAGATCTTCTGATAGCGCTGATAAGTAAGCTTGCCATTGGCGATCGCC
The DNA here is from genome assembly GCA_003166855.1 of Acidobacteriaceae bacterium. GTDB lineage: Bacteria > Acidobacteriota > Terriglobia > Terriglobales > Acidobacteriaceae > Sulfotelmatobacter. The sequence goes on along the minus strand of PMUM01000410.1, from coordinate 23,361 downwards.
ACCTTACCCAAAATGCTCTTCAGCAGCGCCTGCTGACTGGCGTCGGTGGTCGCCTTGAGCTTGTCGTTCAGCATGGAATCGATCAGCGTGTCGATGCGGCTGATGAAGAAACTGGCCACGCTCGCCATCTTTTTCAGATTGCCGCCGTGCCCTGCCAAGTCTTCGAGGCCGGCAATGTAAGCCTCAGCAACCTTCTCGTACACTTCCTGCGCGAACAGCAACGTCACATTGATGTTGATGCCTTCGCCGATCAACTGCCGGATCGCTGGCAGTCCCTCTGCGGTGCCGGGCACCTTGATCATCACGTTCTCGCGCTGCACGGCCTTCCACAGGCGGCGCGCCTCGTCGATCGTTTCTTTCGTCTTGCGCGCCAGGTACGGCGAGACCTCCAGACTCACGTATCCATCGCGGAACTTGGATTCGTCATACACCGGCCGCAGAGCATCTGCGGCGTCCTGGATGTCGCGAATCGCAATCTGCTCGTAGCGGGCGGTGGTGTCGAGATCACTCCGCGAGGCCAGCGACTTCAAGAAATCGTCATACAGCGAACTGTCGGCGATGGCTTTCTCGAAGATCGCGGGATTCGAAGTCATCCCCCGCAGTCCGTCCTCGGTAATCAGTTGTTGCAGCTTCCCGGTGGTGAATAGATCGCGCCGGATGTAATCAAGCCACATCGACTGACCGTAGTTGAGCAATTCTCTTAGCGGATTCTTGGTCGCTTTCGAGGTTTCCAGAACTCCAGTTGGCTGCATAGTGATCTCCCCGATCTTGCGTAAAAATGAATTTTGTCGAACCCCGTTCAAACGTTACTTGCCCGCAATCGCCGAACGAACTTCAGCAACGACGGTATCGACGGTGAACCCAAAGTACTTCAGCAGATCTTTCAGCGGCGCCGAAGCGCCAAAACGGTGCATCCCGACGTTGCGGCCCTTGAGGCCAGTGTAGCGCCCCCATCCGAAGGTAGATGCCATTTCGACAGAAACTCGCGCGGTCACGTCCGACGGCAGAACGCTCTCTTTGTATGCCGAGTCCTGCTGTTCGAAGATTTCCCATGAAGGCATGCTGACCACGCGCGCTTTCACGCCCTCGGCCTTCAGTTTCTCGTACGCGTCCACGCACAGCGACAACTCGCTTCCTGTGCCGAGCAAGATCACGTCAGGCTTTCCGCCTGGCGCGTCGGCCAAGACATAGGCGCCCTTGGCAACGCCGGAAGCAGGCGCGTATTTGGTGCGATCCAGCGTTGGAATGTTCTGGCGAGTCAATACGAGGGCGGCGGGCGAGTGCTGCAATTTCGCAATGATCTTCCACACCTCGGTAACCTCATTCGCGTCGCCCGGACGAAGCACAATCAGATTCGGCATGGCCCGCAAAGATGCTAACTGCTCGATCGGTTGGTGAGTCGGCCCATCTTCGCCAACGCCAATCGAGTCATGCGTGAAAACGAAAATCGAAGGAATCTCCATCAGCGCCGACAGCCGAATGCTCGCCCGCATGTAATCGCTGAAGTTAAAGAATGTCGCCCCGAAAGCCCGAATGCCGGACACAACCATTCCGTTCACGCTCGCGCCCATCACGTGCTCGCGCACCCCAAAGTGCAAGTTGCGACCCGCAGGAGTAGCCGCCTGAAAGTCGCCGGCGCCTTCGAACTTCAACGTCGTCTTGTTCGACGTTGCCAGGTCCGCCGATCCGCCAATCAGCCACGGAATATTCTGCGCTAGCGCATTGAGCACCTTGCCTGAACTCTCGCGAGTTGCGACGCCCTTGGCATCCGCAGGAAATGTAGGAAGGCCTTTGTCCCAGCCTGAAGGTAATTCGCGATGCTGCATCAGGTGCAGACGCTCAGCCATCTCGGGGAATTTCTGCGAATACTCGGCGAATTTCTGCGACCACTGTCCATGAAAATCGCGCCCCCGTTTCCCGATTCCGTCGCGGAAATGTTCGTACACCCCATCCGGAACCAGGAATTTCGCGTCTTCCGGCCAGCCGTAGAATTTCTTGGTCAGCCTGACTTCTTCTTCACCCAAAGGTTCGCCGTGCGCGGCGTTGGTGTCCTGTTTGTGTGGAGACCCGTAGCCAATATGGCTGTCGACAATAATCAGGGTCGGGCGATCTGTGGTCTTCTGGAACGTCTCAAACGCCCGGGCCAGCATCTCCAAATCATTGGCGTCGGCCACACGCGTGACGTTCCATCCATATCCCACAAAACGCGTCGCCACATCTTCGCTGAATGACCAATTGGCCGGGCCATCGAGGGTAATGTGATTGTGGTCGTACATCCAGCAGAGATTGGAAAGCTTCAAATGTCCGGCCAGAGAAGCGGCTTCGCCCCCAATGCCTTCCATCAGATCGCCATCCGAGCACATCGCGTAGACGTTGTAGTCGAAAATCTCCAGCCCAGGACGGTTGAAGTTCGCCGCCAGCCACCTGCCAGCGATGGCCATCCCCACGCTATTGCCCACGCCTTGGCCCAGCGGTCCCGTCGTGGTCTCGACTCCGGAAGTGATGTGTGATTCGGGATGCCCCGGCGTGCGACTCCCCAGTTGCCGGAAGCGCTTGATCTCCTCCATCGGAACCGAGAGTTCCTTCAGCACCTGACCATGCTCGTCAACCCGGCGCACTTCTCCGAGGTGCAGCATGGCGTAAAGCAGCATGGACGCATGCCCATTGGAGAGCACGAAGCGGTCGCGATTGAGCCAGGTGGGATCGGCGGGATCGTAGCGCAGGAATTCTTGCCAGAGACAATATGTGACCGGCGCCAGTCCCATGGGCGCGCCCGGATGGCCCGAGTTCGCCTGTTCTACCGCGTCGATCGCCAGAGTTCGAATCGTGTTGATGCACAGCGTGTCCAGTTGCTGCCCCGTCACCAAAACCTGTTCACTGGCTACCATGCGATTCCGCTCCTCCAGCCTGGGATTTTTTGCACCGGTGCGCGATCGGTCTCTAACTAATTAGAGTTTCCGATTACGGAAAGGGTTCAATACGCAGAAAGTGTATCAATTTCCGTGCAGGCGTGGATTAAGCCGCAGTGAAAAACTGGCGAGAATCGTGGAATTCCTTATTTCAGAAGATGCAGGTAGCCGTTCTCGGTTTGCGATCCCCGGGTTGTCTGCTGCACGTACTTGAGGAACTGGCGCAGATTGTCGCGCTCGGTTGGCGCCATTCCCTCGAAGTGGAGGCGGACTCCGTTGCCCGGTCCATTGCGGGATACCACTCCGCTCAAAGCGAACCCTTTGACCCAGATCTTGCCGTTGGGCACCCAGAGACCAATTTCAACCTTCGACCCCGGCTTGACGGGGTGCGCGGTTTCGACCAGGCATCCGCCCGCGCTCGTGTTGGAAAGATTGCCCCAGATCGGAACCGGGAATTCATCGACGCGGAGTTCGACCGCCACGAAACATTTGATTCGCAGGTGACGACGGCGGTCGCTTCCCCAGTTCTGAGTGAACATATCCGGCTCAAAAGGAGGCGTCGCCGAAGTGGGAGTTGGAACTGGTTCGGGCGCGGAAGTTGCCTTGGTGGAAGGTTTCCCATCCGTGGGGACGCCGGCCTTGATTTCACGCATGGCTGTAAGCAGCGCCGCCTCCCGCTTGTCTGCGGGAGCTTCCCGGTAGGCTTGCAGCAGCTTTCCGACATGCCGGACAAGGTCCGGATCGGACAATATTCGGGTCCAGTCAGTTCCTGTTGCCGCACTCATCGAATGCACGTCTTCCGTTCTTAAAGTTTGCGACTCTTGACTAGATTGAACTGAAGGTCACTCTCATTCAAGATGACCTTGGTCACGTCCTCGAGGGGCGACCTGTCATTCGTGGGGGAGATTTGGTGGCTTGAACGACTGAGAATCTGTTGGTTCCTTGAGATAGCCTGGCTCACTTCACTGATCTTCGAATGTGAGTTGGACCACCTGGGTCGTCTCGTTTTGCCCCGGCTCAAACTTCCATTTGCCAACCGCTTCGATCGCCGCGTCAACCAATACCGGGTTTCCGCCCAGCACGCGAGTAGACTTGACGGTGCCGTTGGCTTTAACCACCGCTTCAACTCGGACTACGCCGTGGATGTGCATCTTCNNCGGAAGCGTTCTGAGTGCTGGCTACGCTCGTCAGGAGCGCGATGAGTGCAGCCATCGTGAATAAGACACGTTTCCGCATAGCTTCCGTTCCTCTTTCCAACTGATAGATTAAAGGGGCTTACCGCCGCCGCGCAAAGTACCGAAGATACTGCACCTTGGGAGTGGTGCCAGTCTTGGACGTGTCTGACGTTTCGCCCTTTGCGAGATGGCCGCGTTCGCCGCGCTGGGGGGCGATTCCAGCGATCCCGTCAGAATCGTTGCATCGCAAAGCTCCGCAAACGAATCAAAGCTGAGGAGTTATGCTATAGGCGAGAAAGGACGTCCCTGTCTGCACGGTCATTTGCGGGACGTTCCTACAAATCACGAATGCGCTGCTCATTGATCGTTTTTCGAACGACATTTTCCGCCCTTATTCTTGTGCTGCTTGTGGTACCCGCCTCGATGGCTCAGTCCGCTGGCGGTTCCGCTTCAGCTCCAAGTGTTTCTCTGCCTGGAACGCAAAGCCCATTTCAGGGCAGCGCTCCGGAAGGCACGGCTACCGCAGAGACTCTGCAGATCGATTTCAAGGAGGCAATTGATCGCGGCCTGCGCAACAATCTCGGCCTGCTGCTCGCCAGCGACCAGACTGAGGCGGCTCGCGGGGAAAAATGGAAAGAGTTGAGCGAACTCTTGCCCAACATTGGAGCTCGGGTACAGGAGAATGCCGAAACTGAGAGTCTAGCGGCGCTTGGTTTCAGCAAACTTTTGCCGCTTCTCAGCCCTCCGGGGTCGAATTTGAGCGGTTTCCCTCGCGTGACGCCCGCCTTCAACTATTTCGATGCGCGCGCGTCCCTGAGCCAGTCCGTCTTCAATTTCAGGAACTTGGAGCGAGAGCGGGCTGCCTCGGAAAACGTTAAGGCGGCGCAGTTCAGCTACAAAGATGCTCGGGAAATCGTCGTTCTTGCCGTCGGCAACTCGTATCTGCAGGCCATTGCGGCGGGTGCGCGAGTGGAAACCAGCGAAGCCCAGGTGAAAAGTGCGCAGGCCCTGTACGCCAAGGCTGCCGACCAGCAAAAAGCCGGACTCAGTCCAGCCATTGATGCATTGCGCTCGCAGGTAGAACTGCAGACGCGCCAACAGCAACTCATCGTGGCCCGGAACGATCTGGCCAAGCTGAAATTGAACGTGGCCCGGATCATCGGCCTTCCCCTCGGTCAGGAGTTTGTACTCACCGAGAAGGCTCCCTACCAGGCGCTCGCCGCTCTGCCGCTCGATACATATCTGCAGCGCGCTTATGCCGGGCGCGCGGATTATCAAGTCGCGCTGGCCCAGGTGAGGGCCGCGGAACTTTCGCGCCGAGCAGCTGCGGCCGGACGCTATCCCACCTTTGATGTGGACGCGAATCTTGGGGACATTGGTGTCACGCCCAGCCAGTCGAACGGAACCTGGCAAGTGACAGGTGGCGTTAATATTCCAATTTTCACCGGCAATCGCGTTCACGGGGACGTTCTTCAGGCCGACGCCCAATTAAAGCAGGCGCGCTCGCAACTGGGAGATATCCGCGGCCGCATCGATTATGAGGTCCGCACGGCGCTGCTCGATCTCAACGCTGCCGCCGAACAAGTTGAAGTGGCCCGCAGCTCTGTCGACCTGGCAGAGCAGGCGCTGGCACAATCGCAGGATCGCTTTACCGCCGGCGTCGCCGACAATCTGGAAGTCGTGCAGGCCCAGGAGGCCGTGGCCAGCGCTCACGAGAGTTATATTCAAAGTCTTTATGCCCATAATCTTTCGAAGGTCGAACTGGCGCACGCCATCGGCGACGCGGAAGAGGGCGTTAAGCGCTATTTGAAAGGCAATTAATAAACGTATGGAAACCACGCAAAGTCCGCCCGCCAACACTGAGAAAACTGAAGTCCAGAAGCCGGCGACCAGCACCAAGCCGCTACCGGCCACCGAGGAGGATTTTCACACCCGGCCTTCTCGCACGCAGAGTTCCGGTTTCCGAATCGGAGTGGTGATCGCCGTTGTCGTGCTTCTGGTCGCGGGGTTCTTCGCCTACCGCTACTTCACCAGCTATGAATCGACCGACGATGCCCAAGTCGACGGCCACGTCAATTCCATCAGCGCACGCGTTACCGGCCACGTTATCAAACTCAACGTCGAGGACAATCAATACGTGCAGGCGGGAACCGTGCTGGTAGAGATTGACCCTGCCGACTATCAGGTCGCCTACGAGCGGGCCAAAGCCGATTTTGAAGATGCGCAAGCAGCGGCAGTCGCGGCTGGTGTGAATGTTCCGATCACCTCCGTCAACACCACCAGCCAGGTTTCATTCACCGAAGCTGACGTGAATAGCGCCCGCGCGGGCATTCAAGTTGCAAAACAACAGTTCGAGGCGGCGAAGGCCCAGTTGCAAGAGGCCGAAGCCAATAACGTGAAGGCGCAGAACGATCTCGTCCGCTACAAGCAGTTGGTCGACAAGCAGGAGATTTCGCAGCAGCAGTACGACCAGGCCACCGCCGCCGCCAAGGCCAGTGCAGCGGGCGTAGAAGCAGCCCGCGCCAGCGCCGACGCAGCCCAGCAGCAGGTCACGCAAGCGCAGGGAAAACTCGTCCAGGCGCAGGCGAACTGGAGCAACGCCAGCACGGCACCGAGGCAGATGCAGGTCATACGCGCGAGGGCTACGTCCGCGCTGGCGGAAGCGCAACGCAAGAAGGCGGATCTCGATCAGGCCGCGTTGAATTTGCAATACACAAAAATCGTCGCCCCGGTGAACGGCATCGTCAGCGACCGCACCGTCGAAGTCGGACAAAACGTCGCACCCGGCCAGGAACTGATGAAGATCATCAATCTCGACGACATTTGGATCACCGCAAACTTTAAAGAGACGCAGCTTCGCAACATGAAGATCGGGCAGCGCGTTACTGTCGAAGTCGATGCCAATGGCAGATCGTACAACGGCAAAGTTGATAGCGTTGCCGGAGCCAGTGGCGCCCGCTTCAGCCTGTTGCCTCCGGAAAACGCCACTGGAAATTACGTAAAAGTGGTGCAGCGTATCCCGGTCAAGATCGTGCTCGATCCCGGCGCCAACAATGATCACCAGTTGCGCCCCGGCATGTCCGTTACTCCAAAGGTCTGGACTCGCTAAATGAGTGCGGCCACCACCACCTTGGATCAGGCCGATGCCTGGCGTCCCGCGTTTAATCCGTGGATCATCGCGATCACGGTTACCCTGGCGACGTTCATGGAAGTGCTCGACACTTCCATCGCCAACGTCGCGCTGCCCCACATCGCGGGAAGTCTCTCTGCCGGGCAGGACGAAAGCACTTGGGTGCTGACTTCCTATCTTGTTTCCAACGCGATTGTGCTCCCGTTGAGCGGCTGGCTGTCGTCCATCATCGGCCGAAAGAACTTCTATATGGGCTGCGTGGCCCTGTTCACGGTGAGTTCATTTCTGTGCGGGCTCGCGCCGAACCTGGCGACGCTGATCATCTGCCGCATCCTGCAGGGCGCGGGTGGCGGTGGGTTGCAGCCCAGCGAGCAAGCCATCCTTGCTGATACCTTTCCGCCTGCCAAGCGCGGCATGGCATTCGCGGTTTATGGAATGGCTGTTGTAACCGCTCCTGCGATCGGCCCGACCCTGGGCGGTTGGATTACCGATAACTTCAGCTGGCGCTGGATTTTCTTTATCAATATTCCAGTCGGGATCATATCGATCCTTCTTACGACGAGGCTGATTCAAGATCCTCCGTACTTCAAGCGCCGCAAACTGAGCGAAACTCACATCGACTACGTTGGGCTCGGATTTGTAGCGTTGGGTCTGGGAGCGTTGCAAATCGTTCTCGACAAGGGGCAGCGAGACGACTGGTTCGAATCGAATTTCATTTTCACGCTTTCACTGATTGCTGCCGCAGCCTTGATCTTCGTGATTGTTTGGGAATGGAGACACAAGGATCCCATTATCGATCTGCATCTATTCCGCGATCGCACTTTTGGCGTCTCGAATCTACTAATGTTCATGCTGGGCTTTGCCCTGTTGGGCAGCACCTTGCTGATTCCTCTCTTCTCGCAAACGCTGCTCGGCTACACGGCTCAAGAGGCAGGCCTGGCTCTGATGCCCGGCGGGTTCATGATCATTCTCCTGCTGCCGCTGGTGGGATTTTTGCTTTCACGGTACACCCCGCGATGGCTTCTCCTGTTCGGTCTTCTCGTGCTGTCGTTCTCGTTGTTTCACATGACCACGTTTGATCTTGAGATTGATTTCCGGACGCTGGCCATGGCGCGCGTGGTCCAGGCTGTCGGGATGGCGTTCCTGTTCGTTCCCATCAATACGGCAGCGTATGCATTTTTGCCCCGCGACAAAAACAATGCTGCTTCCGGGCTGATGAATCTCGCGCGCAATATCGGAGGAAGTGTTGGGATTTCCCTCGTCACCACGCTGCTGGATCGGCGCAGCCAGGTGCACATGACCGATTTATCCAGTCATCTGAGCCAATCGAATCCCGCACTGCAGTCAATGATTAAGGGCGCGTCGAGCGCCCTGCAAGCCCACGGTGCCAGCGCGGCTGGGGCCACTCGGCAGGCTTACGCCCTGATCCAGGGCACGGTAGAGCGCCAGGCCGCAATGCTGTCGTATATCGATTGTTTCCGGTTTCTCGGAGTGGCGATTCTGGCGATGGTCCCGATGGTTTTCCTGATGAAAAAATCCAAGCCGGGCGGCGGAATCGCAGTACACTGAATCTCGCCATGTTCCGTCTGATCACCATCGAGCGTGAGTACGGATGCGGCGCCGCTGCCATCGCCGCTCAACTGGCCGACCGCTTGGGCTGGAAGCTGTGGGACCAATTGCTCACGGAAGAAATCGCCCGCCTTGCCAGCGTCGACCAAGCGGCCGTACGGCGCTGCGATGAGCGTATGGACAGCCGCCTGCACCGCCTTGCGAAATCCTTCTGGCGCGGCAGTTACGAACGCAATTCCGCCGCGCTGGGCAGCCAGATGTTCGATGCCGACTGCATGTTGCCGATGATGCAAGAGGCCATGAACAAAATTGGGCAGGAAGGGAATGCGGTCGTGGTCGGCCGCGGCGCGCCCTATCTCCTGCGTGAGAACCCTGACGCGTTCCACGTTTTTCTCTACGCTCCGCGCTCTGAGAAGATCCGGCGCACTATGGCAGAAGGGCACAGCGAAGAAGATGCCGCGGAAATGGTCGACTCCGTCGATCGCGAGCGCATCGCGTACGTGAAGCACTACTTCAACGCCGACTGGCCCACGCGTTCGCTCTATCACGTCATGCTCAACACGGCCGTGGGGAACGAACCGGTTGTCCAGACGATTCTGGACACAATGCATCTCGTCGAGGGCCATCCCAAAGCCACAACCTACGAGCATCCCAACGTGCCGGCGTCCTCTCGATAAGGGATTGCAGTTTGGGGTCTACGCGCCTCGCGGCCTTCCTGTCGCCGCCTGCGGGCGCACCGGCCGCTGCGGTGCAGGACAGCAATTTTCTTCGCAAACATCCTGCCGCGGTCCCAGCGAACCTAAAGCACGCCGCTCAGTCCCAGGATTCGTGCGCTCAAGGATTAGCTCACGAATCATTGCGATGAACTTGGGATGAACGCCCACCGTCTTAGCCCGCACCATCGGCAGCGGCAGGGTATCGCATAGCTGCCGCGCTTCGATGTCCAGGTCATACAGCACTTCCATGTGATCGGAAATAAAGCTGATGGGAGCTAGCACGACGGCGCTCGCCAAATTCTGCGCCTTTACTTCCCGCAGGTAATCCAGAATGTCCGGCTCCAACCACGGCTGCCCCGGCGCACCGCTGCGGCTCTGATATACGAGCGCATCATTGGCGACGCCCAGCCTCGCCGAGACCAACTTCCTTACTTCTTCCAACTGCTGAACGTAACCGCACGTGTTCGCCATCGACAGCGGGATGCTGTGTGCAATGTAGACGATCTGAATGTTCTGCCGTGCGTCCGCCGGAACTTGGGCTAGCGCATCGCGCAGCCGGTCCTCGGTCGCCTCAACGTATCCCGGATGGTTGAAAAACGCGCGGACTTTGTCGATCTGCAGCGAGTCTGCACCAACTTCGTTCTGCGCGCGAACGATGTCTTCGCGGTACTGCCGGCATCCAGAATAAGAACTGTAAGCCGACGTCACGAAGGCTAGAGCCCGCCGGATGCCGTCCTGCTTCATCTGCTGCAAAGTCTCCGCCAACATCGGATGCCAGTTGCGATTTCCCCAATAAACGGGCAGCTTCGGACCATGCTCCGCCAGTTCCTTCTCCAGTGCCGCGATCAATTCCCGAATCTGCTGGTTGATCGGACTCTTGCCGCCGAAATGGTAGTAATGTTCAGCGACTGTCAGCATGCGTTCGCGCGGAACATTTCTTCCACGCAGCACGTTTTCGAGGAACGGGATCACATCGTCTGGGGACTCAGGCCCGCCGAACGAGACAACAAGGATGGCGTCATAGTTCATTACTTTTGCTCAGATCTTCAAGGATGACATGCGGATAGGCAAGGGCGCTACTTCCCTCCCGCCGATGCGGCGGAAGGTCGAATCACAGCAGCGGTATTCAGCGACACAGGACGATCGAAAGAGATATCCATCTCTGTAAACCGGGGCAGAACCACATCGCGCCCGCGACGAGTTGCCATGTACAAGCCCGACACGCAGCCGGAGATAATTCGAGCCGTCCCGGCGGTGGATGCATCCGTTGCAGTCGAAACAATGGTCTCGATAACAAGTTGGACTCCGTCGTCGACCTCTTTTGAGATCCCCGCCGTCATCCCAAGATTGATGGCCATCCATACCTTCCCCGGCCGTTCTCCGTGCAACCGGCCCTCCGCATCCATCCTCGTGTGCGATCTTTCATCCAACTCCGCTCCCGCGAGAGAAGCCGCGATTGGAACACGCTTGCCCTCGAGCAACGTAAGCTCGGTGAAGGTCAGGTACAGAGATCCAGCGCGGCTTAACCGCCGTGGCGGAGTTTTCTTTACGACTTTGCCCTCCATTAGAGTGCCCGCGGGTAGGATGACCTGCGTATTCACCAGCACCGGTTCGAGCAGGCGCGCTCGCACGGTATCTCCAGGCTTGCTCTTTGATGCGCTCACACTGCCCAGAAGGAGAATCTTGCAATGCGTTCCCGCTGGGAGCGTATCGGGCCGTGGTGAATCCGGCTCCGGCGAGTCTGTCTCGTTCTTTTCGTATGCGCGCGAAGCAGCGTCATCGATCCCAGAGGCCTCCAGCACCAGCGTAGGCGTTGCATGTTTCTTCGCATTCGACTGGCTGACTTTGACAGCGCCGTTTTCTCCACTGGGTTGCTGTCCCGATTTGTCTTTTCTCGCGGTCGCGTGAACCTCGCGCATACGGCTCACGGAGATCAGTGAAACCTGCAGCGAACTCTCGACTGTGTCCTGGGCAACAGTGGCCGCTTTGAATACTGGATAGTTCTCTTTGCGGGGTGTGAAGGCCTGAACCACCCATGGCCAATGATCATTCGGCGTGCGCTTTCTTTTTTCTAGATGGTCAACCGTCAATCGGATGCTGCTGCCAGAGGCAAACAGCTTGCGGTCCGTCGCGTACACGTCCGTCGAGAGGCTCCCATCGACCACATCGCCCGGTTTTAACTTCGACATTCGGACAGGATGCGAAAGGAGCACTTTGATGTAGAGTCCGGAGTCAGCTGCGGGTTGCAGAGACTTGACGGCCGGATCGTCGGCGGCACAGCAAAACGTAGGGCCCGCGGCTACACATCCCGCAAGCAGCAAAAGTGCCACCGGCTTGATCCACTGCAGCCCATTACGCATTGTGCTTCCCCCGCTCATCAACTCTTCTGCTACAGACACTAGTATGTGGATGGCAGCGATCGTAACTGCTCAGGCGGCTGCCCGGCGGTACATCGGGGGAAATGGTGCGCCCGGAGAGATNNAGAGATTCGAACTCCCGACCTGTTGCTCCGGAGGCAACCGCTCTATCCAGCTGAGCTACGGGCGCGCACGGGTGTCTACAGTCTACATGGGCAAGGGAAGCGGCATCAACGTGAACATTCCGCAAAAGCAGATGAAGCACGCAAAAGTTACGTTAGGTTGCGAGCGCGTATGGCGAAGAGGTCGCATCGCGCAAGATTCACCGCGCCTGTTAGGATCGCAGCCTCACGGGCGGGATGGAGATGAGATTTTCCTGGGATTGTCCTTCTTTAGTAACGGTCGCGCCGCCCGCCACCACCGCCGCCTCGGCCACCGCGATCTCCGCGGTCGCGTCCGCCACCGCCTCCACCGCCACCCGTACGTTCAGTCTTGGGACGCGCTTCGTTGACGTTGATCGTCCGTCCGCCGACAGACGAGCCATTCAAAGCCGTGATCGCCTTCTCGCCATCTTCGTTACTGGTCATCTCCACGAAACCGAAACCACGGGATCGCCCCGTGTCACGGTCCGTCATGATGCTCACGCGATCCACCTGTCCGAACGGTTCAAACAGCTGCCGCAGTTCGTCTTCGGCTGTGTTGAAGCTCAAGTTCCCTACGAAAATATTCTTCACGCGTCTGCCTCTGCATTGAGCTGTCGGAAGTGCGAGCAATTCGGCGGACTTGGCAGGTCGGGAGGGCCGTTCCTGAAAATCGATACCGGAGCTGGCGAACAGTCGAATGCGCCGAGCAGTATAGCAGGTTTCCCAAAATCAGCTTGTCAAATCGATCTCAAAAAATGAGAGCGCCAGATGTGGACGGGGACGAGCTAGCACTCGTCCACCTTCCAGTATCCCTCAGCGTGAAATCCCATCTGCAGCAGCCGGTTCTTGGGATCGTGCCTCTTGCCGCAACCGGGACACACGAGATAGCGGCCCCACGCCGTGCCTTGATGATCGTAGTTCTCCGCCACGGCAAACGTCGTTCCACAACTGCAGGGCACCAGGAACATGCGCAGAGGCGGCTTCTCTTTTGTGCTCTTCTCGGACTTGCGTCGCGGTTTCACGACTCTTCGACAGTGGCGTACGATTTTTTCTTGCGTTGGTTCGACTGCAGCGTCTTCTTGCGCAGCCGCAGCGATTTGGGTGTGATTTCCACAAACTCATCGTCGGCGATAAATTCAATCGCCTGCTCAAGATTCAACGGCCGGAACGGCACCAGGCGAATTGCCTCATCCGCCGTCGAGGCGCGCATGTTCGTCAACTTCTTTTCGCGCACGGCGTTCACATCGAGATCAGTGTCCTTGGCGTTCTCGCCGATGATCATGCCTTCGTACAAGTCAACGCCGGGACCGACAAAAAGTTCTCCGCGCTCCTGCAATCCCCACAGTGCGTATGCCGTTGAGACTCCGCCGCGATCCGCGATCAGCGCTCCTGTGAGCCGGTGCGGAATGTCGCCCTGCCACTCCGTATATCCGTCGAACAGCGCGTTCATCACGATGGTCCCGCGTGTGTCCGTGAGCAGTTGGCCGCGCAGGCCAATCAAGCCGCGGCTGGGCACACGGAACTCGATCCGCACCCGTCCGTAGCCGTGATTGTGCATGTTGGTGACTTCGCCCTTGCGCGATCCGAGTTGCTCCATCACGACGCCGACAAAATCCTCCGGCACGTCCACAGTCAGATGCTCGACCGGTTCCATCAGCTTGCCGTCGATGCGCTTGGTGACGATCTCCGGCTTGCCCACCATGAGTTCGTATCCCTCGCGCCGCATCATCTCAATCAGGATGGAAAGCTGCAGCTCGCCGCGGCCTAGCACCTTGAATGAATCCGTGGTACCTGTGTCCTCCACCCGCAGAGAGACGTTGGTCAGGAGTTCCTTCTCCAGGCGCTCTCGCAGATTGCGTGATGTGACGTACTGGCCATCTTTGCCCGCGAAGGGCGAGGTGTTGACCGTAAACAGCATGGCGATCGTCGGTTCGTCGATCGCGATGTGCGGCAGCGGGGCTGGGTTCTCGGCCTCGGTAATGGTCTCGCCGATCGTGATGCCTTCCACGCCGGCGACCGCGATGATGTCTCCCAATTCCGTTTCCGTGATGTCCGTCCGCTTCAGCCCCGAAAACGAAAACAGCTTCGTGATCTTCGTTTTGTGCAGCGTCCCGTCGAGCTTGGCGATAGCGACTTCCTCACCCGTATGCATCTTTCCGTTGAACACGCGCGCAATCGCGAGCCTCCCCAGATAGTCGCTGTAGTCAAGGTTCGCCACCAGGATTTGCAGAGGCCCCGACGCATCCCCCTTAGGATGAGGAATCGTCTTGATGATCGCGTCAAACAGCGGCCGTAAGTCGGTGCCGCCGCCCGTGATGTCGGTAGTCGCCGTGCCCGTCTTGGCGTTCGTGTAGAGGACAGGGAAATCGATCTGCTCTTCTTTCGCGTCGAGATCAATAAACAGGTCGTAGATTTCGTTTAATACTTCCTGGGGCCGCGCGTCGGAGCGATCAATCTTATTAATGACCACAATTGGCGGTAGATGTGCTTCCAGAGCTTTGCTCAGCACGTAGCGCGTCTGCGGCAGCGGACCTTCGCTGGCATCCACCAGCAGCATGACGCCGTCGACCATCTTGAGTGCGCGCTCAACCTCGCCGCCGAAGTCGCTGTGGCCGGGCGTATCCACGATGTTGATCTTCACGTCGTGATAGAAAATCGCAGTGTTCTTGGCGAGAATGGTGATGCCGCGCTCNNTTGCCGTGGTCGACGTGCGCGATGATTGCGATGTTGCGAATGCCTGAACTCAAAAAGGATCCTCACAGAAGGTCTCTTCCACTCTACTAGACCGCGGATGGAATTGTCATGCCGGAGGTGCGGCAATTGCGAGTTTTGTCGGCCGGTCGAACCCTGCCGGGAACGAACGAATGCGGTAGAGTCTGAAGTTCGCGTTCTCGTATACCAAGTCGAAACTTCCCGCACTGCTCTGCACGAAACTGACCAGAAACCCTTGATCGTCATTGAAAGCGTTCGTGGTGAGCAAGTATCTGGCATGGATGCTCCTTACCCACTGCCAGAGTTCCGCCTGGCTGCCACGATAGTTGGGCGCAGACGCGGGCCGCCCGGTATAGAGCGACAAGGCTCGGGCCCGAATGTAGATGATTGGATCCTGTGGGCCCGTGTTATCGCGCACCGCCTGACACAGTTGGTTGAACTCAGGAAGGCCAGTCGTCTCACGAATGGGTCCGAAGTTACCCTTCCGATAAAACTGCCCATAGGAAATCGCAATCAGCAGAATCAAAGCCCAAACTGCGCCCGGAGAGTAGCGTGGAGCTAGTTTTTCCACCACGCTTTTGAGTCCGTAGATCGCGTGATATCCGATCCACGGAACGACAGGAAAAACCATCCGAACACCTCCCGGAAAGGGGAAAAGAGCAATAACCGTGAGGTAGGGGATGAGGGCGGCCTCCACGAAAGTGAAACCACGGTTCCACCGAACGAGGAATCCTTTTATAGCCAGTGACAGAAATACCACCAGGACGGCGTAGGCGAAAAGGTTGCGTATCGATCCCACCCAGAACGACGCGGCTACGCGCGTATAGGTGGCAACGTTGCTGGCAATGGAGTGTAACGTGGGGTGTTCGGTGGCGGCATAACCGCCGAGGCCGATTCCTATGATGTAGCGCTGCAGCGCCAGACACGCGCCGCATACCGTGATCGTAACCACTGTCGACCGTGAGACGGTACGGAGTCTCAGGACATCGTACAAAACCAGACCTGCGGCGAGCGCGATACCAACAGTACGTGTGCCGATGGCAAGGTAAATCACGAACCCGATCACCACGGCCCGTCGCCGCCACCCAGTGCTATCGCGGTGACTGCTGCGCACCAGAACTGCGGTCAAATAAAAGAAAAATACAAAAAGTATGTCCGACAGCACGTTGTCTTTCGCAGTCCAAAAAGCGGGAGCGAAACCCAGAATCGCGACCAGCGCCAGTATGTATCCCGAGCCCAGATCGCGCCTCCAATAGGCGTAAATCACAAGCAGCGAAAGAAGAAGGAATACGACCTGCTCCAGTTTCATCGGAATCAGATTCAGTCCGGAGACGCGATAAATAGGTGCGAGCAGGATTGGGAAAATCGGCGGGTAGTATTTCGGTCCGACCACGACGGATGCGAAGATGTACCCGGTATCGGCGTAGGAGCGGCCCTCAACAATGTTCTGTGCGTGATGTACGTACATTGCAAAGTCATCTGCCCAGAGGTGTCCCTGCCTCACCGTGGTGGTGTGAAACGTGCCAACAGCAACAAGAAGAGCACCGATATAGATTTTTTCGCGCATGAAAAGAGCGATTTGCTCTCCTCTAAGTGTAGGTGGGTAAGTGGCGGCCGAACGCACGGAAATTTTGGTTCGCTACCGTTTTGGGAATTCTTCGGGGTGGCGATGGGCAGGGAGGTAGGCTACCGCTCGCCGGCGGTCTCGAGGAGTCCCGCTGCGACCTCGGGAGTTTCCTCGGCCCTGACACGCAGCCGGTACCAGACCACGATCGTCGCCAGTGAGAACACAAAGATAATGGTCGAGACCGCATTGATCTCCGGCGTGATCCCGCGCCGCAGCCTTCCCCAAATTTCAAGCGGCAAAGTGTTGTCCCGACCGATCAGGAAAAAGCTGACCGCAATCTCGTCCATCGAAAGTGTGAAAATCAGCAGCGCCGCGCCGATGATCGGCAATTTCAAGTTCGGCACCGTCACGCGCCAGAACGTTTGCCAGTAGTTCGCTCCCAGATCGAGCGACGCCTCTTCCTGCGCGCGATCGAGCTTTTGCAGCCCGGCGAAGACTTCAGTAGTCGCGACCGAAATCAAAGCGGTGCCGTGTCCCAGGATGATCGTCATCAGGCTAAGCTTCGCGCCCATCAGGTTGAACAGCACAAGCAGCGAAAGCCCCGTGATAATGCCCGGCAGGATCAGCGGCAGCAGCACCAACCGCCGGAACAGCGCCTTGCCGGGAAATTGCGCCCGGTCGAGAGCCAGCGCTGCCGGAATCCCAAACGCCAGCGAGATCGCCATCGCCGCGAACGCCACCTGCAGGCTGTTCAGCACCGAATCCCAGATCGGCCCGTCCGCGAACAAGATGCGATACCAATCGAGCGTGAGGTGATGCGGTGGAAATCCGCCTACGCCCTGTCCATTGAACGAATAGAGAATGAGAACCGCAATCGGCAGATAAAGGAACGCAAACACTGCCGCCGCATGCGCCAGCAGCCACCGCGAGCGCGGGGCATTGCCCGTGTCACCGCTCACGAGAAACTCCATTTCTTTTCCAGTCGCTCCGAAAGGAAGAGCAGGCCTACCACGATCACGAGCATGCCCAGCGAAATCGCCGCGCCTAGAGGCCATTGGTAAGCGGCGCCGAACAAGCTCACCACAACGTTCGAAATCATGATGCCGCTCGGCCCACCCAGCAGCAGTGGAGCCAGGAAATCACCCAGGCTCAAGACGAAGGCGAAAGTAGCCCCTGCCACAACACCCGGAATCGACAGCGGAAAGATAACCTTCCAGAACGTTTGCGCCGGTGTGGCGCCCAGATCATGCGACGCCTCCACTAGATTGCGCGGAATATGCTCCAGTGCCGCATAAATCGGCAGGAACGTGAACGGCGTATAGATGTGCGTGAGCGTCAGCACAACGGCAAAGGGACTGTAGAGCAGAAAGTCGAGGGGATGCTGGGTCAGATGTACGTACTGCAACAAGGTGTTGAGCACGCCGTCAGAGCCGAGTATCGTCTTCCACGCATACGCTCGCACCAGATAACTGACCCACAGCGGAATGATCACCATCTGATACAGCAGATCTTTTCGCTTGCCTGCATAGAACGACAGAAAATACGCCAGCGGATATCCCAGCAGCAGAGAAAACAACATCACACGCGCCGCAATCCACATTGAGCGCAGCAGCGTCTGCCAGTATACGGTCTTCTGCAGCAATTCTTTGTAGTTATCAAGATTCCACGAATGCACGATGATTTGCGACGGCGAAACCGACCAAAAGCTGTAGCAGAACATGAGCAGATACGGCACCAGCAGAAACACCGACACCCACAGTAGCGGTGGCACCGTCACGACCGTCTTGTAGGCCCGTGAGAACATCAGTTCCTTTCAGGCGATTCCCGCACCAGCACGGCATCGGCAGCGGAGAACTCAAGCTCAACTTCGTTGTGCACACTGCCGCCACTAGCGGTCCGCGCGACCAGCACAAGCCCGTCTGCACACTCCACGCGAATCAATTCCGTCGCCCCATGAAACGCCTGATGCACCACCCGACCTCGAACGCGCACTACGCCGCTCGCCGTTGCCCCGGGGGCAGCCAGCCGAACATGTTCCGGTCGCAAAGAGAAAAGCACCGGCCCATCGGGAAGGGAAGCCGGCCATGCCAGCAACGCACACCGCATCACGCCGCCGCGCACTTCGCCCTTCAGCAAATTCGTATGCCCAATAAACTGCGCCACATATGCCGTCGCCGGACGGCTGTAAATCTCTCGCGGCGTCGCCACCTGCTCCAGTTCGCCCGATCGCAGCAGCGCGATGCGGTCCGACATCACCATCGCCTCTTCCTGATCGTGCGTCACGAACACAAATGCGATGCCCACCTCGCGCTGCAGCGATTTCAATTCCACCTGCATCTGCCGCCGCAGATTCGCGTCCAGAGCCGAGAGTGGCTCGTCCAGCAACAGCAGTCGCGGCCGGTTTACCAGCGCCCGAGCCAGCGCAACCCGTTGCTGCTGTCCCCCACTGATCTTCGACGGTTTTGCCTTCGCGTGCGCCGACATCTTTACCTTATCCAGGGCTTCCGTTACTCGCTGCGCAATCTCCGCCTTGGGACGCTTCGCCACACGCAGCCCGTACCCCACGTTCTCCTCGACCGTCAGATGCGGAAACAAAGCGTAGCTTTGAAACACTGTGTTGACGCGCCGCCGGTACGGAGGTTGGTGATCCAGCCTCTCCGTTCCCATCCACAGTTCACCCGAACTCGCGGTCTCGAAGCCCGCGACAATCCGCAACAGCGTGGTCTTTCCCGAACCGCTCTCCCCCAGGATGGTCAGGAATTCCCCCTCCGCAATCTCGAGCGAAACATTGCGCAGCACCGCGTTGCGGCCGAAGCTCTTGGCCACATTCCGGACGCTCAGCAGGGTTGGATTTGCGGCGGGCACGGCATTCAAGGTCGCGGCGCTGGCGGGAGTGGTCGGCGATGGCATGAGTCGTTGAGTTCGGATGGTCCAACCCGCGAATATCCAGTGGGTCCGCTACTGTGCAGCCTTCACGTCGTTCCAAATCTCGTTGTACTTCGCGCGCCGCGGCACGTTCTGCCAGAAATAAATCCGCCTCTGATAGTTGTCGACGTCATCGAGGTGCCGAATCTTCACTTCATCGGGAGTCATGAACTGCCCCGACTGCGGGTTTGCCGGAACATAGTTCGTCTTGTCGGTCACCAGCTTCTGCGTCTTCGCTTCGATCATGTATTCCAGAAACTTGTGCGCGAGTTCCTTGTTTTCACTCCCGGCTGTAATCATCAAGTGATCGATCCAGCCCGTGGTGTTCTCTTTTGGAATGATCTCGCCCACGGGGAAGTTCAACTTCTTCAGATCCGCCGTATTTAATGGCCAGCCCATGGCGATCACAACTTCGTGGCTCACAAACAGATTCGTCAGCTCACCACCCGTAGCCCACATCTTTCGGATGTTCGGTTTCAACTCCAGCAGCTTTTTCTTGACCGCCTCCAGTTGTTCGTCGCTCAGGTTATAAAGCTGCGACGGATCGGGTTTGTCATAGCCCAGAACCTGCGCAGCCATGTAGACCGTCGAGAGATCGTCCCACACCGAAACTTTCCCTTTGTATTTTGGATCCCACATCACGTTCCACGAATCCGGCGGCTGCGCGAAGGCCGTCGTGTCGTAAACAATCGGGTCTGGTCCCCACATGAACGGCACGCCATATACCTGACCATTCAAGCGCACCAACGGCAGGGAAGTGAGCTGCGAAGAAAGCTGGTTGTAGCTCGGAATCTTCGCCAAGTCGAGTGGAGCCGCCAGCCCCGCCGCCACGATGGAAGTCGCCACATCGCTCGACGGCGAGATCACGTCGAAATTCCCCGCGCCTGCCATGCGCAACTTCGACATCAGTTCGTCGCTCGTTCCCATGTACGACGCTGAAACCTTGCAATGGTTCTGTTCTTCGAAGCTTTTGATGAATGAGGGATCGGCATACCCTTCCCACACCAGAAGGTTGAGCGTCGGCGTCTTCTTCGAACAAGACCCCACGCAAATTACCATGGCCAGCAAAGGCAACAAGCGCATGCTGCGTTGCCAGTTCATTCTTCCTCCTAAAACGTGGGCGGAGTGTTCACCCACAGCACCAAGGT
This sequence comes from Acidobacteriaceae bacterium, assembly GCA_003166855.1. GTDB lineage: Bacteria > Acidobacteriota > Terriglobia > Terriglobales > Acidobacteriaceae > Sulfotelmatobacter. The sequence continues at coordinate 3,010 of PMUM01000410.1, read as the reverse complement.
TTCCTTGCGTCCCGGGTTCTTCCACCGGTGTGGCGTCGCACTTTCAAAGTAAAAACTATCGCCCGGTTTCAACCGGTACTCCTCGCCTTCCACCGTGATCTCAAGATCTCCACGCAATACATAAATGAACTCCTCACCTTCGTGCGTGTAGGGATCTCCGCTGCCCGCTTCCGGCGCGATGCGAAACAAGTGCGGTTCCATCACGGTGTTGCCCCACGCCAGCAGTTCCATGCGCACGCCCTCTCCTGCTTCGAGCACCTTGCGCTCCGCCGGCCGCACCTGGCGCTTGCTGGCTTCCGAGGCGTCGAAGAAATCAAGGATGTTTGTTTTGTAGAAGCGCGCGAGCTTGCGCAGTGTACCCACCGAACCGCTCATTTGCGAACGTTCCAGCGCGCTGAGAAATCCAACCGAGATGCCCACCGCCTGCGCCACCTGCGCCAGGGAAAGCCGCCGCCGCGCCCGCAGTTGCCGCAGCTGCGATCCAATGGCGCCGGCATTGCCGTCCGCCGCCGGGCGCACTTTGCCCTCACGCTTTAGCAGTTGGACAATCGCAGCGGCGTTCAGTCCTCGCACTTTGCGCAGGAAGCGCGCCCGCTTCAGGAGCTTCACATCTTCCGCGGTGTAAAGGCGGTACTTGCTCTCCGTACGCCTCGGCCGTGCCAGCCCAAGGCTTTCCCACGAGCGGATCACCGACGGCGACACGCCCACCTTCCGCGCCACGTCTCCGATCTTCAAGTAAGGTTCAGCCATGCTGGTCGTTATCAATAGCAGGGTGGCATCAGAAATCCCGATAAGAAATTTCTATCGGATGGAGTCGTTTTTTTATCCTTGACAGTCCCCGGCCCTGTTCTCTAACCTTGCGGGATTATAGCAAGGTTGTGGCTGGATACAAGCTGTCGCTTTTCAACAAAAAACAAACTCTCCCGAAGATGTCTGGAGGCCCCATGTCGTCACTGCGACTTCGCTCGTCGAGCCTATCCCCGTCCGTGCCGCAACTGAAAACGTTGTGCCTGACCCTTGCCCTCTGTCTTTTTCTCCCGACGCTGCTCTCCGCGCAGGGCACGGGCGGTCGCATCCTCGGCCGCATTTCCGATCCCACGGGTGCGGTTTTGTCCGGAGTCAAGGTCACGGCCACAAATGAAGCCACAAGCGTCGCTCAGGATACCCTCAGCAACGACAGCGGCGACTTCGGGTTCCCCAATATTCCCGTGGGCACGTACTCGCTCAGTTTCGACCTGAAGGGATTCAAGAAGGCCGTTCGACGCAGCATCGCGCTCGACGTCAACCAGGTCATCACTCTCAACATGACCATGCAGTTGGGTGGAAACGAGGAGGTCGTTGATGTCACCGCTGAGGCTCCGCTGGTCGACACCACTAGCACCCAGCTCGGAGCGGTGGTCAACAACCGTTCGGTGAATGAATTACCGCTCAATGCTCGCGACAGCTACCAGTTCCTGCAGTTGCAGCCGGGTGTGCAATCACAACTGGGCTCAAGCGGCGGTACTTTCTACGGCAGTGACAGCGCCGGATCGGTCTCGGTCAACGGCGGCCGCAGTCGCGCCAATAATTTCAGCGTCAATGGCGGCGATGCCAACGATCAATTCGTCAACCTGCCTACCATCCAACCCACCCCCGATGCGATTGAAGAATTCCGGGTAATCAGCAACACCTTCGACGCCGAGTACGGCCGCAACTCCGGCGCCGTCGTCAACGTTGTTACTAGGTCTGGCACCAACCAGTGGCACGGCAACATCTACGAGTATTTCCGCAACAAGGTTTTGAATGCGCAGGGCTTCTTCAACAGTGTGAAGCCACAATTCAACCAGAACCAGTTCGGCGGAACTTTCGGCGGTCCACTCAAGAAGGATCGAACGTTTTTCTTTGTTTCCTACGAAGGGCGTCGCTTGCGCCAGGGAATTTCCGGCGAACTCGTGCCGGTTCCTACGTCCGCCGAACGGACCGGAGACTTCTCCGCCAATGGACCTTTCTCGGGAGGCATTGACGCGGGCAGCAGCATCTTCGTAGCTCAAGCGCTGGATGGCCGCTCAGGCGTAGGGCCCGGAAATGTGCCGCAAACTTGCGATACGGCTCTGGGCCTAGCGCCGGGAGGCATTGCCAACCTTCCTCAGCAACCAAACCCGAATAACAACAATGCTCCGTATATCCCATGGTCGGAGGTTTTCCCGACAAGTGTGATTCCCGGTCCATGTCAGGATCCGGTTGCGTCTGACCTCCTGCGATTTGTTCCTGCGGCGAATCGTGCCGACGGAACCTACCAGGCTGTTCCGGCCAGCGCTGACACTCAGAATCAGTTCACGTTCCGCCTCGACCATCACATCAACTCCCGGCAGAATTTTAGCTTCTACTACTACTTCACCAACGACTCGAATTTCCAGCCCTATTACAACTTCCAGGCCTCGGGGGCGAATGTGCCTGGTTTCGGCGCTAATGTGGGTTCCCGTTACCAGCAGTTCAACCCCAGCCACACGTGGACCATTAGCAACTCTCTGGTCAACGAATTCCGTTTCACCTACATGCGGGAAGGTCAATTGACATTCCAGCATCCGCAATCCACCGGCCCGGTGCAATCTTCGTGCTCGTCTGCGGCGGCACAGGCGGTTTGCTTCAATGGAACCTCTGACTCGTCCGCGATCAACAGTCTGATCCAGGCGAATTTCTCGAATCCGGCCCAGGCCGGAATCACTACCGGGTTGCCTTCGAACCGTACGGGTGTTCCCTTTGTCAATGTTTCCGGGGGGGTTGCTTTCGGCAATGGCTGGGAGGGCGAACTGCCTCAGGTCGGTAACTCCTTCATGTGGGCGGACAATTTGACCTGGGTTAAGGGGAATCATCAGTTCAAATACGGAGCTGACATCCGGCGTTCCCGCTTTGATCAGACTCTGTATTACAACGTGAGCGGGCAATTCACCTTCAATAGTTCGACCTTAAACGCCGTCAGCTCCGCCGACAATTATCCTGGATATCTTCTCGGCACCGCCGACAGCTACTC
>PMUM01000464.1 GCA_003166855.1 Acidobacteriaceae bacterium | reverse complement strand
TCCTTCGCGTTGCTCAGGATGACAACAACCGACAACCTCCGCTGCTAGTACGCCCAGCGCAGCAGCGTCGCCCCTGAAGTAAACCCCGCCCCCACGGTCGCGACCAGCACGCGGTCACCCTTTTTCAAACGTCCCTCTTCCAGCGCCGTCCGCATCGCGATCGGAATCGTTCCCGCCGTCGTATTCCCGTAACGATCGATGTTGATGATGACTTTCTCTAGCGGCATCCCGAGCCGGTCGGCGGTCGCGGTGATAATGCGCCGGTTCGCCTGGTGCGCGATGAAGCAATCGATATCCTTGCCCGTCAGCTTGTTCTTCTCCAGAATGCGGTCCGTCATCTCCGCCATCTTCTTCACCGCATACTTGAAGACGTTCTTTCCATCCTGATGAATACAATGCATTTTCTGGTCAACCGTCTCGTGCGTCGCCGGGTTCAGACTTCCCCCTCCCGGCATGAACAAGTACTGCCCGCCCATGCCCTCGATCTGCGCCACATGATCGATAATGCCCTCTTCTCCATCCTCCGCCGGCTCGAGCAGAACCGCGCCCGCTCCATCGCCAAAAATAATGCACACCGCGCGGTCGGTGTAATCGGTCATCGACGAATTCACGTCTGACCCGATCACCAGCACCTTCTTGTACTGCCCCGACTCGACGAACTTCACTCCCGTGTTCAACGCGTATAGAAATCCCGAGCATCCCGCAGACACATCGAATCCCCACGTATTCTCGATCCCCAACTTGTGCTGCACCAGGCATGCCGTCGACGGATACATCATGTCCGGCGTCACCGTCCCCACTACGATCAAGTCCACTTGCTGCAGATCGAAAGGATGCGACTCGAGCAAATTCTTCACCGCCGCTACCGCCAGATCGCTGGCAGCGACGCCCTTATCGACGATGTGGCGCTCGCGGATCCCCACGCGCTCCATGATCCATTCGTTGGTCGTGTCGACCATCTTTTCCAGGTCGGCGTTGGTAAGAACTCGCGGCGGCAGATAGGTACCGAGCGCGCTGATTTTGGCGCGGATCGCTTTGGTCAATGAGGGCTCCCTGAAATATGAAAACTCAGTATTTTCAAGGATTGGCAGCAGAATGTCTAACCTTATCGACTCATGTAGGCACAGCCGCCTCGGCTGTCTGGCGTAAATCGCCCGCCCTCAAGCCGCAGCCCGCTGGCGCTCGTGCTCCATCCACTCCCGGATGAAACTCGGGCAAGACACGATCCCGAACTCGCGATTTTCCCCGTCGATCAGATACGAGAGCGCCGGCCTCCAACTCCTCCAAGTGCGAAAGATTCAGCAAGGGCCACAGACCGCACTCCACGGCGGAATGAACCAACTGCTCCAGATACGGCAGATGTCCCTGAAATAACTGACCGGATACGCGGATGGTGATGTGGGGAGCGAGCTTGGGAGCGGTACCGCGACGATTCATTGTTCTCCTCTCGACGGCAAACGGTTTTGCCCGGCCTACCTCTACTTGATGCTCGAGAAGACGTTTCTTGCGCAAAGAGTCGTAAAGGAGTTGTAAATCTTGGTAATCAGGAGGGCAGGAACTACTCTGTGCAAAAAATAAGCCAGGCACCGGGGACTCACTGCACACGCAAGAGCCCGTTACCGTTGCTTCCTTCCGGACCTGGCGGGGTTGGCGGGAGTACGTCGCGTAAGACCGATGCCTGACCTAACCCATAATAGCATTCCGTAGTTGTTGCTCCAGAGTGCCGCGTCAGCGCCGCGTCGAAGTCCAGACACTGGCGTCGGCGTCCGACCGTAGCGTCGGCGTCCCGCCGGCTGTCGCGAGCGCATCCTGCGCTCGCACCCGTCCCCCACCACCGCCCCCGCCAAAGTGCATGTGACTTTCGGTGCAAGTTTCCCTCGCCAACCCCTTCCCTTCTGGTGACGCTTGTCGAACAATGGTGGTCGAGGCTGAAGACTTCGGCCCGCAGTAGAGGACTGCCCGAAATTCCTCTGCTAACTACATCCATGGCGCCCCAGTCCCCACAACCCGGCGTAATCCCGCTGAACGGGGCCATCGACCATTACTTCGAACTCGCGCTCTATCTACTTGTACTAACGGGTTTTGCCACGCTCGCCAGCACCGGAGGCCTCGACCTGCCTTCCACCATCCTGGTCGGCGTCGCTCTGGCGGTGCGCGGATATCAGCTGGCGAAACGCCAACAATTCGTAATCTCCGAAGCCTGGACCACGCCCCTCTCGATCGCATACTTCGTCTTCTTCGCTGCCGACTACTTCATTCTTTCGCGCGGATTCCTCCCAGCCACGGTGCATCTCGCTTTATTCGGTGTCGTGGTGCGGATGTTCTCCCTGCGCCGCGAGCGCGACCATGTCACGCTGGCCATCCTCGCCTTCCTGATGGTGCTCGCCTCCGCCGTGCTCACGGTCGACAGCATCTTCCTGTTCTCCTTTGCCTTATTCATGATGATGGCCGTGGGAACGTTCGTGCTGATGGAAATGCGTCGCTCCGGCCACGCCGCCAACATTCAGGCACGACATTCCAACGACCCCCAGGAACATCGTCACCTCGCTTTCGCGCTGGCCCGCGTCGCTCCAGCTCTGATGTTCATGATCCTCATCGGCGGCGCGGTCGTCTTCTTCGTGATGCCCCGCATGTCCGCGGGATACATGGGCGCCTACTCGTTCGGCACCGACATCTCCTCCGGCTTCAGCGATCACGTCCAGTTGGGCCAGATTGGCCAGATCCAGCAGTCCGGCTCCGTCGTCATGCACATCCAGATCGATGGAGATACGGTCGGCCGTTCCGACCTGCATTGGCGCGGCGTCACGCTTGCCGATTTCGACGGCCGCACCTGGTCCAGCCCTCGCGACCAGTTCACTTTGCAGCACCAATCCGACAATACCTTCAAGGTACCGCGAGCCACCGTGTTCGCGCGGTCGTTCGCGAAACCGATTCTGGCGCGCGAGCACGTCATCCACTACCGCGTGCTCATGGAGCCGATCGGCACCAACGTCTTCTTCCTGGCGCCCTGGGCCCGCAGCGTGACTGGCAACTACCGCATGCTCGCCTCCGACGGGGGAGGTGCGGTCTACAACCTCGATTCGCAGCGCTCCATTAGCCGCTACGAGGCCGACTCCGATATCGCCACCGCCGCGCCCGCGGAACTGCGCACAGCGGGACGCGATTATCCCGTGCCGATCACCGGGCAATATCTTCGCCTGCCTTCCCTCGACGCGCGTGTTCCCCAGCTCGCCGCTCAGATCACAAGATCAGCCACCAACGATTTCGACAGAGCGGCCGCCATTGAGAACTATCTCAGGACGCGCTTCGGCTACACGTTGCAGTTGCCACAAAGCCCAGTGAAGGATCCCATCGCCAATTTCCTCTTCGAGCGCAAGCAGGGACACTGCGAGTACTTCGCTTCTTCAATGGCCGTCATGCTCCGCACCATCGGGATTCCCTCCCGCGTGGTGACTGGATTCCGCTCTGACGAGTTCAACGACCTTACGGGAAACTACGTCGTCCGCGCCAAAGACGCGCATGCCTGGGTGGAAGCCTACTTCCCCGGATACGGCTGGCAGACCTTCGATCCCACTCCCGCGGGCAACGGTGGGACTCCGCAGGGCTGGGACCGTCTCGCACTCTACGTCGATGCCATGGCTTCCTTCTGGCGCGATTGGGTGGTCAGCTACGACACTTCGCACCAGTACTCGCTGGGTCAGGCTGCCTTCAGCGGCACTCGCGGCGCGTGGGAGAACGCGCGCAAGTGGGCGCGCCTCCACTACGCTTCCATGTTGAAGTGGGCCCGCCGCAGCCAGGACCGCGTGCAACATTCGCCCGGCCGCTGGGCCATCCTCGGCGCGGGAGTCGTGCTCATTCTTCTGCTGCTCGGGAACCTTGGCCGCATCGCGCGCCTGCTGCACGAAAAGTGGCTGCAGGCCCATCCGGAGCGTTCTCCGGAACAGGCCGCCGCCATGTGGTATCAGCGGATGGCGCGCGCGCTGGCCCGCCGTGGATTAAGAAAACCCGCCGCGCAAACCGCCCAGGAGTTCGTGAAGAAGATTGAAGACAGCCGGCTTCGTGAGCCGGTCGCGCGTTTTACCCAGGTCTACGAGTCTGCGCGCTTTGGAAATTCCGCCGAAGATGTAAAACGCCTGCCGGAATTGTATGAAGAAGTCGAGACCGCTACGCGCACCCGCTAGGCGAATCACTTCATTCTACGAAGAGGAACACCGCTAGAACCGCCAGAACGCGCCGCCGCCAACAAAGAAATTGTGCTGCCGGCTCTTACCCGTAGGAGCCAGCGGAAAGTCCACCGCCCCAGACCAGAAGTCACGAACTTCCCCTCGGATGCTCAATCTTTTCCAGACCTTCACATCGAGACCAAGTCCTCCCTGGAACACAGCTGACGTCGAGGATTTTCCAGGATTCGTGCCGCCGTAAAGCAGTTGCGAACTTTGAGTGATATGGCCAAAGCCGCCTCCGACGCTGATCCAAGGCGAAACCGCTGTGGTCGGAAACAGATTCACACGCGCCGCCGGGGTCACAAACAGTTGGCTCAACTGCGGCGGAATCACGGCGAACCCGTACGAGCCGCCGTTGATATCTTCATCATGGTTGTACATCAGTACGACTTCGCCCGAGACCGCATAGACCGGCGTCACTAGAAACCGGCGCGCGTATTCCACGTCAAAACTCAGACCTTTGCCGAAGGCGATGATGGTCCCCGGGTCCGTCCCGCCAGTAATCCCCTGGTTGCTGATGAACGTGCGCCCAAGGACGCCGCCCAGTTCGTTCTTCTCGTCCTGCGCTACCGCCGACGCCACCAACATGGTCAGCACAATCACGACCGCAACCCCAAGACGTTTGCCTAGCATTTCCCCTCCTGCGAGGTGGTTCATAAATTGTTACGGCGGTAAGACATAGCCTAGCACGACCCCGGCTATTTTGGATCAGCCGTACTATCTTTTCTGGTGCCGCTGCTTTGGCACGATTAACAGACTGCGATGCGGGATGCCGCCGCGTGGGATGCTAAAATAGAAAGATTGCATGCCAGTAAAAGACCTCACTGTTAGCGGTTCCCCCGATCTCATGCCTGATCGCAAGTCAGAACTCAGGCCAAGTCTTGGGAAAGAAAGATCGATGAAGAGTCCGCAGCCCGCCCGTCCACAGAAGGTGGGCTTCGTTAGCCTCGGCTGCCCCAAAAACCTCGTCGACAGCGAAGTCATGATGGGCCTGCTCGCGCGTGCCGGAGCCGAACTCACCCGCCGCGCCGAAGACGCCGACGTCATCGTCGTCAACACCTGCTCGTTCATCGAAAGCGCGCAGCAGGAATCGGTCAACACCATCCTCGAGATGGCCGCCCACAAAACTGGCGGCAAGGCCAAGAAACTCGTCGTCGCCGGATGCCTCGTCGAGCGCTTCCGCGATCAGATTCAGAAGGACATTCCCGAAGTCGACGCGGTGGTGGGCACCGGCGAGTTGGAAAAAATTCTCGCCGCCGCCGGTCTGAATCCCGCGCCTCCGCCGCAACCGAGCAATTCCCCGTTCGTGGTCTTGCCTTCGCGTCCCGAAGGCGATGCCCGCGCCGCGCAGGGCCGCTTCTCGCGCGAATCCTGGGATGGGGCTATCACCGACCTTCCCAACTATCTCTATGACGACGCCACGCCGCGCATTCTCGCGACGCCGCGCCACATGGCGTACATCAAGATTGCCGAAGGCTGCGACCATCCCTGCACCTTCTGCATCATTCCGCAGTTGCGCGGCCAGTTCCGCTCCCGCCGCTTCGAATCCGTCGTCGCCGAGGCCGAACGTCTGGCACAGAGCGGCGTCCGCGAAATTACCCTCATCGGCCAGGACACAACCTGCTACGGCGAAGAATTCGGCCTGAAAGATGGACTCGCGCTCCTGCTCGAAAAACTCGCCGCCATCGAAGATCTCCGCTGGGTGCGTTTTCTCTACGCCTATCCCAACAAGATCACCGGCAAGCTTCTCGACACCATCGCCCAGCACGAAAAAATCTGCTCCTACATGGACGTCCCCCTGCAGCACGCCTCAGCATCCGTGCTGAAGCGCATGAAGCGCGGCGGAGGAGCCGACGTCTTCCTGCGCTCGATCGCCAAAATGCGCCGCACCATTCCTGACTTAACGCTGCGCACGTCGTTCATCGTAGGCTTCCCCGGCGAAACCGAAAAAGAATTCGAAGAACTCTGCGACTTCGTTCGCGAGGCCCAGTTTGACTGGATGGGCGCCTTCGCCTACTCCGACCAAGACGGCGCCCAAGCCTACGCTCTCGAGAAAAAACTTTCTCCGCGGGAAATCGAGCGCCGCCGCAAGCACCTGATGGGAATCCAGCGCCAGATCAGCAAAAAGAAAAAGAAGTCGCTCGTAGGGCGCGAATACGATCTCCTCCTCGAAGGCGAATCGGAAGAAACAGAACTGCTCCTCGAAGGCCGTACTGTCATGCACGCGCCCGAAATCGACGGCAAAGTCTTCGTCAACGACCTCCCCGAGGAGATCGACCCGCAGCCCGGCCAGTTTTACCGCTGCCAGATCACCGAAGCGCACGATTACGATTTAGTGGCAAAAATTCTGTAGCGCCACCCTCGTCAGCTCGTCTTAACTACAATACGAACCGTATGCCGCGCAAGCGTACCATCAAACTCCGCTGCCCCATTTGCAAGAAGTCCGTCAAAAGCACCGACCCGGACTTCCCCTTCTGCAGTGAACGCTGCCGCCTCATCGATCTGGGCAAATGGGCCAGCGGCCAATACGTCATCTCCTCTCCCGTCACCGACGCCGAAGAAGCGATCCGCGACCGCAATCCCGAAGACGAAGAGGACGACCAGTGAAGCCCGATCCCAGCCCCACCGCCGAGAGTAACGCGACTCCAGACGGTAGCGCCGGCGTCCCGCCGGCTGTCGCGGGGGCGTCCCGCCCGCGCGCCCCGCAATGGGCAACCCTGACGGCCACTTTCTTCGGCATCGGTCGCCTCCATCCCGGCCCCGGCACCTGCGCGTCGGTAGCCACAGTCGCAATCTGGGCCGCGCTAGCGCACGCCTTGCCACCCGCACTGCGCACGCCAGTGGCTGCAGCCCTGGCCCTCCTCATCACGCTGATCGGCATCCCCGCCGCCACCCGCGTAGCCCGTGCCACGGGCGGGAAAGACCCCCAGTTCGTCGTGATCGACGAGGTCGCTGGACAGCTCATCGCACTCATCGCCGTCCCTCTGGCGTGGAAAACTTTCCTCACCGGTCTTATACTTTTTAGAGCGTTCGACATCATCAAGCCGCCTCCGGTGCGACAATTGGAGAAACTTCCCCAGGGCACCGGAATCGTGCTCGATGACGTGGCAGCAGGAATTTTTGCCTTCGCTGTGATGCATCTCCTGATACATTTTGGGCTACTAACCAGTTAGCGACTCAGTTCACGACTATGGGATTTTCCGACCGCATCCTCGGCAAGAAAAACGTCAACGGCGGACCGCGCATTGAAATGGTCGCACCCTCCGCGGCGCTCGCCGGCGGCGAACTCCGCATCACCGGCTCCGGTCTCCGCCCTCAGGAACTTCACCGTCCGAAAGTGAAGTTCGGCGACTTCGAAGGATCGATCATCGTCAGTTCCGACGGCTTCCTCGTCACCCGCGTCCCCGAAGGCGCGACCACCGGCCCCGTCGTCGTAGCCACTAACGGCCACGTCAGCAATCCCCACACGGTGAAGGTCGCCGTGCCCATCGCAGAAAATCTTCACCCTGTGACCAGCCCCGCCGTCGACGCCGAGGGCAACATCTACGTCACCTTCTCCGGCTCTCGCGGCCAGAAGGTTCCCGTCGCCATCTTCAAGATCGACACCAACTACAACGTCAAGCCCTTCGTCACTGAGATGATGAACGCCACCGCCATCGCCTTCGACCGCCAGGGACAGACGTACGTCTCTTCGCGCTTTGACGGCGCGGTCTACCGCGTGTCTCCCAACGGCACCGTGACCACCTACGCTGAAGGCATGGGCGTCGCCACTGGCATCGCCTTCGATCGCGAGCAGAGTCTCTACGTTGGCGACCGCAACGGCACCATCTTCAAGATTTCCCGGGATCAGCAGGTCTTCGTCTTCGCCACGCTCGAACTCAGCGTTTCGGCCTATCACCTGGCGTTCGGTCCGCACGGAGACCTGTTCGTCACCGGCCCCAACGATCGCGTCTTCAAAATCGATCCCAACGGATCTGTGACCACGTTCTACAAAGGCTTGGGAAGGCCGCAAGGCCTCGCCTTCGACGTGGACGGCAATCTCTACGTCGCCGCCTCGCTCTCCGGCACCCGTGGCATCGTGAAAATCGCGCCCAACGGCCTGGCGAATCTTGAAGTCGCAGGCCAAGGCTTAGTAGGCCTCGCCTTCGCCCCCGGACGCTCTGTCATCCTCGCCACCTCCGGCGCCGCTCAGCAAGGCGGCGGAGCCGTGCACCATCTCGCCTGGAACATCCAAGGCCTCCCGCTGATTCCCGATTAATTTAGTCTTGTCATTCCGAACGAAGTGAGGAATCTGCTTCCCGCCGCCCACTCCTCTATGTCCTCCGCGTCCTCTGTGGTTTTCATTTAGACTTTTATCCAGTGAACGCCGAAATCATCGCGGTGGGTTCCGAGATGCTCACACCCTTCCGCATGGACACCAATTCGCTCTACCTCACCGAGCAACTCAACCGGCTGGGCGTCGACGTAATTTTCAAAAGCATTGTCGGGGATGACTTCCGCCGCCTCGTAGCCGCTGCCCAGCACGGCCTGTTCCGCTCCGACATTGTGATCTTCAGCGGCGGCCTCGGCCCGACTGAAGACGATCTCACCCGCGAAGCCGTCGCCGAAGCTCTCGGCCTGACCGTGCGCCGCGATCCCGAAATCCTCACTCGCCTCGAACAGCGCTTCGCTGAACGCGGCTGGAAGATGTCGCCCAACAATGCCAAGCAGGCCGACGTGCTCAATGGTGCGACCATCCTTCCCAATCCCAACGGCACCGCTCCCGGACAGTGGCTCAGCGGAGAATTCGATGGCCGCGAGCACATCATCATTCTGCTCCCCGGTCCTCCGCACGAACTCAAAGCCCTCTTCGAAGCCGAGGTCCGCGAGCGCCTGCACGCCAAAGTTCCTCCGGCATTCCTCGCCGTCCGCACGTTGAAAATAGCCATGCTCGGCGAATCCGCGGTCGACGCGCGCGTCGCGCCCATCTACAAGCGCTACACAGATGTTGAGACCACCATCCTGGCCGGCGCCGGAGAAATCGAACTGCACTTCAAGACCGTCGCGCCCACCCAGGACGCAGCCCAGCGCCGCGTCGATGAAGTCGCCGGTGTCGTCGAAGATGAACTCGACGACGCGGTCTACTCCCGCAATGGAGAATCTCTCGAGCAGATCGTCGGCTACTGGCTCCAGATGCGTAACGCCACGGTCGCCGTAGCGGAATCTTGCACGGGAGGCTTGCTCGCCGAACGCATCACCTCGATCAGCGGAAGCTCGCGCTACTTTCTCGGCGGCGCAGTTGTTTACTCGAATGCCCTAAAGACAGAACTAGCCGGAGTCCCCGCGGAAATGATCGACCGCCACGGCGCGGTCAGCCGCGAAGTCGCCGCCGCGCTCGCCGAAGGCATCCGCTACCGCTGCGAATCAACGTTGGGTGTAGGCATCACCGGGGTCGCCGGCCCCAACGGCGGCACGCCCGACAAGCCGGTAGGCATGGTGTTCCACGCCGTATCCAGCAGCACCGGCACAGAAGTAGTGCACCGCAACTTCCCCGGCGACCGAAAACGCATCCGCCGCTTCGCCTCCACCATGGCGCTGGATATGGTACGGAAGAAGCTGATGTGAAGGTCAAAGTTTCAAGGTTTCAAGGTTTCAGAGTTTCAATGTTTTCGTCGCCAGGCTTTGGAAACTATGAAACTTTGAAACC
>PMUM01000318.1 GCA_003166855.1 Acidobacteriaceae bacterium | reverse complement strand
CCGCCAGACCGGCAAGACGGCCGTCGCGCTCGACACCATCATCAACAACAAAGGCAACGATCTGATCTGCATCTATAACGCGATCGGTCAGAAGCGCTCGTCGATCGCACAGGTGGTGAAGATTCTGGAAGATGCCGGGGCGATGGAGTACACGATTGTCGTGGCGGCGTCAGCGTCAGAGCCCGCCCCCATGCAATACATCTCGCCTTACGCGGCAACCGCGATGGGCGAATATTTCCGCGACAGCAAACGGCATGCGCTGGTCATCTACGACGATCTTTCCAAACATGCGGCATCGTACCGTGAGATTTCTCTGCTCCTGCGCCGTCCGCCAGGGCGCGAGGCGTATCCCGGAGACGTGTTCTATCTTCACTCGCGCCTGCTGGAGCGCTCGTCCAAACTGAGCGACAAGATGGGCGGCGGAAGTTTGACCGCGCTGCCAATTATTGAGACGCAGGCGGGCGACGTGTCGGCGTATATTCCGACCAACGTCATTTCGATTACCGATGGCCAGATTTATCTGGAAACGGACTTGTTCAACCAGGGCGTGCGCCCGGCAGTGAACGTAGGTTTGTCAGTGAGTCGCGTCGGCGGCAGCGCGCAGATCAAGGCCATGCGGCAGGTGGCCGGCACGTTGAAACTGGAACTGGCGCAGTATCGCGAACTGGCAGCCTTCGCGGCCTTCGGCAGCGATCTCGACAAGGCCACGCAATCCCAGTTGAATCGCGGACAACGGCTGGTCGAACTGCTCAAGCAGAATCAATTCTCGCCGCTGCCGTTCTCCAAGCAGATTCTGATCATCATGGCCGGCACCGGCGGATTCCTCGACGACCTCCCGGTAGCGCAAGTGCGCGACTTCGAGGCAGAACTTTTCAAGTACGTAGACTCGACCAATCCTGGCATCCTTCGCACGATCATGGAGAAGAAGATTCTCGATGACACGTTGAAGACCCAGTTGCAGAACATAATCAAAGAAGCAAAGCAGCAGTTCGTAGCGTCGCGGGAAGCGGTAGCGAAATAGTACGCAGTACTCAGTACTCGGAACACATGAGTGCCCAGCGCGGTGTTGACTGAGTACTGAGTACCGAGTACTGAAAACTGGTTTTCCATGGCAAACATTCTCGACATCCGTCGCCGTATTCGCAGCGTGATCAACACGCGGCAGATTACCAAGGCCATGAAAGTGGTCTCGGCGGCGAAGTTGCGCCGTGCGCAGGAACGGGCCCTGGCCGCCCGTCCGTACGCGCAGATGCTGACCAATGTACTGAAGTCGCTGGTGGCACGCGCGGAGATTTACGATCCCGAGACGGGCGAGCCGAAGCATCCCCTACTGGCGCAGCGCGAAGAAAAGAACCTCCTGCTGATCGTAGTCACCGGCGACAAGGGTCTGGCCGGCGCGTTCAACGCGAACATCACGAAAGCCGCCACGCGCTTCCTCGAATCCAAAGCTGGCAAAAACGTCGATATCGAAGCGGTCGGCCGCAAGGGGCGCGACTTCCTGCGCCGCCGCTACCCGGCTGCCAAGGTGCAGACGAAGAGTCTGGCGGAATTAGTCGATTCGATCGAGGCCGAACCGGAAGAGGCCGAGCGCGCCGGAGCGATCCAGATCACCGGGGAACATGTGGGCGTTCTCGGGAAACTGGAATTCGCGCAGGCTTCGGCGCTGGCCCAGAGCGTGATTGCCCGCTACAAAGAAGAAGAGATTGACGCAGTCTACATTGTCTTCAACGAATTCAAGTCGGTGATCGCGCAGCGCCTCATCGTGGAACAGATTCTTCCCATCGAGCAGATCGGCGAGCAAACCGTCCGCTTGGTCGAGGAGATGACGGAAGAAGAGAAGAAGAAAGCCAAAGAAGCGGCAATCAAAGCGGGCGTGGGCATGCGCGGCCCCGATCACGAGGTCGAAGAAGTCGCCTCGCAGTTTGGTACGGCGCAAGTGGACTACATCTACGAGCAGACGCCGGAAGAGTTGTTTCGCGCGCTGCTGCCCAAGTATGTGAGTATTCAGATTTTTCGTGCATTGATGGAATCGGTCGCTGCGGAGCACGCCGCCCGCATGACCGCCATGGATTCGGCCACGAACAACGCCACTGACATGATCGATTCCCTGACGCTGGTCATGAACCGCGCCCGCCAGGCGAAGATCACGAAAGAGATCATCGAAATCGTCAGCGGCGCGGCGGCGATGTGAGAAGAAGCTATTAGCTCTTAGCCTTTAGCTCTTAGCTTTTTAGGGAAGATTGACGCAGGGTTGCTTGTGACGTCGTTCGCGAGTAAGAAGTGAACAATCCGCGATGATGCATGCGGCGATGAGATTGAGCTAAGAGCTAATAGCTAAAAGCTGAGGTTTTATGCCTGAAAACGTAGGACATGTCATTCAAATCGCGGGTCCAGCGGTGGACGTGCAGTTTCCCGAAGGGAAGCTGCCTCCCATCTATGAGGCCGTAAAGGTGGTGAGCGACGGCTTCACCGTGCCCAGTCCAATCGGCGTCATTCTCGAGGTGCAACAGCATCTCGGCGAGGGGCGCGTGCGCTGCATCGCCATGCAGCCCACAGACGGCATGGTGCGTGGCATGAAGGCCATTGACCAGGGCGGACCGATTTCCGTTCCTGTGGGCCGAGGCACTCTGGGACGCGTGATGAACGTGATCGGCGAGCCGGTCGATCAACTCGGCCCGATCGAGTACACAGAGAGAATGCCGATTCACCGTCTCGCCCCCGCCTTTGACGAGCAGGCCACGAGCGCGGAAATGTTCGAGACCGGCGTGAAGGTTATCGACCTTATCCAGCCGTTCTTGAAGGGCGGCAAGATCGGGTTGTTCGGCGGCGCTGGCGTGGGTAAAACCGTCGTCATTATGGAATTGATCAACAACGTTGCCAAAAACCACGGCGGATTCTCCGTATTCGCTGGCGTCGGCGAGCGCACCCGCGAAGGCAACGACTTGTGGCTGGAAATGACGGAGTCGGGCGTCATCAAGCCGGGCAAGCCGGCGGAGTCCAAGGCCGCGCTGATTTACGGGCAGATGACGGAGCCTCCAGGGGCACGCCTGCGCGTGGCGCTGACCGGGCTGACGGTCGCGGAATATTTCCGTGACGCCGAGGGCGCCGACACGCTGCTCTTCATCGACAACATTTTCCGCTTTACGCAGGCCGGCTCGGAAGTATCCGCACTGCTGGGCCGCATGCCCAGCGCCGTAGGCTACCAGCCCAACCTGGCAACGGAAATGGGTGAACTGCAGGAGCGCATTACGTCGACCAAGAAGGGTTCGGTCACCTCGGTGCAGGCGATTTA
>PMUM01000290.1 GCA_003166855.1 Acidobacteriaceae bacterium | reverse complement strand
TTTTTTAAGGAGTAATCAACTGATAAACATTAGATGCTGCAACGATGCGGAAATCTCCAACCGCGCGCGGCGAGGAAAAATTGCGGAGGGAGTCTGGAATGAGGGAGTCGAAACGGGAAAGGTTACTGGTTAGTACCCCCTACCCCCCCTCCCCCTACCTTCTGAAACCCGCGACTGGCGCGGGGTTTGCAAAATCTGTCTGCAAAATCTTGAGCCCCAAGGGGTTAGAGGTCAAAATCTTGAAAACACAGCACTTGGCTCGACCTCTCTGGGTTCACCCACGGCGACGCCGGTGCATATAATGCCGCACTTCAAAATCCGACGCAAGGTCAGATGTCACACAGTTCGGCGCCAAGGCTGTGGATTTCTGTTTGCTCCGTCGTCACTATGGTTAGCTCTTCTCAGGCAACAAGGTACATAGATCCTTCGGCCTGCAAANNGCAGGCCTCAGGATGACAGGGCGTAGACGATTCGCTATGGCACACTAGCTTCATGCACCGTCTTACCTTTGGCGACTTCGAACTTAGCGTTTTTTCGGACGGTACTTACCCGCTCGATGGCGGCGCATTTTTCGGCGTCGTTCCAAAAGTGATGTGGTCACGCAAGGTTGTGGCCGACGAAAAGAACTACGTCACGGCCGGACTGAATACGCTCGTCATCCGCACCGGCAAGCAGACCGTGCTCGTGGAGACCGGGATGGGCAACAAGCTCTCGCCGCGCATGGCCAAGTTTTACGGGCAGCCGGCGGGACTACTCAACGATCTTGCGGCGGGCGGCGTTTCGCCGGAAGACGTGGACATCGTCATCAACTCGCATCTGCATTTCGATCACTGCGGATGGAACACCGTGCGCGACGGGAATGGCAAGTTTGTCGCGACGTTTCCACGCGCGAAGTATTATGCTCCCGAAGGCGAGTGGCAGTATGCGCGGCACCCCAGCGAGCGCGACTCCATCAGCTTCATCTCTGAGAATTACGATCCGCTGGTCGAGAGCGGGCAGATGACGCTGCTCAAGGGCGGCGAAGAAATTGTCCCGGGCATTTCCGTGAAGACGTTTCCCGGGCACACGGCGCACATGCAGGCTGTAATCGTGCGGAGTCAAGGGAAGACGGCCTGCTACATCTCCGACCTGATGCCCACGACGGCGCACATCGACCTGACCTGGGGCATGGGCTTCGACCTTTATCCGCTGCAAACGATTGAGAGCAAGAAACAGTATTATGCTCAGGCAGTGCCGGAAAAGTGGCTGACGGTTTTCACGCACGATCCGAAGACGCCGTGGGCGTATGTGGAGAGGGATGAGTTGGGAAAAATGGTAGCGAAGGGAGTGTGAATCGAAATGTCGCAGAAGAGTGTAGTGAAGCTTGGTCGAATATTCGTGGCCGAACGCTGGTGCATCGCGTTCGTGATGCTCGCGCTCTGTTTCGTGGCACAAGCCCAGCAGAACAAGAGCGTGCCCGCCAAGGCATCTTTGACGGGCCGCTACGAAGGCTCCGCGCAAAACAAGGCGGAAGAAGTGATCACGGTCGCCATTGATCTGACCGAGAAGGAAGGCGCGCTCTCCGGCACAATCCACTCCTCGCACGGAGATTTTCCCATCACCGGCGGCTCGCACCAGGCGGAAGCAGTCACGATTGAGTTCGATGCCGGCGGGCCGGGCACTATCTCGCTGCACATTGCTGACGACAAGTTAGTGGGAACGTGGAGCGCGGGGGAAGACGGCGGACCGTTGGACGTGAAGAGAATTCCTGCGCCAGAGGGCGGGGCAAAAGACAAGTCCTAAGGGACTACCACTGTGGAATTCGCGGGCGGGGGAGCCCGCGCCACATTTCCGAAAACTGCTATATTGTCCCCGCGCGGTGGAATGCTCCAAGCTTGGCTTGGACCGGGCTTTCGGGCCGGGTTGGGCCTCTCTGGGGTTACCCCAGGGGAACTTGAGTAGGTGGGATTTTCGTCGCGTGAGCGTCTCTGCGCTCCGGCGCAGGCTTGCTCACGCAGGGTCGGACTCGTTGGAGCATTCCGCCGTCGTTTGTCATGCAGGACTCTTCTCTTCTCGGGGCGCTGGCCCAGGCTCTTGTCGCCGGCGAACCAACCGTTGAACTCCTTGTCTATCGCTGCAGCCGCACACTGGGCAAGTCTTGGCGTTGGATTCGTCCGCTCGCCCTGCGCTATTTAGGAAACTTTGGAACGGGGACGCGTCCGCGACACCGGGATGTGGTTCGGTTTCTGCGGGGCGACGCGGGCTTGCAGCGGGCGCGATCGAGATATTCCGGAGAACTCCAGTTGAGAGAGGTGCTGACGGTACCGCAGCCGATGCGGCCTACGGCAGCCGCCGTGACGTGGGACATTCCCGCGATCGACTCTCCGGGAGACTTGGCCAAGTGGCTGGGGCTTGACCCCGGCGAGTTGCGGTGGTTCGCCGATCTGAAGGCGCTGGGGTACAGAAACTCGCGCGAGCAGCTGCGGCACTATCACTACCGGATTCTGGCCAAGCGGTTCGGCAGCGTTCGATTGATTGAGGCGCCGAAGCCGCGCCTAAAGGACTTGCAGCGGCAGATTCTGCTGTGGATTCTCGAAAAGATCCCGCCGCATCCGGCGGTGCATGGGTTCGTGAAGGAGCGGTCGATCAAATCATTTGTCGCGCCGCACGTGGGCCAGCGGGTTGTGTTGCGAATGGATCTGCGGGACTTCTTTCCCACGTTCGGCGGGGTGCGGATTCAGAATTTCTTTCGGACGTTGGGATACCCAGAGTCGGTCGCCGATCTGCTCGGAGGAATTTGCACGAATGCCACTCCGCGGGACGTCTGGAATGGGATCGCGACGAATCTTGGCTCGGTAGGCGTCGGCGAGGCACGGCGGTTGTACGCGCGACCGCATCTGCCGCAGGGCGCACCTACATCGCCTGCGCTCGCGAATATTTCCTTTTACCGGCTCGATTGCCGGTTGGCTGCCTTGGCTCAATCCGCGGGCGGGAGTTACACGCGGTATGCCGATGATCTCGCGTTTTCGGGCGGTGAGGGATTTGAGAAGAGCGTCGAGCGCTTCGAGTTGCACGTCGCGGCGATTCTATTGGAGGAAGGGTTCGCGGTGAATCATCGCAAGACGCGGGTCATGCGCCAGGGAGTGCGGCAGCATCTAGCGGGACTCGTGACCAACCAGCGTCCAAACATTGCTCGACGCGATTTCGACCGGCTGAAGGCTGTGCTGACCAACTGCGTTCGAGTGGGACCCGAGAGTCAGAACCGCGAGGGGCGTCCGCGTTTTCGGGCGCACCTTGAGGGGCGCGTGGCTTTTGTGGAGATGATCAACCCTCAGAAGGGAAGGCGCCTGCGAGCGATTCTGGAGCAGGTTCGTTGGCCGGACTAGTCTTCTAGCTATTGCGCACGAGCATTGCGCCGGCAGCTTCGCGGGCGGGAGCGTGTCCTGAGCTTGCTGAAGTGGCGCACGCGCCACATAATCTGGCTTCGAAGAATTCTTCCACGCGCGCCAGGATCTCTGGCGCGCTCTTCGATTCGTAGATCGCTTTGCGCAGGCCCGCGCCACCGGGCACGCCATGGGTGAACCAGCTTGCGAACTGCTTCATCTTGCCTACGGCGTCGGGCAGTTCTTCTTCGATCAGCATCTGGAAGTAGGTGCGGATCATCTGGTAGCGGTCGGCCTCGGACGGGTGGTCGTAAGGCCGCCCCACGTAGCCCCGGACGCATTC